>NZ_SNZY01000003.1:0-398045 GCF_004364275.1 Idiomarina sp. H2
CTTCGGAATAACGTGGCATACATGAACCTATGCCGCCCACTGTTTATTAATTAATGGCGAAATTGCCAACTGGACAACTAGGCTGACATAGTGGGGACCTTAGAGATTTTATAACTAAGAATAAGCGGGCATGAGGATTAACTCAGCTTTTTCTGAAGTAGCTCTTCCGGACTTCTTTAGTTCAGTAGTTGGTTCCGAGAGCGTTGCTCACAGGGATGTGAGGAGCTTATATGCAGATAAGTTAAGAAAGCATGTAGATAGAGAGGCAAGCTTTAGAGCTCGAAATACAAGTCTGTTCGGTCCAGTCAACTCGCAAAATATTACGTCGTTGACTAGGAAATCATTTAGTGAGGCTGTTTATGGGAACCTAATTGACGATGAGGACTTTTTAGGGGAAGAGGTTTTCTTTACGCCTAATGGTTTTTTTAGCGCTTCTAGGGCGAAGCTGGCTGAGTTGTCTGAGCTATGTTGTATCTGGGTTGATCTAGATGTTCGGGATAAAGAGCTCGAAAAACGCCTTTCATTAGTTGAAATAGATCGCATACATAAATCTCTCTACAAAACTCTAGAAGCAAATGAAAGTTTGCCAGAGCCAGATATCACAGTTGAGTCAGGTTCTGGTGGTTTACATTTCTATTGGCTTTTTAAACTTGAAGCGGCAACTCCCAAAAATATAAAACGGTGGTTCATGTTAAAGGAACGACTGAATAGCCTGTTAACTGCGCTATCCATAGGGTGGGAGCTATTTGTCGATGAACGAGCTAATAGTAGTCCTAAAAGAATTATGCGTCTGCCAGGGACGATAAACATCAAATATCAGACAGCATGTAAGGCATATCGCTCGAGTAAAGTAACGGAAAGAAGGACGCTTGGGGGGTTAATAAAGCAACTAAATATTGATGACAGGCATAGGGTCTTTCCAAGATCTTATAAGAAGAGTTTCAAGCCTTCACTGGTATCATCAGAGGATTTTTGTCGTGGCTACTTCAATATTTCAGAAAACTTAAGTAACCACCAAAAATGGTGCTTAAAGTATGTGAACTTTGTAATCCCTCTTCTGCTAAAAGGAACGAGGGTGAAAGTTGGTTTTCGCGATCTAATTGCCTATTCCATCGTCGTCTGCTTACGGCAGTTAGCATGTCCACGTAACTTAATTAGGGAAGTTCTTTTTCAAGTCAATAGTAACTCTATAAAGCTTCCAACGGCGGCTCTATTGAATTATGTGTCTACAGCTATGGCAAAACGTTATCAAGCAAGTTCTGGCGAGTTTATTAAGAATTTCACGAAGGGAACTGGCGTACCGACGGGGCATTTAGTGAAGAGACGAAAGCCAAGCAAAAGGAACAGAGGAGATCATGCGCGGTATGTTTCAAAAAAGCTTAAAGAGAGATCAATGCGCAAGGTTGTTAAAGCTATATTCACCATCCAAAAGCAGGGGATTCCAGCCCATAAGATACGATTAAAGCAAGTATCCGAGATTTCTGGAGTGACGACTGAGACACTAAGAAATTTAGGACTAAAAAAGGCTAATATTTGGGCTTGGTGCTTGGTGTTAAGTTCTTCAGCTAGCTTCAAAAGCTCCCAGTTTGTTCCGTTACGGAAAGGCAAAGAGGGTATAGTTCGTTAGTTACTCCGCGCGGCTTCTTTTTTATCTAGTCTTGCAGCTAAAAGCCACAGTGAAGCCCCACCAACACAAACAATTCCGGCAGCAATGAAAAAAGCACCGTAACCAATTTCAAACAAGGTAAAGCCGAGTTCCATAAAATTCTCCTAATCTTCTAGACTAAAACTACTTTACCGTAACAGTTCAAAAATATGTAGCTTTGATAAAAAAGCCAAATCCAGTTGCCTTATAAAGGGGAGGGGTTGAATACCCAACTAACCATTTCATTACTAGCAGTGAATTAGTCTATAACCCTTTAAACTCCAAGACTAGTAGATGAATTTAATGGATATAGCCGCTATCTCATAAAAGTAACGCTATACACGATAAATTCTAATCTGAAGTAACTTTTAAAACGCGACACGAGAGCAACATTTCACTTTAAGGAACAATATCAGTGAAACATAGAACTTTAGAAGAGAGTTTGTAAGGTACTGATATAAAAGAGGTTAATCTAGAAGAATTGGTCGGCGTGAGAGGATTTGAACCTCCGACCCCTGACACCCCATGACAGTGCGCTACCAAGCTGCGCCACACGCCGACCGAGGACTGTTATGTTACTGGATTAAGCCGAATTAGCAAGTCTCAACACGCTTTCCGAGGCTCGACTGCTGCTATTTTCGACAATTACTCCTTGTTTTCAGTTTCGCTAAAGCGTTTTAAATCTTTCAGGGCGTCGATAAGCACTGGAACGGGTGGTTCGGCCTGTTTTTTCAGTTCAAAATCGCTACTGCTGTATACGCTAAACTGACCACTATTATCTAGAATCGTAATCTCTTTCTGATCGTAAATAACAATATAAGGACTGTAGGTTTCAACCAGCGGCCAACGACGCTTAGATGTCTGCAAGCTTTCGCCATTGGTGTAATTTTTATGAGAACCAGCGCAGGAGATACGATCTTCAAGCATGGTTGGAACCAAATCCATAAGTCCGGCTATAGGTTGGTCTGCCAACTGGTAATTTCGCTGCCAAAGGGGAACCTGCATGTTTTCAAGCGCAAACTGCTTGTTACCCAATAACTCTTCACTTTGCGCAGGAGACAAGGCCGTGAGAAGCAGTTGTTGGTCTCCGGTTTGCTGAAGCACTTTATCTAAAGTAGAAATATCGTCTTCAGCAATTAAAATGACATTAATTTGGTTTTGCGGATGAGCGCGAAACTCTGCCAGCTCCTGGCTTTGCCAGTCGGGATGAAACTGACTTAAACTCAGAGAGTCGTTCCAATTTTCGCTGTGATACCAGCGCACATCAAAATTAAAGTCGTTAAGCGGCTTAAGGTAAGCGGGTTTCAGCTGCTGTCGCTCAATGGACTCCTGATAAAAGTCGGGCAAGCCATAAAGCACCTGAAATAATCCACCGTCGCGGTTCGGATGAGCCAGCAGTTTAAGCTCCGGTCGCTCTAGTTGATGTTTGGCTGCCAGAGTTTCCAGTTCTTTCTGAATTTCGCTACTGCTACGTTCGAATAGAATCAGAGTTGTTGATTGCTGAGAATCTATTTTAGAGCATAAAAGCGGGTGCTGAGGATACTTAAGTTTTATTTTATCGGTAGCCATCAGCATTTGTTGTCTGGCCTGATAGCTTTCGACATCAATGACTCCATGCTTAGCCATTAATGTTTTAGCTGTTGTTGGATAGGACAGCGGAAACATATCGTCTTGTTGGGTAATAGGATCGTACAACACTGCGTCAGCCCAAACATGAATACTGTGACTAACGAAAAAGCATAAAAGGAAAATGGCTGTAACCGGAGCGCCGATTTTTCGTTGTTGTAAATCTTCCAGACGTTTCCAGGCGAGGTTAGCCAGTAGCAGCTGTATTCCGACAGTCAGTAAGAAACCTAACAGAACGCCGGAAATAATAACGAAACTTGCCCCTGTGAAAACCGCTTCTGCATCGCGGGTCATTTGCGCCATAGAGTAGGTATTTAAATGATAACCGTACTGCCGAAAGAACAGCGCATCGGCGATAAGTGCTATCAGGCCGAATGAGGCTATCAGGGCGGCAAACCCTCGTAATATTTTGGAGTAGGGAACAACCAGGCAAAACGGGAATATAAGAATAATGAAGAATATAAAAGGCAGGAAGGCAAAGTGACCTATCCAGCTGACAAGCATGTAGAGATTACCGATAGCCGTGGAAGGCTTCGGGGCCGCTTCAATATACAAAAGTCCAATAAACAGGCAAAGGATGATATTGGCAAAGGTAAACCAATGTCCCCAGCTTATTAATCGGGCAATTTTATCCCTACGTTGGTACTTTCCCATCGTTCGTCAGTCCCGTGTTACAATGGCATTATAGTAACACAGCAAAACAGCAAGGATAGTCCCCGTTATGCAATTGCGGATAGAAGAAAGCATTATTCACCAGTTTTATCAAAATGACGGACAAGTCGGCCTTCGACTGGCTCCTTCGGCATTAACCGAAGATGACCAGCTGCACGATTTGTTAGTTGAATTAACGGACGTGTATACCAGCAAACCGGCAAAAGGTTATGCGAGTTTTCTTAAAGACGAAGAAGAAGGGGAACCCGGTCCTTTTCCTGAGCATTTAACCTCCTGGTATGACGGGCAGCTGGACTTTGTCGAGTTCAGCCAACAGTCTGCCAAACTATTGCTGGAACAACTGCAAAACTATAACTTGTTAGAAGCGGGCTTTTTGTTAGTCACACGCTACCAACACATTAGCACCGAGTATTTATTGGTCTGCTTTTTACCCGTTAAAGAAGGGGTAACAATAAACCCTGAGCTGGCTGTTGACCGCTCGTCGCAGTTAGATATAACAAAAGTCCAATTGGCGGCTCGTATTGATTTGACCGAGTGGAAAACATCTCCGGAAAGTGAGCGGTACATTTCTTTTATTAAAGGACGCGCCGGTCGCAAGGTTTCAGATTTCTTCCTCGATTTTCTGGGGTGCACTGAGCGTTTAAACTCAAAAGCGCACACACAACAGTTAGTCGATTCGGTTCAAGAATATGCGAAACAGTCGGAACTGGAAACGGAACAACGCCAAGCTCTGAACAAAGCGGCTTATGAGTATTGTGACGACCAATGGAAGCAGGGCGACACGGTAAAAATCAAAGATCTATCAGAGCAATTTGCAGAGCAGTACCCGGTAGAAAAGAGCTTCGAGAGTTTCTCAAAGGATTTTGCTGAACAGAATTCACGCGAATTAGTCGATGACTTTCCGGCAGATAAGTCGACATTACGTAAGTTGGTTAAGTTTCAGGGGCAAGGTGGAGGAGTCAGCGTTGGCTTTGATCACACAGCTCTGGGAGAGAGAGTGCATTATGATGCAGCAACGGATACATTAACAATTAATGGTACGCCGCCAAATTTACGTGATCAATTACGGCGTTATTTTGGTATAGATAGTTAGTTGAAGTGATTAAGTAAATTAAAACGCCGGACAAGCCGGCGTTTTGAAAGTACTTAAATTGTTTGGTTTAGCCGATGTTATTTATCGGCAGCGCCGGGAACAATGTTGTTGGCATGCAAGCCTTTGGGGCCTTCTTCGAGTTCAAACTCTACGGGTTGCCCCGCTTTAAGTGTGCGATAGCCTTCCATTTCAATGGTTGAATAGTGAGCGAAAATATCACCTTCGCGGTCCTCGCTTTCGATAAAGCCGAAGCCCTTCGAATTATTGAACCATTTGACTTTTCCGGTAGCCATACTTCTACATCCTTCTTCTGCAACAGATAGATAGTTTATTATTATTAGGTGCGGTGGCTTGAAAAATCGCCGATTTAGCACCATGTTTAACTCTAGGTGACGTGAGTGATTAGTCAAGCCCTAAAGTTCAAAAAATAACCTGGGTTGTTAATATTTTGGTTGTTTTTTTATATTTTCTGGTAAATTTAAAACTATTATTATGGCAGGTTGTTAATAAATGAGTCAGTTTGATCACCAGCACCTTAGCGATACAGAGGAAAAGCAGGAGCTCAAGCCACCATCCATGTATAAGGTCATTATTAATAATGACGATTACACCCCTATGGATTTTGTGATTGAAGTATTGATGAGATTTTTTAAGATGGATCAGGAGCGCGCCACGGACACCATGTTACAGGTGCATTATAAAGGAAAGGCCGTTTGCGGTGTATATTCTGCGGAAATCGCCGAAACTAAAGTAGTACAGGTAAATCAGTATGCTCGGGAAAATCAGCATCCATTATTGTGTACCATGGAGCAAGAATGATCCGGGTTGGCTGGTAAGGAGTGGTCTATGTTGAATAAAGCCCTTGAATTAACGCTAAACGATGCGTTTCGGCTAGCGCGCGAACGTAATCATGAATTGATGACAGTTGAACACTTGCTAATTGCATTACTGGATAACCCAGATGCATCGGAAGCGCTTCGAGCTTGTGGGGCAAACTTTCAACAATTGAAAGAAGAACTGTTAAGTTATATTGACCGCAGTACGCCGCTGTTTGGTCCGGAAGAAGAAAGTCCGGACACTCAACCTACGCTTGGTTTTCAGCGAGTTTTGCAGCGCGCGGTATTTCATGTTCAGTCATCCGGTAACGCTGAGGTAACGGGCGCCAATGTATTGGTTGCCATTTTCAGTGAACAGGAATCTCAAGCCGTCTATCTGCTAAGTAAAAACGATATTACCCGACTGGATATCGTTAATTTCATTTCTCATGGTATTTCTCGTATCGATGACGATGAGCCTATGGACGAAGAAATGGCGGAAGAAGAGGCCGTTAAGGGTGGTGAAGAGCAAGAGAGCTACTTGAAGCGCTTTTGTGCCAATCTTAATGTGCAGGCAAAGGAAGGCAAAATTGACCCTCTAATTGGCCGCGATTTTGAGCTGGAACGTTGCGCGCAAATTCTGTGTCGCCGTCGTAAAAATAACCCTTTGCTAGTAGGCGAAGCGGGTGTTGGTAAAACCGCTATTGCAGAAGGCCTGGCTTATCGCATTATTAAAGGTGAAGTACCGGAGATACTCGCGGATGCCACCATCTATTCACTGGACATGGGCGACTTGCTGGCGGGCACTAAATATCGTGGCGACTTTGAAAAGCGCTTTAAAATGCTTTTAAAAGAACTGCAGGAAAAAGAGCACGCGATTCTGTTCATTGACGAAATTCATACCATTATTGGTGCCGGAGCTGCCAGCGGTGGCGTTCTGGATGCTTCTAATTTAATTAAGCCGTTGCTTTCAAGTGGGCAGCTTAAGTGCATTGGCTCCACTACGTACAATGAATTCAAAAATGTTTTTGAAAAAGACCGAGCGCTGGTTCGCCGCTTCCAGAAAGTGGATGTGGTGGAGCCTTCAGTAGAAGACACCACTAAAATTCTAATGGGCTTAAAAGAGCGTTACGAAAGCCATCATGGTATTCGTTACACGCAGCCGGCGATTAAAGCGGCAGCGGAGCTCTCTGCTAAATACATTAATGAGCGCCATTTGCCTGATAAAGCCATTGATGTAATGGATGAAGCCGGTGCTTCCCAGCGTTTATTGCCGCCGTCCAAACGCCGTAAAACGGTCGGGGTGTCGGATATTGAAACCATTATCGCCAAAATAGCCCGTATTCCGGAACAGTCAGTTTCCCGGTCCGACCAGGACTTACTGAAGCAGCTGGATCGTAACCTGAAAATGGTGGTGTTTGGTCAGGATGAAGCTATTGATAAGCTCACTGGTGCTATACGGTTGTCGCGTTCGGGTCTTGCCAACGATAACCAGCCAATAGGTTCGTTTATTTTTGCCGGACCAACGGGTGTTGGTAAAACCGAGGTAACACAGCAACTGGCGAAAGCTATGGGCATTGAGCTGGTGCGCTTTGATATGTCGGAATACATGGAACGCCATGCGGTCAGTCGCCTGATTGGTGCGCCTCCGGGTTATGTAGGCTATGAGCAGGGCGGTTTATTGACCGACGCCGTAATCAAGCAACCGCATTGTGTGTTGCTGTTAGATGAGCTGGAAAAAGCCCACAGCGATGTATTTAACATTCTGTTGCAGGTAATGGATAACGGCACTTTAACGGACAATAACGGCCGTAAAGCTGACTTCCGTAACGTAATTATTGTTATGACAACCAACGCAGGCGTTCGTGAGACTGTGCGTAAGTCTATTGGCTTTAAGCAGCAGGATCACAGCTTCGATGCGCTGGCGGAAATTAATAATATTTTCACTCCGGAGTTTCGTAATCGCCTGGACGGTATTGTGTGGTTTAACCATCTGACACCGGAAGTACTGGAACAGGTTGTCGATAAATTCATTTGTGAACTGCAGGCTCAGTTAGATAAAAAAGGTGTGTCGCTTGAGGTTGACCCTTCTGCTCATGCCTGGATTGCTGAAAAAGGCTACGACAAGGAAATGGGCGCACGTCCAATGAGCAGGGTTATTCAGGAACACCTGAAGAAAACCTTAGCCAACGAAATTCTGTTCGGGAAACTGGCCAGCGGTGGCAGCGTGAAAGTGACTGCTGATGGCAAGGACGGACTGCAATTTGATTACGACAGCAAAAATGAAACCGTAGAAGGTTAATAAGTCTTCGGCAGAAATGAAAAAACCGGCTCATTAAATGAAGCCGGTTTTTTTAATCCTCAGTGCGGATTAACGTGCGCGGAAGACGATGCGGCCTTTGGTCAGGTCGTAAGGAGTTAACTGCACAGTCACGGTATCGCCGGTCAGGATGCGGATATAGTGTTTACGCATTTTTCCTGAGATATGGGCAGTAACTACGTGACCATTTTCCAATTCTACTCGGAACATAGTGTTAGGAAGGGTGTCAAGAACCGTTCCCTGCATCTCAATACTGTCTTCTTTCGCCATTAAAATCCTCTAATCTTTGTTTTGAGCTTTAAGTGTGTGCGATTTTAGCTCTTTTTTCCAATGATTGCCAACCAGTCGTTCATATGGGGCAAATCGAGTCTTATAATTCATCTTTTTGCAGTCATCAATTTGGTAACCCAGATAGAGTCTGGCAACTTCTCGCTCCTGAGCCAATCGAATCATTTCTAATACAGCGTAAGTGCCAGGCGAACGCTTTTCCTCATCGGGATGAAAAAAGGTATAAACCGCGGACATTGCGTCGGCAGTGCGATCAACTACCGAAACTATCATTAACTCATTGCTGGCATTGCGCCACTCTAATAATTCGGGAGTTAACCAGTCGCAATCTATCCAGTTCCAGAATTTGTCCGGGTCGGGTGGGTACATTTCCCCATCCGCGTGTCGTTGTTCAATAAACTGCGAAAACAATTGACTGTATTCAGCTTCCGGCTGCTGTTTAATCTGCAGCGTTAAGTCGTCATTCTTTTTTAGAATTCGTTTTTGGTTTTTACTAAAGCGAAACTCAGGCACGACCACACGGAGCGACTGACAAGCACTACAGAGCCGGCAGTGCGGACGGTAAACGTCATTATGGCTGCGCCGGAAGCCGTATTGCATGAGTTGTTGATACGCGTCTGCATTAAGGTTTTCAAGATCATTAGGCAGGGCAACAACAAGTCGCTCTTCCTGGTCGGTTAAATAGTGACACTGGCTCTCTTTCGTCACGCCAAATTGCACTAGAGTTCTCCAGGTAGAGGAAGCTCACGAGCTTGCCAAAAAGTATCTGGCATCTTTTGTTGTTGCGCAATATTGAGCTTCATTAAAAAACGTTCCCGATGCAGGTTAACAGCACCTAATGAAAATAAATGCGGATTACCCACCTGACAATCAATTAGCTGGCCGCCATGCTTTTTAAAATATTGAGCGAAACGTAACAAGGCTATTTTTGACGCGTCGGTTTTGTAGTGAAACATACTTTCCCCGCAAAAAGCACGGCCTACTGAAATACCGTACAAACCGCCTGCAAGTTCATTGTCGAACCAAATTTCGACCGAATGGGCGTGACCTAACTGATGCAGCTTGCAATAAGCTTCAATCATCTCTTCCGTTATCCAGGTACCTTCTTTGTCGGCGCGTTCGTCTGCGCAGGCACGAACAACTTCAGCAAAGTTACGATTAATGCTCATTTGCCAGTTTGGCTTACGATTGGTTTTAGCTAAAGAGCGGCTGGTATGGATTTGGTCGGGGAAAAATACAGCTCTGGGGTTAGGGGACCACCACAGAATTGGGTCATTTTCTGAGAACCAGGGAAATATTCCCTGCTGATAGGCGTGTATCAGCCGACCCGGCGATAAATCTCCACCGACAGCGAGTAGCCCATTGGGCTCATGCAAAGCGGTCGCTGCGGGTGGAAAACTGATTGATGCCGGATCAAGCTGAACAATCACGTTAAAAGACTAAGACTTAGTCAGTGCGTCTAAGTAACGCTCGGCATCTAACGCGGCCATACAGCCAGTACCGGCAGAGGTAATTGCCTGACGGTAAATATGATCCATTACGTCACCGGCTGCAAAAACGCCCGGTACACTGGTTGCAGTCGCATTGCCCTGAAGCCCGCTCTGCACCTGAATGTAACCGTCCTGCATTTCCAGTTCACCGTCAAAAATACCGGTATTAGGCTGGTGGCCGATGGCAATAAAGCAGCCCGCAACTTCCAGCTCTTCGGTACTACCGTCTTGCGTATCTTTAATACGCACGCCGGTAACACCAGCATCGTCACCCAGCACTTCATCTAAGGTTTTGTTCAGATGGAAAGTGACATTACCGTTCTGCTCTTTTTCATGCAGACGGTCGACCAGAATTTTCTCCGCCCGGAAAGTGTCACGACGGTGGATAACATGCACTTCGCTGGCAATGTTTGAAAGGTACAACGCTTCTTCAACCGCAGTATTACCGCCGCCGACAACGCAGACCTTTTGCTTTTTGTAGAAAAAGCCGTCACATGTTGCGCAAGCTGAAACGCCTTTACCCATAAAGACTTCTTCTGAGTCTAAGCCTAAGTATCTAGCTGAGGCGCCAGTGCTGATAATGACTGAGTCTGCGGTGTACTCACCAACGTCACCTTTTAACTGAAAAGGGCGCTTGGAAAAGTCGACGCTGCTAATATGGTCGAACACAATTTCGGTATCAAAGCGCTCAGCGTGCTTTTGCATACGGACCATAAGGTCGGGTCCGGTTAAACCTTCGGCGTCGCCCGGCCAGTTCTCAACGTCGGTTGTGGTGGTTAACTGACCACCTTGTTGCATACCCGTTACCATAACCGGGTTTAAATTAGCACGTGCAGCATAGACTGCAGCTGTATAGCCAGCAGGACCTGATCCCAGAATAAGTAACTTGCAGTGTTTGGCTTCAGCCATTAGAAAAACTCCATTAATGCGTTTTTGATTGTTCGTTCTTTAGCTATGGGGGTTGATTGTAGGGTTTACAAGCTTAGCGAACAAGAACTGCCAATAAAAAAGCCCGCAAACTTTTGTTCACGGGCTTATTCAGAACAACCGGCTATTACGCCTGAAGCGCTTCGCGAGGGTCCTGGTAATCCAGACCTAACTGCTGACCAAGATCATCGTGAATGGCTTTGTAGGTAATTTTACCTTTATGCATGTTCAGGCCGCGTAACAGGTGCTCGTTTTCGAGCATGGCTTGCACGCCTTTATTTGCTAATGCAATACCATAAGGCAAGGTTGCATTGTTCAGTGCAATAGTAGAGGTACGTGCTACACCGCCCGGCATGTTTGCCACACAGTAGTGAACAACGTCGTCAATAATGTAAACAGGGTCCTGATGCGTGGTTGCTTTTGATGTTTCAAAGCAGCCGCCCTGATCAATTGCAACGTCTACCAGTACTGAGCCCGGCTTCATATTGCTGATGTTTTCACGAGTCAGCAGTTTCGGTGCCGCGGCGCCTGGAATAAGAACCGCACCCACCACTAAGTCAGCTTCACGAGAGTATTTATCGATAGCATCAACGGTTGAGTAAACCGTTTGTACGCGACCGGCAAAGATATCGTCCAGTTCACGTAAACGAGGCAGAGAACGATCTAAAATGGTGACTTCAGCACCCAGGCCAATAGCCATTTTCGCAGCGTTAGTACCAACAACACCGCCGCCAATGATAAGTACTTTACCCGGTGCTACGCCAGGAACACCACCTAATAAGGTGCCGCTGCCACCATGTGCTTTTTCTAAATAGTGAGCGCCTGCCTGAATTGACATACGCCCGGCAACTTCACTCATAGGAGCTAAAAGAGGCAAACCGTTACGGTTATCGGTGACCGTTTCGTAAGCAATAGCAGTACAACCCGCTTTACCCAGTAACTCAGTTTGAGTTGGGTCTGGTGCTAAATGAAGGAAAGTATAAAGAATTTGGCCTTCGCGAAGCATTTTGCATTCGTTTGGCTGAGGCTCTTTTACTTTAACAATCATGTCGGCGCGCTGAAAAATCTCTTCTGGTGTATCAATAATAGTTGCACCGGCTTCCATATATTGCTCATTTGTGAAGCCTATTGCTGCACCACCGTTGTTTTCAATGATGACGTCATGCCCATTTTCCACATATTCACGCACGGCTGCTGGAGTTAAGCCGATACGGTATTCGTGGTTTTTAATCTCTTTTGGTACACCAATTAACATTATCTGCCTCTTACAATTTCGTGTTTAAGGGGGAATTATTTGGCGCAAATTATAGACGCAAACAACAGTGCATGACTTACTTTTTTTAAGTTATTTTTTGGTGTGATATACTAATTTTAATTACTTATTTAGAGATTTATTATGTTTAACGCGGAACAACCAGCAGAAGTCACTATTGATAAAACCGACAGGAAGATCCTGCGGCTTTTGCAGGATGATGGACGCATGTCGAATGTTGAACTGGCAAGGCGTGTAGGGCTTAGCCAGACTGCTTGCCTGGAGCGTGTGCGTAAGCTAGAGCGGGAACAAGTAATTGAAAGTTATCATGCCCGGATTAATCCTGCTAAGTTAGGTGCAAACCTGATGGTTTTCGTTGAAATTACCTTAACCCGAACCTCAGCCGACGCTTTTGCCGAATTTAGCGAGGCTGCACGTAAAACGGATGAAATTCTTGAATGCCATTTGGTGGCGGGTGACTTCGACTTCCTGATAAAAGCACGGGTGCCGGATATGCGCGCTTACCGCAAATTATTGGGTGAAACCCTGTTAATGATGCCGGGGGTTGATGAATCAAGAACCTATGTGGTTATGGAAGAGGTCAAACAAGAAAATAAAGTATTAGTAAAGGGGTAACATTGGGGCTGATATTCGCTACAATCATGCGGATAAAATTTATCTCGATATTTTATCGTAACAAGAATACCAACGAAGGCGCTGCAATAAGATAATGACAGGTGTACAAAGAGTTTTAGAAGCAGGGTTGCTAATAAGTGGTGCGCTGGCCATTTTCATTTTTTTGTCATTGGTGAGCTTTAATCCCGCTGATCCCAGCTGGTCACAGACCGGTTATGAAGGAAGCATACATAATGCCGGCGGTGCCGTAGGTGCCTGGATGGCCGATGTACTCTTGTTTGCTTTTGGCTTCGTTGCCTACCTTATTCCTTTCGGCTTTGTTGGCCTTGGCTACTTACTGTTCCGTAAAACTTACCATTTATTAGAAATGGATTACCTTGCGGTCAGTTTGCGTATGATAGGCGCTATGCTCGCGCTTATTGGTGCATCCGCACTGTCCTCTATTAATTTCGACGATATTTACTACTTTTCTGCCGGCGGTGTTATTGGCGATGTTATTGCGGCGTCTTTGCTTCCTTATCTGAATTTTGTTGGTACAACCTTACTCTTGTTAACCTTCTTTTTTACTGGCATCACTCTGGTCAGCGGTATTAGCTGGTTGCAGGTTGCTGACAAACTCGGTGAGTGGGTTATTGACGGGGCTTTGTGGCTAACCGAAAAAATTAAAATTCTTTGGCAAAGTCGCGGAAGCTCAGAAACGGAAGATAAAGAAGACGACTCAGAAGCTTATGATGACAACGAGCGTGAGCAAACGCTTGAAGAAAAGAAACCCACAACGCTCAGTAGCGACTTATTCGGGGCTGACAAACAAGAACCTGTTTTGAGCCTGCCTTCAATGAGCTCTGTTGATGAAGATGATGACGTAGACAGCGATGCGCCTAAATTTAGCAAGCAAGCGGCTGCGAAAAAAGACACACCTAAGAAACCAGCTGTGGCGCCTTCTTCAGACACCTCTGCGGAAGACGAACCGCAATCAGCGGCTGATTCAGGCGAGGGCGAGTTACTTCCGCCGTTGCCGTCAATAGAGCTTCTGGATAGACCGAATAAAAAAGAGCACCCGGTAACTCAGGAAGAACTGGATCAGGTATCACGCACGGTCGAAACCGTCCTGAAGGATTTTGGGGTGGATGTTCGGGTGGCGCACGTTGAACCCGGTCCGGTCATTACCCGTTTTGAGCTCGACTTAGCACCGGGCGTTAAAGTCTCCAGAATTTCGAATTTGGCAAAAGATATTGCCCGTACCTTGTCTGCTGTTGCTGTACGTGTGGTAGAGGTTATTCCGGGTAAGTCATATGTTGGTCTGGAACTGCCTAATAAACACCGCGAAATTGTGCAGCTAAGCGAAGTGATTAATAGCGACCAGTTCACCCATAGCGGCTCGCCGTTAACGATGATTCTGGGCAAAAACATTGCGGGCACTCCAGTCGTTGTCGACTTAGGAAAAATGCCGCATTTGCTGGTGGCAGGTACCACCGGCTCCGGTAAATCTGTTGGTGTTAACGTTATGATTCTGAGTCTGCTTTACAAGAGCACACCGGAAGACGTTCGCCTTATTATGATAGACCCGAAAATGCTTGAGCTGTCGGTTTATGAGGGCATTCCGCACTTATTGACCGAGGTCGTAACTGACATGAAAGATGCCGCCAATGCACTGCGTTGGTGTGTGGGAGAAATGGAACGTCGTTACAAACTCATGTCATCTTTAGGGGTACGTAATTTAAAAGGCTACAACGCGAAAGTGAAGGCGGCTAAAGACGCTGGTGAACCACTGCGAGACCCTATCTGGAAGCCGGGCGACTCTATGGATGAGTTACCGCCGTTGCTGGAAAAATTACCAAACATTGTCGTGGTGATAGACGAATTTGCCGACATGATGATGATTGTCGGTAAAAAGGTAGAAGAGCTAATAGCCCGTATCGCCCAGAAAGCCCGTGCTGCCGGTATTCACTTAATTTTGGCAACTCAACGCCCATCGGTGGATGTTATCACCGGTTTAATTAAAGCGAATATCCCAACCCGAATTGCGTTTCAGGTATCATCAAAAATAGATTCGAGAACCATTCTGGATCAGCCGGGTGCCGACCAATTGTTAGGGCAGGGCGATATGCTCTATTTACCACCGGGTAGCGGTTCTCCGGTGCGTGTACATGGTGCTTTTGTCGATGACCATGAAGTTCATGCGGTGGTTAAAGACTGGAAAAAACGTGGTCGACCTAACTATCTGGAAGAAATTTTATCGGGCGATCAGGGCGAGGAAGCGCTGCTTCCGGGGGAACAGCAGGAATCTGATGATGCTGAATCTGATCCTCTATACGACGAGGCTGTTGCCTTTGTTACTGAGACTCAACGGGTCTCAGTATCCAGTGTACAGCGCAAATTCCGTATCGGTTATAACCGCGCCGCCCGTATCGTCGAACAAATGCAGGTGAGCGGTGTCGTAACCAGTGCAGGCAATAACGGCCAGCGCGAAGTGCTGGCTCCACGAGCTCCAAGGGATTAATTCATGAAAGCAGTTGTATTTGCCATGGTCATGGCCGTTTCGTTTAATGTGTTTGCCTCAGGCGACGAGTCAGACAAGCAGGCTCTGCAAAGTTTACTGAAACAAACTCAAAGCTTATCGGCAGAGTTTGAACAGCAAGTAAAAGATGAACAGGGCGAAGTGCTACAAACATTAAGCGGTACGTTAAAGCTAAAACGACCCGCTAATTTGTATTGGCATACGAAAGAGCCGGACGAAAGCGTGATGGTCGCTAACGGCAAAAAGGTCTGGTACTACAATCCTTTTGTTGAACAAGTAACCATTTATGCACAGCAGGACATGGTTGACGACAGCCCTTTACTGCTGGTGTTGAACAGCAACGGTAATCAGTGGCAGAACTATAATGTCAGCTTTCGCGATAACCGCTACTTTGTTGAGCATCAAACGAATGGCAGTAAGCTGGAGTTAAGATTTATTGATGAAAAACTCACAGAGATAACTATGGTTCAGGCTCAGGGCGAGCGGACTGAACTGATGCTGAATAATGTGGCGTTAAATGAAACCATCAGCGACGAACAATTTGTTTTTGACGTACCCGCTGATGTCGACGTCGACGATCAAAGTTAATTGTTGTGGCAGGTCTGGACTTAGATTTTCAACCCGATTTCAAACCTCTTGCGGCGCGAATGCGCCCACGCACGGTTGACGAGTATGTAGGTCAGCAACATCTTCTTGCTCCCGGTAAACCTTTGCGGGTAGCGGTCGAGCAGGGGCATCTGCATTCAATGATTTTATGGGGGCCTCCGGGTACCGGTAAAACCACCTTAGCTGAACTCATTGCGACCCAGGCAAATGCTACGGTCAGCCGCATTAGCGCGGTAACCTCCGGTGTTAAAGACATTCGAAAAGCCATTGAAGAAGCGAAGTTGCTGGCTCAGCAGCAGGGGCGCCGCACCATTTTGTTTGTGGACGAAGTGCACCGTTTCAACAAAAGCCAGCAAGACGCTTTTTTGCCCCACATTGAAGACGGCACTATTGTCTTTATTGGCGCGACCACCGAAAACCCCGGCTTTGAGCTTAACAACGCACTGCTGTCGCGGGCGCGGGTCTACCGCTTACAAACACTGTCCAAAACGGATCTTGAACAGGCTCTGGAAAGCGCGTTAACGGACGCGGAACGGGGCCTTGGTCAACGTCAATTGCAACTGGAAGGTGAAGCCAGGGCAAAGCTCCTGGACTTAGCTGGTGGGGATGCACGTCGCTTATTAAACTATCTGGAAGTGGTTGCTGATTTTGTCGAGAGCAGCAGCCAGCCAATTACGCCCGAGTTGATCACTGCGGCTATTGGTGAAAAAGCCACGGCTTTTGATCATCAGGGTGACCATTACTACGATGTTTTATCCGCTTTTCATAAGTCTGTCAGAGGCTCGTCTCCAGACGGAGCCTTGTATTGGTACGCGCGCTTATTGACCGGTGGTGGGGACGCTTTGGTTATTGCCCGCCGGCTATTGGCTATCGCCTCTGAAGATATAGGTAATGCTGACCCCAGGGCATTACAGTTGGCATTAAACGCCTGGGATACGTATCACAGAGTTGGCCCCGCCGAAGGTGAACGAGCCATTGCTCAGGCAGTTATTTATTGTGCCTGTGCGGCGAAAAGCAACGCGGTTTATAATGCTTTTAAGAGCGCACTAAGAACCGCTAAAGAACACAGCGATGCGCCAGTGCCTGAACATTTGCGTAACGCGCCAACCAAGGTGCACAAAGCTCAGGGTTATGGTGCTGACTACCAGTACGCACATAATTATCCTAACGCTTACGTTCCGGGTGAACGTTACTTACCGTCGGAAATCGCCGATACCCAGTTCTACGCCCCTGAGCCGCGTGGTTTAGAAATAAAGTTGCAGGAAAAGCTCCGTTGGCTGCAAGATATGGATTCAAAGTCAGACTGGCACAGGGAACCTGATGAATAACCTTCTTCTTCATTTCTTTTGCGTTGCAGTGGGGGGCGCAATAGGTGCATCGGCACGTTTTGCTATGGTTCTTGCTATGCAATCATTTGGGGTTCGGGCATTCCCTTTTGCCACGTTGACCGTTAACATAATAGGTTCATTTTTCTTAGGGTTGTTGCTGGCTTACGCAGAGCAACAACCTGTTTCTGAAACAACTCGTTTATTTTTAGGCGTTGGTTTACTGGGGGCTTTTACAACCTTCTCGACATTCTCTGTCGAAGTTGTGGCCTTAGCCAGTCAGGGTGAGCTGCTTAAAGCCGCTCTGCACATTGCCTTTAATGTAATTATTTGTATTGCTGCAGTTTTCGCGGCAATGATGTTGTACTCAACAACGGTTAAATAGGACACTCATGCTAGACGCAAAATACTTCCGAGAGGAATTAGACCAGACCGCAAAAAAGCTAGCAACGCGAGGCTTTGACTTAGACGTTGCCAAATTACAAAAACTGGAAGAGCAGCGCAAAGAGGTGCAGGTGCGCACCGAGCAGTTGCAGGCAGAGCGTAACAGCCGCTCGAAAGCCATTGGTAAGGCAAAAGCTTCAGGTGAAGACATACAACCTTTGTTAGATGCGGTAAGCGATTTAGGCGAACAACTGGATAACGCTAAAGAAGAGCTAAAAGTTATCCAGCAAGAACTTAACGATATTATTATGGGTGTTCCGAACTTGCCGGCAGACGAAGTCCCGGAAGGTGCGGATGAAGATGAAAATCAGGAGGTCCTGACTTGGGGCAAGCCTAAGTCGTTCGACTTTGAAGTGAAAGATCATGTCGATTTAGGCGAAGCATTAGCCAAAGGTATGGACTTTGAAACGGCCGCGAAGCTCACTGGAGCACGCTTTGTGGTTATGCGTGGTGGTATCGCCCGCATGCATCGCGCTCTGACTCAGTTTATGCTGGATTTACATACTGACGAGCATGGGTATCTTGAAACCTATGTGCCTTATATGGTGAACCAGGACTCATTATACGGAACCGGTCAGTTACCTAAGTTCGGTAAGGATTTATTCCATATTGAAGGCGAGTCTCAGGATCAAATTCCTATGTCGTTGATTCCAACGGCTGAAGTGCCGTTAACAAACTTATACCGTGATGAAATTGCTGACGAAGAAGAGCTACCGCTTAAGTTTACCGCGCATACGCCGTGTTTCCGCAGTGAAGCCGGTTCTCACGGTCGCGACACTCGTGGGCTTATTCGTCAGCATCAGTTTGATAAAGTGGAACTGGTCTGGTTGGTTAAACCTGAACAGTCGATGGATGCGCTGGAGCAATTAACAGGCCACGCCGAAACTGTGCTGCAAAAGCTTGAGCTGCCGTATCGAAAAGTACTGCTGTGTACTGGGGATATGGGCTTTGGGGCAGCTAAAACCTACGACCTGGAAGTTTGGTTGCCGGCGCAGGAAGCGTACCGTGAAATCAGCTCTTGCTCGAACATGCAGGACTTTCAGGCGCGCCGTATGCAGGCTCGTTTCCGTCGTAAAGCCGCGAAGAAACCTGAACTTATGCACACATTAAACGGCTCTGGTCTGGCTGTTGGCCGTGCGCTGGTAGCCGTGCTGGAAAACTACCAACAGGAAGACGGCTCAATTGTTGTGCCTGAGGTATTACGTCCTTACATGGGCGGTGTAGAAGTGCTTAAGGCTTAAATTAAATACATTTAGCCGGTTTAGGCAGGCCCGCAATTCGTGTGGCCTGCTTTGCCGGGCCTTTAGGGAACAGCTTATACAAATAACGACTGTTGCCTTTATCCTCGCCTAACTGCTTTTTCATGGCTTTAACCAGTACGCGCATTGCCGGACTGGTATCAAATTCACGGTAAAAATCCTGCACAAAAGTCACGACTTCCCAGTGTGCCGGGGTCATGTCGATATTTTCTAACTCTGCAAAGTGAAGGGCCAGCTCCTCGCTCCAGTCGTCTAAGTTTGCAAGGTAGTTGTGTTTGTCGGTTTCGTATTCTTTACCGTTAAATTCAATCATGCCGTGATATTACCAGGTTATTTGTTGTTGGAAGCTAAGCACCAGCTCAACCCACTGCTCGTCCGATTTTAACATGACGTAGTCAGGCAGTGCAGTATCCAAAGCGTTAGCTTCCTGTTTGCGCGCATAAACCGGTAACTCAACAGGTGACTCAGGTGGCAGTTCGTTGAGTGCTACGCCCGACATAAGCAAGGCATCAGTGTCACTCAGCAGGTGGCCATGTTGTTCCAGCCAAGGCACTAAAGACGAATTTCTTAACCAGTGTAAAGTAGAGGTCATGAGAATTGTAATACCTCGTCAAATTGGCTTAGGTGACGCTTTAATTGTTCTGGCGAGACGATAACCGTATCAATGTTTGCGGGCAGGGGGCTTGTATCGGTTAACTCTGCTGAACTTATTACAACAGGTTCTGCATCCAGTAATTCCAGCATGGCATAACGCTTAGAAGGTTGGTTCAGTAGAGACTTAACGGCTTCACCGGACAATATTAATTGCACCGGATAATCAAAGCTGGCTAATGCTAAAGCAATATCGAGTGCTTCGGTCGCCGAGTCGCTAGCGGCACTGCATTGTAAGATAGCAATTTTTTTCATGGTCATTAAAACTGTAAGGTCCGGTCGCTGTTAGCCATGGCAGTTGCCAGAGCGGTTAAACCTGAGGCTTCAAAACCGGGATGGAATTTCTCCATTCCTTTGCGTTCAGCTACGGTATGGCAGACCACCAGGGGGACTTGGTGGTGCTGGCTAAACTCTTCCCATTGCGTAATCAAGTCTTCATTTTCTGCTGGAGTGGGAAATTCCGCATGATTTACTGACTCCCGATAAAAAAACACACAGGCTATGGTGTGGCCGGTGTTGATAGCCGCTTTTGCAAATGCCAGAGCGTCTAAAGAACGAGCTCGTTCTTTAACAGAACGTTGAAGAATGAGAGTAAGTTTAGCCATAAACTGTCCGTTTATACAAAAACGCCCCGCATGGCGGGGCGTTTGTTATTATTTTAGCAGGAGAGATTAATCATCGCCGCTAAACGCCATTAGCAATTGTAGCAAGCTAAGGAACAAGTTATAAATCGAAACATACAAAGTGACTGTTGCAAGGATGTAATTACGCTCGCCACCGTTAATAATGTCGCTGGTCTGCCACATAATCAGCATTGCCATCAATGGAATCATGATAGCAGATATTGCAAGCTGTAATGCTGGCAGTTGGAAGAACAGGTTAGCCAGCATCGCCACAAAAACCATGATAATACCGGCAGTAACCAGACCACCCAGTTTAGACATGTCTTTCTTCGTGGTTAACACATAAGCCGAAGTTGCAAAGAAGGTCAGAGCTGTACCGCCTAACGCAGTAGCAACCATCTCGCCACCACCAGGCATTGATAATGCCATGTTAAGGATAGGGCCAAGCGTGTAACCTAAAAAGCCTGTTAGAGCGAAGGTTAGTACAATGCCCATGCCGCTATCTTTGGTTTTGTGAATACCAAAAAGTAAGCCAAAGTAAGCAACTAAAGTGATAATGAAACCCGGATAGGGCAAGTTCATCATCGTGCTGATAGTAGCAACAATAGCACTAAAGGCTAATGTCATTGCCAATAAAGTGTAGGTGTTGCGTAATACCTTATTAACGGCCAGCGTCGATTCGTTCTGACCGACATAAGTCTGACTGCGATTGTTCATAGATTTCTCCGTGTTGAACTTACTGTCTGTTAAGACTGTTTTTTATTTAAAAAGTTTCCTCGATACTACAGCATTAATGGGGGCGTTGGGTAGAGCAGAAGGTAGTAATTTCTGGCGAATTTTGGTCGGTTTGTTTAATAAACGCCCAAACGAACACTTTGTTCAAATTTTTACTTTACAAGCGTAACTTAGGTCTTTAATATTCGCCTCGTTCTCAACAACGCAGTTGCAGAGAACAAAAATACGGAGAGGTGGCAGAGCTCGGTTTAATGCACCTGACTTGAAATCAGGCGTGGGTTCATACCCACCGGGGGTTCGAATCCCTCCCTCTCCGCCAAATTCAGAAAAAAGCCCCGCTCATTTGAGTAGGGCTTTTTTTGTTCCCGCCGCTTTTTGTTCTAGCCGATAGCGCAACTTTAAACCTCCTGTTATATTAAGCAAAAATGGAATTTTGCCATGGAATCGACCGTCAGTAATTGTAAGAACTGTAATACACCTCTTACCGGTGAATACTGCCATCAATGCGGCCAACAGGATAAACAAAGCATACGCAGCGTTTTTGCCGTTGTCGGCGATCTTTTTGGTGAGTTAGGGCACTGGGACTCCAGATTCTACCGTACTCTCAGAGGACTCTTTCTAAAACCTGGTTTTCTATCATCTGAGTTTATGAAAGGACGTCATGCCTCTTATGTACCTCCGCTCAGGCTCTATTTCTTTATCTCGTTGATATCTTTTATGGTGCTGACATCACAGATAACCTTTAACGATTCACAGTCAAAGAGCGAGGCTCGACAGTCTGAAACAGAAGTATCTGAAAGTGACTCTAACGAAAGTACCGTACGGCGCGGATTTGAGTTGGAGTTTGGTGATATCCCCTGGTTGAATGAAGAGCAAACGCGGATGCTTGAACAGAAACTTCAGCATTTAAAGCAAAACCCCCAGCTGTTTACGCAAAAACTGATTTCAATGACGCCGCAGATGATGCTTTTGATGCTGCCTTTTTGGGCTCTGTATTTAAAAGTCCTTTATTTATTCAGTAACCGTTACTACTTAGAGCACTTAACTGTAGCTTTGCATACACATGCTTTTTTACTGCTTTCCCTGATGTTGTTGTCGACATTAGGCTATATAACTAACCCGCTGATTGATAACTTTGGCTGGACCTGGTTAACCTTACCATCCGACTGGTTAGGTTATATTCTTATTGGATGGATGTTCACTTATCTGCTATTGACGCAAAAGAGCTTCTATCAGCAAAGCTGGACATTAACTGTATTCAAATTTTTAGCCTGTGTTTTTGGTTATTTTCTTTTATTAAGCGCTTCTTTTGTATTAATGGTGATAATTGGTATTCTTAAAGCTTAAATCAAACAGTCGTTTAAATAGGGAATAGTATGAACTTCCACACAGCTGTAGAACAAATCGTTGCGGATAAGAACAATCAAGTCATTGAACTACCTTCCGGCTGGGCTCAAGGACGCGCGTTTTTCGGCGGATTCAGCGGAGCATTGGCTGCTCAGTTTTTGTTGAAACAATTTCCGATTGAATATCATCTTCGTTCCATGAGTATCTCTTTTGTCGCGCCTGCTGAACCGGGTGAGGCTGAGTTAAATTACCGAATTTTGCGCGAGGGAAAATCGGTTATTCAGGTTGCTGTCGAACTGCAGCAGCAAGGGCAGATTATGTTGTCTTGTCTGGCGAGCCTGGGCAAAGGCCGAAGTTCAACGGTTACAGTGGTAAGTGAAACGCCGCCCGATCTTAAAACCATCAACGACGGACCAGGTTTACCTGAAGCGGATATTGTCCCAGAGTTTGCGAAAAACTTCGATTACCGTATTACGTCAGGTGGTATGCCATTTAGCGGACAACCGGGAAGAACTTTTGGTGGCTGGATACGTTTTCGTGAAGAACAACAGCCGCTGACAACGGCAACTATACTGGCTTTAGTTGACGCCTGGCCACCGGCAGTCTTGCCTCATCTGGACAGCCCTGCGCCGGCCTCGTCTTTAACCTGGACTATTGAGTTTCCCGATATTCCTCTACAAAGTTTCAGTAGCCACGACTGGTTTCAGTACGAAGCTTTTATTGAGCATGCTGAAAATGGTTATGGGCACAGCCGCGCTGGTCTGTGGAGTGAGAAGGGCGAGTTATTAGCTATAAGTCGACAGACTTTTACGGTATTTGCGTAATAATTGTATGAAAACGACACCAGCAATCGTCAGACAACACCTTATCGATACTCAGCCGGGTATCGACTTGTTGCTGCTTCAGTTGCCCGAGCGAGGCTTATTGGCGGCATCTGAAACACCCGTTATCGAGGCACTGCCACGAATTATTATTCGTCAAATGCTGTCTTTAAAAGCCTCCGCAACCATTATTGAAAGAGCAGAGCAAAAGGCAAAAGCATTAGGAGTAGGTCGCATTGCTTATATTCCTGCGGAGGAATTAACAGGGTGCGGTGTCAGTCGTTCCAAAGCTGCAGCTATTAACAGCGTTGCTCACTGTCATCAAACTCAGCCTGAGAGAATAGATGCCTGGTCGCAGATGAATTCAGCTGACCTGATTAAGGATGTGACTCAGCTTAAAGGTATTGGCCCCTGGACGGCGTCTATTTTAGCTATGTTTCATTTTGCCCACGAAGATCTTTTTCCCATTCAGGACAGCTCGTTGCGTAAAGCTATGAGTCTGCTGAAGGATCAGGATATTTTGATCATTCCCGAACGGGCTCAGCCTTACCGCAGTTATTTAGCCTGCTATTTGTGGGACATGCTGGATCAGGCACGCTTGTAGCCCAGTATAAAAATTCACCTTGAAGCTAGCTTTCAAATGTTATTTTCACACCTTTGAATTGGCTTTTTCAGAGTTTTTGTAAAGTTCTGTAAAAGCCGCTTGTTATTGTCTTTAAAAGCTCAGAATATTCTATCCGAATTCGGGCAGGGTGGTACGGATTTAACCTAATCAGGAAGACTAACAAGGTATACAAATAAGGAATGTGGAAATGAACCGTATTATTTTAGCGATCCCCAACCCCATTATTAGCGCCGGCATGGCCTCTGTTCTGCAGCAACACTTCAGTGACCAAATATTGACCGTAACCGGTATTGCCGATTTACGCCGAGCTTGCTACGAATATGAAGACGCCGTAGTTGTTTTATGCAGTCGACTTGGTGGTGCTGCAACAGTAGAACACTGGCGTCGCTTGAAGCGCCGTCACTGCGATTTAAAGCTTATTGTCTGGGGTAGCAGCCAACAAGATATACTTGATTTTCAGTGTGGTATTAGTGTTGTTGACGGATACTTACTGGACTCGTGCGACAGTGCCGATTTAGTTCAGGCTATTCGTTCGTTGAAGCAGGGTAATGTTTTTGTCGCGGCGCCAGTCGCTGCTTACCTTGCACAGAATCCGCGTTCGAAGCAGCAAAAAACAATGGTTGATATGCTGAGTGAACGCGAGCTTCAGGTCGCACAAATGCTCAGCCGGGGCATTCGGGTAAGAGAAATATCCCGGCATTTATGCATTAGCAGTAAAACAATAAATACCTTCCGTTATCGGATTTTCTCTAAACTCGGTATCGATGGTGATGTACAATTGTCTCATCTTGCAATTCAGTCAGGTCTTGTTGACCTAATTCAGTTTGAAGGTAGATGACAGAAGGTAATCAACAAAAGCAGTTTGACAGCGACAGCTTTCTTCGTCACCTGACTCATCAGCCCGGCGTTTACCGGATGTACGATGAGTCGGGTGACGTGATTTATGTCGGAAAAGCAAAGGATCTAAGAAAACGTGTGTCCAGTTACTTTCGTGAGAAGGTCGACCGGATGAAAACACAGGTGTTGGTTAAGCAAATTGCGTCTATGGACGTAACCGTTACCAACACCGAAGCTGAAGCGTTAATATTAGAAAACACTTTTATCAAAAAATATCGACCACGCTACAATGTCTTGTTGCGTGACGATAAATCCTATCCTTATATTATTTTAACTGCTCACCAGCACCCTAAGCTTGGTTTTCATCGGGGCGCCCGGCGCGCGAAAGGTGACTATTTTGGTCCCTTTCCTAATGGCTCGGCTGTACGTGAAAGCCTAAACCTGCTGCAAAAACTGTTTCCAATTCGACAGTGCGATGACTCTTATTATCGTGCGCGCACCAGGCCTTGTTTGCAATATCAGTTAAAACGTTGCCTCGCGCCCTGCGTTAATGTTTGCACTGACGACGAATATAATGAACAGGTGGCGCTTGCAAAACAGTTCCTGCAGGGCAAGAATCAGCAGGTTATTGACGAGCTGATGAATAAAATGGAACAGGCGAGTGAAAATCTGGATTTTGAACGAGCCGCTAGATTCCGTGACCAGATAGCTGCGCTACGGAAAACTCAGGAACGTAACTCGGTTACCGGAAGCCAACAAGAACTGGATGTTATTGGTTTAGCACGTGGTAACGGAATGACGACAGTGCAAATGTTGTTTATCCGGGATAATCATTTGCAAGGCAGTCGCAGCTATTTTCCTAAAGTGCCGACAGATACCCCTGACGATGAAGTGCTCAGAGCCTTTTTGCTGCAATTTTATTTGTCAGATACGGCTGGACGGAAAATTCCAAGAGAAGTGGTGCTTCCTGTCGATATTCAGCCTGATAACGTGCTCGCTGAAGTCATGAGTGATGCGTTGTCACAACCCGTTAAGTTGCAAAGCTCGGTACGCGGAGATAAACGTCAGTACCAGTCACTGGCTCAAAAGAATGCGGTTAATGCGCTAGAGAGTCGCCTGAATCAGCAAAGTACGATGAACCGCCGGACTCAGGCATTACAGCAGGTGCTGGAGTTTGGTGTACCTATTCAGCGCATGGAATGTTTTGATATTAGCCACACTATGGGTCAACAAACGGTGGCTTCCTGTGTTGTGTTTGATCAAAACGGGCCTAAAAAGTCGGACTACCGCCGCTATAATATTACCGGCATAACGCCGGGCGACGACTACGCCGCCATGTCTAAAGCCCTGGCTAAGCGGTACGATAATGCGAGAGAGCAGGGCAACATACCGGATATTCTGTTTATCGACGGTGGTAAAGGACAGTTAGCTCAGGCGGAGAACTACTTTAATGACTGGGGAAAAGAAGCGCCGGTATTAATTGGCGTGGCGAAAGGCGAGTCGCGCAAACCGGGTCTGGAAACTTTGATCATGGCAGGTAGCCATGAAACCATTCCGCTGAGTAAAGACGCCAGTGCGCTGCATTTGATTCAGCATATACGTGATGAGTCACACCGTTTTGCCATAACCGGGCACCGCCAGAAGCGGGCAAAAGTAAAGAAAACCTCAACCTTAGAGCAAATTGATGGGGTAGGAGCGAAGCGTAGACAGGCCATTTTGAAAAATCTAGGTGGATTACAGGAGGTAAAAAACGCTAGTATTGATAAATTAGCCAGCGTACCTGGCATTAGCCGAGCATTGGCAGAGAAAATCTATTACTCATTTCGTGATGAGTAAAAACAATAAGGAATCAGCGGATAATGAAGTGGAATATCCCTAATATTTTGACCAGCTTCCGGATAGTACTTATTCCGGTATTTCTGGTGGTTTTCTATTTACCAATGGAAGATGCGCGTTTCTGGGCTGCTTTTATCTTTTGGTTAGCGGCAATCACAGATGCTCTGGATGGCTATATTGCCCGTCGTTTTAACCAATTTACTAAGTTCGGCGAGTTTCTTGACCCGGTAGCTGATAAAGCGATGGTGGTTGCTGCGCTGGTTGTCATTGTTGAAGATTATAATTCTGCCTTTATTACCATTCCGGCGCTGACGATGATTTGTCGTGAGCTTATAGTAAGTGCACTACGGGAATGGATGGCGCAAAGCGGCCACAGAGCAAAAGTTGCTGTTTCGAATTTAGGTAAGTGGAAAACAGTGGCACAGATGCTGGCCTTAATTGGACTACTTTGGAATGCGAACGTCTATATTTATTGGTTATCGATGTTCTTGTTCTATTCGGCTTTCGTTTTGACTGTGTGGTCCATGTGGGAATATTTACGCGGCGCCAAGAGCGAATTGACCAGAAATTAACTGCTTTGCCGTAAATTTGTGCAAACAGTCATTAAAATGATAAAAAGTCATTGACTGAAAACGATTAAACAGTAGAATGCCACGGCAGATGACGGTGCGGGAATAGCTCAGCTGGTAGAGCACAACCTTGCCAAGGTTGGGGTCGCGAGTTCGAATCTCGTTTCCCGCTCCAAATTCTGGCGGGTTGGCAGAATGGCTATGCAGCGGATTGCAAATCCGTGGATCTCGGTTCGACTCCGGGACCCGCCTCCATTATTCGAAAACACTTCTATGTAGTGCCCGGGTGGTGGAATTGGTAGACACAAGGGATTTAAAATCCCTCGAAGGTAACTTCGTGCCGGTTCAAGTCCGGCCCCGGGCACCAATTCCGAATTTACAGCAGTATCTGAAAGTCTACAAAGCCTTATAAATAAAGCCTCTCAGGCGATTCCTTGATTCCCCTTGTCTATTAAAATCTATTGAAAAATACGACCACTTGGTGCTACTTCTAGTGCTACTCCAGTTCGGTGATCAGGATGTGCCACGATTTCTCCCTCGGGTACTAATAAATATAGTTCTTTCTTAGATTCATAAAGCAGGTTAAGTAAATCGTAGGTGTTTTCGGAAATGAATCCAAAAGAGAATAACGTTTCTCTAATCTGCATGGGGTGGATTGAGAGGCTCGACAGAGAAATAAATTCCTGGGTTTTATAATCTTTCGTTAGTAACTTTAACGCCGCATATTTTACTGTGTCATCGAAGCTATACCCCATGTCTTCCAGTGGTTTTACCAAGGATATATTAACTACTTTTTTTTGTTCCGTTAAAAAAGTTGCATCTTCAAGCTGAGCACGAGAATAACTTAATGACTTGTTTTGTCTAATTTGAAGATAATTCAGAATAAGGTCTTGCTTTAAAGGCATTGGGCTGGCTGAACCAGAGTCTAGATACTTTATAGCCTGCTGAACTGCCGCGTTCTGACTGATGAGATTTGCCGACTGCTGTTCTTGTTCATTCTGTATTTCTTTTCCTTGCGAAGTCTCTTTAACCGTCTTTTCAGATTCTTTCTCTTCTAACGCCGCTGAACGCTCTTTAAATGCGCTAAGCAATTTACTGTAGGACTCTTGGATATCGTCATGACACTTTTTCTGCAGCTGATCAAGTTGCTCATATTCACTGCTGTCTAAATTAGGCCGATAGCGATCGAGCTGCATGAACGCATCCAATAACTCTCCGGAGGACGAGGCGTTGTCGAAGTCGGCTTTTGCTTTATGGAAATGAGAGGCCTTGTCACAAGTAATTTGAGCTACTGCAGATGTTGAAAACGCAAAAGAAAAAGGTACCAAAGCCAGAAACACTAAGGTGGGTTTCATTAATTAGTTCCTTCTAAAAGTTACGACTGAAAATAGCTTCTTGCTCATGCACCGCAATCCTTTGCAGAAGCCAATTAAGGCTTCTGCTTCCATTCTCCGTCAATTTTTACATAGTGACCTGACTTGCTGCGCTCAATGGCGCGCTTTCCGGCTAACAGCTCGACATCGGCAACAGCAATGTCGTTGTCGTCGGCAATGCGCGTGTATTCCTGACGACGAGCTTCGTTAATGTGCTTAACAATTTGCTCGGCGGTTTCGGTGGACTTTACTACTCCCAGGTAACCGTCGGGCTTTTCACCTACCAGCCCCTGCTCTTTGGCGTCACTTAACTGCGCCATTGACTGTTCTAAGTTTAGCTGCTGAGCTTGTGCCAGCGGGCTTGATAAGCCAATAAAAGCAATTAAAACTGCGGTTAGTAAATATTTCATCATTGCATTCCTTTGTCGTTAAAACAGGCCACTGGATTCAGAAATTACGTCGTCGAGCGCTTTATCAACTTTAACGTAAATTTCATGCTTTATTTTAACGTTCAAGTTAATAGTAATAGGCTCTTTAGGTGCTGCGACCTGTACCGTTGGGGTACACCCCAGAACGAATAAAGGCACGCTTATTAGTAGCAATAATCGTTTCATACCATCCCCTGATTAATTGATTTTTTGCTGTACTCGTTTACGGATAACATCGTTCAGACTGTTGCTTATTTGCAGTCCTTTTATCAATGCGGGTAAGTCTTCTTCCAAGCTTACGTTAAGCTCAACCGGACGTCCATTTTCAAGCTCAGGGGTCGAGCCTTTTAGTTGTACTGCTAAGGTCAATTTACCATTGTCATTATAATCAACGGTCGTAGACAGTTGATTATAATAGAAGTTACCCAATACGCCTGCCAAAGTTTGTAAGCTGGGGTTACTGCCGGCAAGTTGAACCAGGGCGGACGAATCTACCTGCAGGTGACCACCGGGCGCCAGCGCATCTAGATAACCTCTTTCTACTGTTAAATCGTTAGAGTCCCAGTAAACAGGGATGGTTCCTGAAACCTCACCATCTATGGAAATTTTGTTGCTTGGATATTGACGCATGAGTTCACCCAGCGAAATTTTTTCGAACACAATGGGTAGTGCAAAGCTGTCGGTTAAAGAGTAACGCTGGTTGGGAATGCTTATGCTGCCACCAAGAGCTTTAATGGTGTGACTGGTTAAGTCGAGAGTGGATTGCATAGGTTGTTGAAAGGGCAGTTGGGCTCTAAATTCAGCGGTGATTGGCCCCAGCGCAAAGCCTTGTTGCACGCTGCCAATGTGGAGCTTTGCATTATTCATATTAAGTTGTTCGTTATTGGCGGTGAAACCAAAATCAATATTGCTATTAACCACGGATAAGGTATCAAAAACCCAATCGCTTTGTTGAATCTCTAATTGACCGTTGTCGAGGCGCCAGCGGTTATTATTTATGGAGTAAGTTACATCTGTCTGGCCGCTAATAGCGGCTTTACTCACCACAAATTGAGGCATCATAGTTGCTAGCAGGGCATCCAGTTGTGGAATTTGCTGCCAGTTAAAATCGGCAACTTCAATTTTGCTTTTTAACTGATCAGAAGTAACCTGGCTATGGTGTGCCACTTTTATATGATCACCGAGTACGAGCTCTCCGTCACCGGTCAGTTGCTGCTGTTGATATTGAAACTTACTGTCAAAAACGGCTTTGAGGTTCCGTATGGGGTCGAAATTAACTGCGTTGCTGTGAATGTTAAGGTCAAACTCTGCAAGCGCATTATGAGGTTCGGAGTACGGATAATAAATTTGATTGAAGTTGAGTACGGCTAAGGCGTCGTTGTCTAAAGCTTTAAGCTCAATGCGGGTTGGCTCAGTACTATGGAGTTCGGCAGCTGTGGTCGAGACTGTTCCGGAAAACTTCGATATGAGTTTGCTTATCGTCATTGATTGCCCGGCAACAGGAAGCTTAATGCTGTCCGCATTCAGCTGCACATAATCGAGTTCAAGCGAGTTAAATTGCCATTGTTTTTGTTGTATCGATAACTCAGACGCGAGGCGAATCGTCTCGTTTTTTTCACCTTTAGCTACAGCATTTAGCTTTAGAGGCCAACGGGCTTTATTAACAGCCTGTTGAGCACTGAGCAATGAAACACCCAAACTGTCGCGGCTGTTCAGCTCCCAGGACAACGACGACAATTGTAGTGGTAGATCGGACTCGATTAATGACGCTAAGTTTTCAGTATCACCTTTCAGCTCGAGCTGATAAGAGTCCATAATACCCTTATTCAAATTTAGCTGAAGCTCACCTGTTGCTGTTGTGGTACTGCTGGTAATTTCGATTAAAGTGGGTTGCGTAATTGACACAACAAGCTCGCCGGACAATTCAGCTATAAGACTCTCCACTGTCGCTGACTCAATATAAGGTGAAAGATTACCGTTCCACTTTGCATCAACCGACACTGGCTCGGTCGTTACCTTGTCTGCAAATTGCTGTGCCGCTAAAAGATAACTACCACCGGCTATAAGCTTCCCTGAGTTATAGTCATAATTAGCTTGTAACAGGGCGTTGTCGTAGCGAGCTTTTAGTTTTACCTGGTTATCGTGTCGAATAACTCTCACATCGGCGACAAGTGGCTCCTGGCTATTGAGCTCTAACCGCAATTGCTGCTTGTTTATCAGTGAAAGACTTGCAGAGACGCTTTCAGGCAGTAACTTGCCTTTCAGTTGTAGCGACTTAATATCGATACGTTCTGGTAATAAAGCCGGCATTTCCATGGAGAATATCTGCGTGAGGTTTACCGCTGCGGTGGAACTTGCTCCTGACGATTCGGGTAAGGAATCAATTGTTATTTCCAGCTGCTTAATAACAATGTGGCTGGCAGTCAGTTTGTCAAATTCCACTTCCCAGTCAGTGACACCAGCCAATTTCAGTTGTTGATTTAAGTAGAAGTAGCCGAACAATGCTATAGCAAACGCAATGAGCAGAAGTGTGAGAAGCATGGAGCTGCCGAATGATATTAACCGCCATAGCTTCATTTAGATATTAGTCCTTTTAATAAACGATGCTCTTTAACTTGCTGTTTTATAACTATAGTTAGCACGGATGAACCCTTCAAGGCAAAACCAAATTCGCGGCCTCTCTTTAAAAGCTTTTTACTTAAGCTGGTTAAAAAACAAACAAAAGCTTTACCTTCATTTAATTTCGATTATGATAACTATCATAATTATAAAAAGCGCTGACTACAGGCATTTCGTCATTATCGGTTTTAGCTTCTAGTCAGAAATTGCACTTTGAAAGTTAAAGTTCTGTAAAGCCTCTTTTATACGCTGAGTTACGCAGATAGTCTAAACGCTGTCTATTAATTCACCATTAATGGCTTTTGAATAACTTGCGACAGGAGCTATCCGTGAGCACTATAACCAATACAGCAGTCAATGTGACGCCGGATACCCCGGTGTTTATGGGGTGCAGTAAACCTCTGGAAAGTGATGTTCAGTTTAGCTATTTTTTTAATGGTTGTTTTATCTATTCGTATAATCATACAACTGGGCATTGCACTTGTTTTACAGAGCTCGATGTCGCAACCGCTACGGTGAAGCCTTTTGGACTGGTTGATAAACACTATGTCGTCATTGGCGATAAGCTTTTTCGCTCACCAGCACAAGCTAAGAAAGCCCACAGTGTATTACCCAATGTGAATGCCGCAAATGACAATAAAGTTGATGAACGTGTACCGCTTCCGAAAGCCGAAAATTTATCACCTATAAAGTCGTTAGCTTTAATTGAGCGTTGGTTTAATGAAGACTTCGATGTGAAGTGGGAAACCTATCAGGAAAGCCCTGAGTTCTATAATCTTATTCAATACTATCTGGCTCTTTGCTGTGATGCATACAAAGAAAAGCCCGATCAGGCATTTCTGGATGCAGGAGTTCAGGTTTACTTAAGCATGGCGCAATTCAGTTGGTTAAACCCGTCTATTTTGCACAACGCCGCGTGTGTGTACTGGTTAGCCGGAGAGCAGGACAGTGCCCTTGACTGTATTGAGCTTGCTTTAGATTTTCGTTACACCGGCATGGAAAGCCTGTTAAATGACGAAGACCTTGACGGTCTTAGAGAGCACCCACGGTTTCGTTGTCTGTCGAATAAGTACCAGGCATTAAAGCCGAAATTTAACTATGTTACGCCGGAGCTTTTCGAATCCTTTGAGAATTTCGCGGTGCAGCAGTCTGACTCATTCGTGCGGTTTATGCGTGGCCATTTATTAAAAAACTTTAGGTTCTATGATATCTCTGAACTGAGTGCTCGAATTGATAGTTGCGAAAACGATGATGAGCGTGAATACTGGCAACGTCTGGCATCATTCAATAATAACTATTTATACAATTATATGCTGATGGACGAGCCTATGGATCTGTTAACAGAGCAGGGTAAAGCCAATTATCAGTTGTTTCAGCAATACCGCCATTACCGGGTACTTAATCCTTTAGTTTTTGCCAAGGTAGCAGAGCAGTTGTTTCATCATGCTCATTATTGGGGCAGTCAACATCATGGCTTTTTTAACCAGCGCGATAGCGCTTTGCTGCAACAAAGCTTTCAGCTATTTCAGGAGTTTCACGTTGCGACAGAGAGCCTCTGTAGTGAAAAGCGCAATGAACTTATGGCAAAAGCAAAAGAGTACGATATTTTCAATTACATGGAAAAGTTGGGGAGCTGCTGATTGAGTTAACCAGCCTGACGTATAGTCAAATTTACTCTACAGCGTCCGGTTAACGGGTGCATAGCCTCCTTAAGCTGTTGAACTCCGTGATATCTCAAGCGATCTTTTCCTCCCCAGACAAGCGCATCGGCATGCTGAAGACTGAACTTCTGATACTTATCAGAACGCTTAAAACCGCCCCACATAAAGGTTATAGGTAACCCGAAAGAAAATGAGACGATGGGCTTTGAGAAATCGGCTTCGTTTTTATCCTGATGGAGCCCCATTTTTACGCCTGGCGTGTAAACGTTGATGAGACAAGAGTCTGGCTGAAAATTCTGAAAACCGGCTAAGCGTGAGACCTGCGTTGCTTTTACTAAGATACTCTGGGGAATGTCCGGCCATGGCTGACCAGTGACAGGGTCTGTATTCTGGTAACGATAACCATGCTTATCGCTGAGCCACCCGTAGCTTCCGCAACTGCTACTTTTTACCGACATTTTATGACCTGCAGCAGTCGTTAGGTGACGCAGCGGTGATTGCTTTAAAACGCCACGGATATCATTGAGCAAAGCTTCATCATCCGCCAGCAAAAACTGGTGAAACAGGGTAGCTTGCTCACTTATTTCGGTGCTTAATGGTTCAGAACCATCGTTGGCAAAGAGGTCAAGAGACGACATCAGTTTTCCAGGAGTGAAAGCGTCATTAGCAAGCGATCCTGACCTGGCCCTAAATAGTCACGCACCGTTTGGGTGGTGTTAAAACCAAAGTTTCGGTAAAGCGAAACTGCTGAGGCGTTGTCTGGCGCGACACTAAGCTCCATTTGTTTATAACCAAGGCTGCGCGCAAGTGCTATGGAATCGCTTAATAGCAACTTGCCCAGTCCCTTGCCCTGGAATATTTTTCCCACCAATAGCGACATAAGAGATACATCAGAGTCTGAAACCGGAACCATTAAACTATAACCTGCCGTTTTTTCTCCAGCCTTTAGAGTTAAAAAGGTGTGTGGCCATTGTCTTAATGCCTGATAGAAAAAGGCCGCAGAATAAGCGTCATTTGAATAAAGCTGTTTTTCTAAAAATGCAATTTTGGAAATGTCGTTATAGCCGGTATTGGCTACTGTAAAATCGCAAGGCTGCGCATCTGTCGTTGCAAGGGAACCTACGCATAAACGGCAGTCATCTTCATGAGGCGCGGATGCCTCAACGTAACGCAGCTTATGAGAGGACTTCTCCCTGTTACTGGAGACCTGATAAACACGTTCTCGCTTTTTATTTTGCTCGGTCATGGTGTTTGGTTCGGCGTTTGCCGCTGATCATAGGACGAATAAGCTCTATTTTACCAATATATGCGGTAACAACTACCGCTATGATATGAATAATAACCAGAGCAAAAATGATGTTGGCAGAAACAGAATGAACGGAGGTTAGAAAACTGTCTCCATAGAGTGCATTGATTTCTTCGCGGAGGAAGCCAGTAATAGCTTGCAGTAAGAATAAAGCCAACAAAAAGAACACCATAAGACCACCGAGTGGGTTATGACCCTGCCCCTGATTTACTTTTCTGTGGCGAAGTTCTGCGACGTGTTCTTTAATTCCGACAACAGAAGGGAGGAAATTATGGAAGCGTGCATTTGGCGGCCCCGTAAAACCCCAGATGATCCTTATAATAACTAAGGTTGCGGCAGTATAACCCACGGCCTGATGAAAACTGCCTCCGGGTTCAAGCCAAAAGTAATTGAGACAAAAACACAGCACCAACAACCAATGAAAAGTTCTGATAAATCTATCCCAAATGATCATTGGTACTGCCTTCCTTACTGAGTTACTCGGTTTCTTGCTTGACGATACTGCCATCTACAGGATTAAAGTAAATTTCCACTTTCTGTTTACTTTTATCCTGACCGTAGATTTCGTAACAATTTCCGTCAGTTACCTTAAACTCATTAATCTCGTAACCTTGTTCTTTCAACGACTGTTGGAACTGCTCTTGATCCAGCCAGTTTTCCTTCGGTTCCATAGTGCACTGTGTGGTGCCTGATTCAGGGCCTCCGCAAGCGGTGACAAATAAAGCACTGGCTGCAATTGTAGATAATTTAATAAGTTGGCTTTTCATAAGACCTCCATTTTAACTAAAACTTAGAATCAAATGTAGCAACTCCAACTGAATAACGCTAACGCTCATCAAATATTAAAATGGCAAAACCCAGCTCATCCATAAAAAGTCCAGCCCGTCATTTGGGCGCTTAATGTCAGCATTTGAGTAGTGTGTATATCCCAAAGCAATGCGAGCATCAGAACTTTGGCTGTATTGCCACGAAAGCGATACGCGATCTTCAAACTGGAATTGGGTTGATAAGCGTCGATTACCGATCCGTGTTTTGTCAAAGTAGCTGCCGCCAATGCCGGCTTCAATATAAAGCGGGCGTTCAGCTCCTGCTACATGCCAGGAAAGAATCGGGCTAATTGTGAACGCAGTAATATTGTCCGCTGTATTATTTGAGTCTTGCCAGTGGTTTAAGGCCGCTTCCAGATGAACGTCAGGTGAACCTATCCAACTTGGCAACTTAATTGGTAAGTCGGTTACCCGGTAACCAGCCCTTACGCCTCGTAGCTGATCTGTAGAATAGGCGCCGGCAACATGAATCTCGTCAGCGAAAGATGAAAAACTCGATATTATTAGTACAACCAGTGATGCTCTTAACCACATATCACTCTCCAATAACCAAAAAGGGGTGATATTTTACATACAAACATGAATGTATGTATGTAAATTGAAAAATGAACTTTGGCTAACTGACTGCGCGTTTTTTAGTCTTTATTCAAGAAATAATCATTTGCAGCCATTTTATGAACGCTACCAGGGCTACTGGCTGCCTCTGTCGTTTTCGATAATAGATGCTTAGCGGATACTGACAGGGCTGTGCGGAGTCGTTATAGACTTTTAAATTAGACAGTCCGGGCGTAATAAGACTACTGTCAATTAGTGCCACGGCTTGTTCAGCGGATGATAAGTCGAGTGACATTTGCACATCATTGCAGTGAATAATGCGTGTGGATTTCAATTGTTGACTGTAGGTCTTTAACATTGCCTGATGATCGGGATTCTCAGGGTTTATTAACCAGGGCAACTGGAAAGGTGAGTTATTGGTCTTAATGGCAGAAACCGGGAGCATCTGATTTTTCTGTAACACAATGGACTGAATGTGCTTATCCGTGACTTTTCCATAACCAATGGCAAGATCCCAGCTTTGGTGTTGTATTGCTGACGCCATTTCTGCGGCGCTTTCATTAATAAAGTACTCATTGCAACGGCTGAAGCTAAGTTGAATGTGCGGGTACAGAGAATGAAAATCGGCAAGCTTTGCTGCTAACCAGAAGCGCAGTCGCTCAGAACTGATTGCGACGGTTAACTGGGTTGTTGTATTGTCACTGAGGTTTCGGGTGCGCTCAATGGTACGCTCCAGTTGTTCAAATATTTGCTCAATTTGAGGGGCTAATTCCAGACCGACAGGAGTGAGCGAATGAACCCGGTTGTCTCGCTGGAACAAACGAACTTCGAGCTGTTCTTCCAGAGTTTGTATTTGTCGGGTGACGGCAGACTGAGTTACCCCAAGCTCTTGCGAGGCTTGTTTAAAAGAGCCACTTCGGGCGGCGACATCAAACACTCTCAATGCATTTAGTGAGGGGAGTTTAGTGTTTTTCATGTTGATTAATAGTAATCTGTAATTAATAAAAAGTAACTTTGATTCTGGCATCTAAAGTTGAATTGCGCAATAAGGAGTTTGTGTTGTCTTACTGGAGTGAATTTTTAACTATCGCTTTGATCCACCTGTTTGCGGTCGCGAGCCCGGGGCCTGATTTTGCAGTGGTTTCACGTTATAGCCTGAGTTTTGGTCGTAAGGCAGGTTATTGGGTGAGTTTAGGTGTGGCATCAGGAATCATTATTCATGTTACCTATTCACTTATTGGTGTGGCGCTGATTATTCACCAGACCGACTGGCTCTATCAGACTTTACTTTGTGCCGGTGCACTTTATTTAGGCTTCATTGGAACTCAGGCCATTAAAGCTAAACCCAGAAAGGATATGTCCGATAGTGAATTGGTTGCTACCCAGCCGCGTAAACGGAAAGCGTTTATTGTCGGTTTTATTACTAATGGCTTAAATGTAAAAGCGACTATTTTCTTTTTAACTTTATTTACTACTATTATTGCCCCGGAAACGCCTTTTGCTATCCAGTTTGGTTACGGTATTTATCTAATTGTTGCGACCGGCCTGTGGTTTTTATTCCTCACCTGGTTGCTGACTCAACCGCGCATTTTTAAAACACTCTGGCACTACAGTCATTGGGTTGATCGTACGATGGGAGCTGCTCTTATTTTATTGTCGTTAAAATTATTGTGGGAATGGGCAAACCTGATAGAGCTTATCTGATAAAGCGTTTCAGGTTATACTAGTTACAGTTACCGAAGAAGAGATGAGAACAGCTCGCTATGCAGTTATTTGTGAATGATTTGACCGTTATTGATTGCTCTTACTTATGCCCGGAAAGGGGGATAGTTGGTGAGAGTTGGATTGTTGATATCGTGCTGGATGGCGCGTTAAATGAGCAATCTATGGTGCTCGACTTTGGTCGGGTTAAAAAGCAGGTTAAAGCCATTATCGATAACTCGGTTGATCATAAACTGGTTGTACCGGCAGAGCATTCGTATACAAAAGTTACGCACAACTCTGATGACAGCGCTAACTGGGTCGATTTTCTGCGCCCGGAACAAGGTTCTATTCATTTGTTTTGCCCGGCCGATGCCTTTGCCTTTATCGATGCAGATGTCGTTTCCATGGAGACAGTAACGGACTACCTGAAAGCCGTTATAAAGCGCGAGTTACCGGTTAATGTCGAAGGTCTGCAGTTGTTTTTGAGACCTGAAAATATCGATGGTTTTTATTATCACTACACACATGGTTTGAAAAAGCACGATGGTAATTGCCAACGTATTGCTCACGGTCATCGTTCAAAAATTCAAATTCGACTGGATAACATTCGCCAGCCGGTGTTGGAAAAAGAATGGTCAGATAAGTGGGAAGACATCTATCTAGGCACAACCGAAGATGTTCGTTCGAAAAAGGAACTGACACTGTCCGAGGCTGCAACGTCGGCAACCAGCGAATCGACTCATACCTATTACAGCTATGTTGCCGACCAGGGACTGTTTGAGCTTATTGTTCCGAATGCAGAGAACTTTGTTATAGAGACAGACTCAACAGTTGAGTGTATTGCCGATTTTCTCGCTGCAGAAATTAAATCTAAGCATGCGGGTCAGGCTGTAGAAGTTCGCGCCTTCGAAGGGGTAGGAAAAGGAGCAATTGCCTATGCGTAAAATGATTGTTGCCGCTGCTTTAGCGCTGTGTTCGGCGAATGTGGCCTCAGCCGATGAGTCTTTGCCGTTAGAAATAAAAGGTTCTTTGACTCAGGGGGCTTTAATTCTGGCTAAATCTGAGCCCGGTGTTACTGCAACATTGAACGGCGAAGCTCTGCAGGTAACCGAGCAGGGGTATATTGTTTTTGGTTTTCCGCGTAAGGCTGAGTTAGAAAATACCTTAGTTGTCAGTAAAGGCGATGAAACTATCACTAAGGAACTCAAACTGGCGCCTCGTGAATACAAGATTGATCGTGTCGATGGTGTACCGCAAAAGACCGTGACACCAGACCCTGAACAAGTAAAACGAGCCAGAAAAGAAGCGGAAAAAGTTTGGCTGGCCAGACAAAAAGAAACCACACGAACGGATTTTTTGACTGCAATTACTAAACCCGCCGAAGGCCGCATTAGTGGTGTTTACGGCAGTCAGCGAATTTTTAACGGCGAGCCCCGAAACCCGCACTATGGGCAAGATATCGCCGGGCCAACAGGAACTCCGGTTAAAGCGCCGTGGCCGGGCGAAGTCGTTCTGGCTGAACCTGATTTATTTTACTCAGGCGGTACCATCATTATTGAACATGGCTATAAAGTGAACACAACATATTTGCACCTGAGTGAACTGCATGTTGAGGTTGGTGACAAAGTAGAGCAGGGCGACTCAATTGGTGCTATAGGTGCCACAGGCCGTGCTACGGGACCTCACCTGGACTGGCGGGTTAACTGGGGAAATGAGCGGTTAGACCCTGCGTTACTTCCCCAGCTTTATCAGGACTAACCGGAAGGGGTTAACCAGCCTTTCAGCTTATCTGGTTGTTCTACGCTTAAAACATAGCTGCTTTTAGCGGGTTCTTGCCAGGTAAGCTCCAGTGTCATTAGCTCGTCCCGGCGAAACGCATGAATTGTCACCGTGTCTCCGGGAATATACCGCTCCAGAATTCGTTTAACCGACTGCTCAGTGGCCTGCAAATGATCAATTGCGATGATTTTGTCGCCTGCAGAAAGACCTGCGTGATAAGCGCTTTCATCATGATACACATTAAGAACGTCCAAACCCTGCGGTGATGCTTTGTACTTAGCCCCAAAGTTGACACGCGCAGGCTGTTCTGACGCTTTTCCACCGACGCTGTTATCATCAACGGGCACCTGTTTTTGAACCATAACGCCAAAGTTTTGCAGTAACTCCACAAGCGACAGCGATTCTTTGTTGTATAAAGCGTCTTTTAGGAAGTCCGAAATATCAATGCCCGGATACTGGTTTAGCCAATTAATGACTGTGTCGTCGGCTGTACCAATAGATGTTTTACCAAACTCATGCCAAAGCTCTTTCATAACTCTTGCCAGCGTCAGTTTATGATCGGATTGCAGACGCAACATGAGGTCGAGGCTAAGCGCTATTAAAGCCCCTTTAGCGTAATAGCTGACAATACTGTTCGGCGCATTCTCATTTTGCTGATAAAACTTAGTCCAGGCCAGAAAGCTCGACTCTGTCACGCTTTGTTGGTATTGCCCGGCACCACGCTCAACCCGCGATAGAGTGTCGCCCAAAAGCTTTAAATAACGCTTTTCGTCAATAATGCCGCTTGTGTGCAAAAGGTAGTCGTCAAAGTAGGATGTCATACCTTCGTAGAACCAGAGTTGTTCAGTGTACGACTCTTTCTCCAACTGATAAGGAAGAAACGCCTGTGGCTTCAGCGTTTTAATGTTCCAGCTGTGGAAGTATTCGTGACAACACAAACTTAAAAAAGTCTGATAGTTGTCATTCATTTCGTATTGATGAGCACTGATTAAATCTTTACGGCTGCAAAGCAGTGCGGTTGAGTTTCTGTGCTCCAGCCCGCCAAAACCACTTCCTACCACCATGGTCAGGAAGGTATAGGACTGAAAAGGCGCCTCTTCGAACAAGCTAATCTGAGTTTCGCAAATTTTGGCTAAATCCGCGGTTATGCGGGAGGTATCAGCATAATGGCGGCCGCTTAAGACCAGAGAGTGCTTAATGCCGTGAGCAATAAACTCTTCAATGGTTAAGTCACCAATTAAAAAAGGATAGTCAATTAACGCGTCATAATTATCGGCCCGGAAGCTTCCCCAGGAATGTGCTTGCCCATTTTTCCGGGGCATCCCGGTTGCGACCTTCCATTGTGGGGCTTCTGGCGGCGCATGCAAATGCAGTTCACAGGGAAGGTCGGTTTGTCCCTCAACGGCAAGACACAGGCTGGTATTATTAAAGAAGCCCTGAAACTGGTCCAGATAAGCCGAACGAACCGATAAGTCCCAGGCGTATACCTGATAATGCACAGTAACAGGATGTTTTGAGCGAGCCAGTTGCCAGCGGTTCTTACTTATTTGCTTAACCGCCAGGGAATGGCCATTACTTTCGGCGTGTAAGCCAATAATGTGCTTACTAAAATCCCGTATTAAATAACTGCCCGGAATCCAGTTAGGTAACCAGAGTTCCTGCTCATCGTTCGTTTGCTCAATAGTGAGAGAGACATTAAATAAATGCCCATGTAAATCGATGGGTGTTATATCGTAAGCGATCAAGAGACTCTCCTTTGCTTGACACAGCCTGACAACTAGCGATCATAGTAACATATTGATTCATCGCAAAGAGACCCCTATGCCAAGCAAAATTTCGCAGCTCGTCACAGGTCAGAAAATAGAAGTTCAACTGTCCAATTCGAACGTTCCTGCTCGGTTTTATTCGGAGTTTATTGGCGCCGTTAACGAGCGTTGGGTTATCGTTAATATGCCCGACGCGCGTAAATACAATGATATGCGTGATCTTTTGCAGGAGAAAACTCCGGTCATTGTCCGCTTTGTTCTGGAAAACGAAAGTGGTGAAATTTGTGCGTTTCGCAGTGAAATAAGTTACGTCATCTCGCATCCAACGAAGATGCTTTTTATTATGTGGCCGAATCAGATTGAGCACCGGGTTATTAGAAAAGGGCGTCGGTTTGACGCCTTTTTACCGGCTTCAGTCTCAGGGCAGTCAGTAAAAGGCGAGGAGAAGACTTTCAAAGGACACGTGCTGGATGTCTCTGAAAGTGGATGTCGCCTTAAGCATGAAAAGCCTGAAGGTAAAATAGACGAGCTTTGGGAAAATGGCAGTAAAATTGTTCTTAAAATAGAACAGAAAAATAACGGCGACTTAACCCTTAAAGCTATAGTCCGGCAGGTAAAGCAAGTGGATGACCAGCTTGAGTTAGGTGTCCAGTTTATGGGGAACCAGAAAGATGAGGTTAACTCTCTTTTCTCCGGAAGCCTTGTGGATATTGACGAGTTGTCGCGTTTAGAGTCCTCAACATAATGGAGAAACCGATAAAAACGCAGTGGCAATTATTGATGGATAACCGTAACCGGTTCTTCTGGTTATTGCAGGCGGGAGGCTGGATAGGTTATGCGTTAGTGAACTACATAGGGTCACTAATGCATGAAATGCGGGATATCTACACTTTCATTATTATTTTGGGGGCTTATGCCGGCTTTTTGAGTACTATTCCGCTTCGCTATTTGTACCGGCGTATATGGGAGTTTCCACCAGCGCTTATGGTTTTAATTGCCATTGTGGTCTCTTATGTTACCGCTGTGGCCTGGGCCATTGTCGATAACGCAACTTACTGGGAAATTTATAAATTTGGGTTTCGCCCGGACAGTCCTTTTTTCTATTTGAAAAACAGTTTGGCTAAGTTCTATATTATCCTTAGCTGGAGCGGGCTTTATTTTGGTATTAAGTATTATCAAATGCTGCAGGAAGAGAAGCAAAAAGCCTTACTGGCTTCGTCTATGGCGCATCAGGCGCAGTTAAAAATGTTGCGATACCAACTCAACCCGCACTTTTTGTTTAATACCTTAAACGCAATTTCTACGCTTATTTTGCTAAAAGAGAATGAGAAAGCCAATTTGATGGTGAATAAGCTAAGCCACTTTCTGCGTTTTTCGTTAGATAATGAGCCGATTAAAAAAGTGACTTTGGAAAAAGAAGTGGATGCGTTGCTTTTGTATCTGGATATTGAAAAAGTACGTTTTGACGAGCAGCTTGAAATAGACATTCATTTGTCAGATGAAACCAAGAATGCCCTGGTTCCTAGTTTAATTTGCCAGCCTTTAATTGAGAACTCAATTAAGTACGCCATTTCAAATGTTGAAGGGGTAGGGAAAATCAGAGTTCGTTCCTGGTCAGAAAGAGATAATCTGATTCTGGAGGTGTGTGACAATGGGCCGAAAATAGAAACAGATCCGGAGAAGCTATTCCGCAAAGACGGTGTCGGGCTTAATAACACTCGCCAAAGGCTTAAATCCTTATATGGTAAGCAGTATCGCTTTGAAATGCTAAAGGGTGCTGAAAGCGGTCTTTGTGTTCGTATTACCATTCCGATGGAAATGTTGGAGAGTCAAAGATGAATCGATTGAAAACCCTGGTTGTTGACGATGAACCCTTAGCCAGAAAGGGCTTGGTTATTCGTTTACAGGAGTTTGATCAACTGCAGTTAATGCCTGAATGCAAAAGCAGTAGGGAAGCCGTCGATGTCATTATCGAAAATAAACCTGATTTGATTTTTCTCGATATACAGATGCCCGGGCTTAATGGTTTTGAAGTATTAAAAGCGGTTCAGGAAAAAGGGCAAGAGTTGCCAACCGTGGTTTTTGTGACAGCTTATGACACATACGCTATCAAAGCTTTTGAGGTCAGGGCGCTGGATTATTTGCTGAAGCCCGTTGATGACGACCGCTTGGCTGAATGCGTTAAGCGCGTTATAAATGAGCATCAGACGATTAACAATGAACACCAGGACAAACTTATCAGTTTAGTTGCGGAGGTAACCGGGCAAGATACTCACACTCTATTAGAGAAACTTGCTTCAGGCGAAAATATCACCGCAGACCAATACCCGGACTATATCGCTATAAAGGACAGCGGTGAGATAACCCGGGTTGCCGTCAAAGATATTAAGTGGATTGATGCCGCCGGAGATTACATGTGCATACATGCCGGTGACGATACCCATATTCTGCGACGCACAATGAAAGAACTGGAACAGGACTTAAACCCTAAATTGTTTCAGCGGGTTCATCGCTCCGCCATTGTTAATATCAAACAGGTTGAAAAGCTCTGTAACCAGCAAAATGGTGAGTACCATTTACAATTAAAAAATGGTCAAAAACTGAAAGTAAGCCGTAGTTATAAAGACCGAATTAAACAACTTATTCTGAGCTAATCATGTATCGACTGCTGGCAGTAATAACCTCTCTAATCCTGATAGCAGGGTGTACAGCGAATCTTGGCTACAAGTTCGCTGACACTCTGGTTGAGTGGAAAATAAAAGATTACGTTGATTTAACCGGTGAGCAGGAAGAGCTGCTAGCAGAGAAAGTTGATGAAATGCATCTTTGGCATGCACAAACTCAGCTTCCGTTGTACAGAGATGAACTGAAAAACCTGAGAGATAAGGTCGATAAGCAGAGGCTGAGCGAAGAAGATATCAGCGATTTTGAAGATAAGCTCTGGACGTTCTGGGATAATGTTTTAGTACGAACAGAAGCCGAAGCGGGCTTATTAGCGACTCTTTCACTGAAGCAACGTCAACAACTTATCCGTCGATTAGAAGAAGCGCAGGAAGAGCGTTATCAGCGCTTTCAGGACGATCAGGAAGAAAACCCGATACTAAGAAGGCTGGATCGTATTTCGGAAGTGGAAGAGGACTTAGAAGATATTATTGGTTCTCTCACTAAAGAGCAGGATAAATTATTACGCAGCTGGGTAGCTGATTCTCCTGAACTACGCGGGGAATGGTTAAGCTATCGCTCAAATTGGTTAGGTGAATTTGAGAAAGCGTTGCTGAAGCAAGCTGTAGATGAAAATCGATTATCATCATTAGTTCTTGACCCACAACAATTAAGAAGTGAAGAGCTGCAGCAAAAAGCGGATGAAAATAGCCAGTTTCGTAAAGAGTTCTTGTGGGATATGTATCAGAGCCTGACTGGGGAACAACGCAAAAAAGTGATAGGAAAGGCCGATGAATACATCGACCTTCTTGATTCTTTAATTGATGATTTTAACGATTAACGAACTTCTATCATCTTACAGGTATTACTTGAGCCCACAGTTTCCATTACGTCTCCGTGGGTTAGTATGATTAAATCACCGGTTTTTATGTGTCCACTTTTTTTCACTACCTCAATAGCTTCAGTTATCGGATTACTGACACTGGTAGAATCGAAATCTATAGGGTAAACACCACGGTATAAGGCTGATTTGTCGCGACTTTGCGGATGGCGGGATAATGCAAATATCGGTAAATGAGAAGTAATTCTCGACATAAGCTTGGCAGTAAAACCGGATTCAGTTAACGCTATAATGGCCTTGACCCCATTCAAGTGGGTGGCTGCGTACATGGCAGACATAGCTGTCGCCTCGGTAATGCTGGAAAACATTTCTTCCAGATCCTGGTGGCGTAACTGAGCGGTTGGATGTGTTTCTGCACCCAGGCAAATTTCAGCCATGGCTTTTACGGTTGCTACTGGATGTTTACCGGCAGCCGTCTCAGCCGACAGCATTACGGCATCTGTACCATCCAGTACGGCGTTGGCAACATCCATCACTTCGGCGCGGGTTGGCATTGGGTTTTCAATCATCGACTCCATCATTTGAGTCGCGGTAATAACCACACGGTTTAGTTGGCGTGCACGCGAAATAATTTGTTTTTGCTTACCCACCAATTGCGCATCACCAATTTCGACGCCTAAATCGCCACGGGCAACCATAACGGCATCGGATGCTCTGATAATGTCATCTAATGCATGTTCGCTGGCAACGGCTTCTGCGCGTTCAATTTTAGCGCATAATACGCCTTGTCCACCAGCTTCGCGGAGCAAGTGCCGAGCCTGGTTAATATCATCGCCAGAGCGAGGGAATGAAACCGCCAGGTAATCTACATTGATTTCCGCTGCGAGCTTAATATCGGCTAAATCTTTTTCCGTTAATGCGGCAGCTGACAAACCACCACCCTGACGGTTAATACCTTTATTATTAGAAAGCACACCGCCAACGGTGACTTCTGTTTTAACCTGACTGCCATCAATCTCTTCAACTTTTAATTGAATGCGACCATCATCCAGTAAGAGAAGATCGCCGGGGCTGACATCTTTTGGCAAGTCTTTATAATCGAGGCCGACACGTTCCTGATCGCCGCTGTCTTTTCCAAGCTCAGCGTCTAAAATGAACTTATCACCGACAGCCAACGTAATTTGTTTTTGTTGAAAGCGGGCAACTCGAATTTTTGGTCCCTGCAAGTCGCCTAAAATGGCAATATGGGCGTTTAATTCCCGGGCAATTTTTCTGACCATGGAAGCGCGCTGCTTGTGATCGTCACCATTGCCGTGAGAAAAGTTTAAACGAACAACATTGGCACCCGCTTTTATTAACTCTCTGAGCGTTTCCTCAGAGTCAGTGGCAGGCCCGAGAGTAGTTACAATTTTGGTACGACGAAGCATGCAAAACCTCAGCAAATTTACCCATGAATTTAAGCTTAAGTTTAGCACATGGACTGTTACAGTAGTACGAAATTTAATTGAAAGATAAAGGAGTTAAGCAAATATGAGTGAACACGACTGGAGTAACAAAAGTGAACAGGAGTGGCGCGAAATATTAGGCGATGAAGCTTATTATGTACTGAGAGAAAAGGGCACTGAACGGCCGTTTTCCGGAAAGTATTTAAGCTGTGATAAAGACGGCGTTTACCGTTGTGCCGGTTGCGGTCAGAAACTTTTTGAAGCAGGACATCAATTTGATGCACATTGCGGCTGGCCAAGTTTTGATGAAGCCATAAAAGGCTCAATTGACTATGTAAAAGATTCAAGCCATGGCATGACTCGTACTGAAATACTCTGCAGTCAATGTGGTGGGCATTTGGGCCACGTATTTGACGATGGCCCAACAGAAACTGGACAACGCTATTGCGTTAACTCACTAGCGATGCGTCACGAAGACGATGAGTAGTAACCGCGGAATTTACCCTCTTCAATTTTATCGACAATCGCTTCAGCGCGATCATCCCAGTCGTCGTATTGGTCTTCGCTGGCATTAACAATTGATTTCATACTGTTTTTATCCAGGTTTTTCTGGCCGAACTGCCAGGCAACCTGGGACCAGACATAAGCTTCAGGACCATTACCTTCTTTTAAATACATAGAAACTAAAGTTGAAGGTATTTCAGGGTTTACTTTGTCATCGGGACGATACAGCCGGAGCGCGCTGTAAAGAAGCTCAAAGGTTTTTTCCGAGTCTTTCTTGGTATAATAGGTGGCTAACGCTAGTTTAAGTTCAGGCGTTTCCATTTTTTTGCTGCCCTCTAGTGCGAGAAGCTTATCCAGTGCTTCATGGTCGCTTCGGTTGGCCCAATGCCAGTATAGCCATAGAGGGTGTTCGGAATCGGCGGTCTCGTCAGCCAGCTTCTCTATATTTTTTCGTGAGTTAATAAAGGCCTCTAAACGATCCGACTGCTTCTGTTTTGATTTTGTCATTTCAAGTGTTGCAGCCAGCTCGATACATTTTGAGTACTTTTCCAGATCCCGCATGACGAAATACTGGTTTTCGCTCGTATCGTTTAGACTACGTTCATAACGACTGTAAATAAGTTCGCTACGTTCTACGTTGCACCAGTTATCGGTATTTAAATCGCTACAAATACCAGGAGTAGAATCGCAGATTTTACTGACTGACGGCTTTCCTTCCATACATCCGGTTAAAGCGAGAGCAGCACTTGTAATAACAATTTTTTTAAACATAGGTATCAACATTTTTTTAGTGAAACACAATTGTTTCGTAAAATTGGCTTCATGCCAAGCTTTTCAGTACAATATCGCGGTTTTTAAGCGTAGCACTTTATAAGCTCACAGACATTACCATAGAGGACAGGGCTCACTATGAACTCTAACCAGCAGGATCCAACCTTATCAAGTTGGCAGGAACGTCAGGAATTCGCCGAGCAGATGCAACCTTTGCTTGGGAAGTTGTACCGGAACTTCGGTGTTGAAATTTTGGTTTATGGCCGTTCATTACTGAACGTGTCGACCATTAATATTATTAAGGCACACCGTCTTATTCTTCGCCACGAAGGGCAGAAAGTTCGTTTACGCGAAAGCTTTCCGTTCTTGCAGGCTATGGCCGAGCTGAAATTGTCCCCGGCACGCGTTGATTTGGGCAAACTTGCCTATGGCTACTTGTTTGGTGATAAAGCTGATGGTTTGTCGGTTACAGATTACGTCAAACGTGAGTTAGCAGATATCATTGACTCAGAAGATAATATCGAGCCACGCGACGTGGTTTTATATGGTTTTGGACGGATAGGCCGATTATTGGCTCGTCAGTTAATTGAACGTAATGGCGGCAACAACAAAATGCGCTTACGTGCCATTGTTGTTCGTGGCGGTCGCGATGGCGATTTAGAAAAGCGGGCAAGTTTACTGCGCCGTGACTCAATCCATGGCTTATTTAACGGTTCAATAACTGTCGATCACGATAGCCAGAGCATAAAAGCTAACGGTACCAGTATTAAAGTGATCTATTCTAATGGGCCAGACCAAGTGGATTATACCCAGTACGGTATTAATAACGCGATTGTTATCGATAATACCGGTATCTGGAAAGATGAAGATGGCCTGGGTCTGCACCTGAAATCAAAAGGTGTTGATAAAGTGCTTCTGACGGCACCGTCAAAAGGTGATATCAAGAATATCGTGTTTGGCGTGAACGATAAGATGATCGAAGACAGTGATAAAATTGTTTCTGCAGCAAGCTGCACGACCAATGCGATTACACCTGTGCTTAAAGCAATAAATGATGAGTTTGGTATTCGTAACGGTCACGTAGAAACGGTTCACTCGTACACTAACGATCAAAACCTGATTGATAACTATCATACCGCCGAACGTCGTGGTCGCTCAGCGCCTCTTAACATGGTTATTACCTCTACCGGCGCGGCTAAAGCTGTTGCTAAAGCACTTCCGGAAATGGCTGGTAAACTGACAGGTAATGCCATTCGCGTGCCGACCCCGAATGTGTCAATGGCAATTATGAATCTGAACTTTGAAAAGTCGACAAGTCGCGAGGAATTAAACGATTATCTGCGTCAGGTTTCTCTGCATTCAGAACTGGCTAACCAAATTGACTATACCGCTTCGACTGAAATCGTTTCTTCAGATTTAGTGGGTTCACGTCATGCTGGTGTGGTTGACTCTCAGGCAACAATAGTAGAAGACGACAGAGCAGTACTGTACGTTTGGTATGACAACGAATTTGGTTATAGTTGCCAGGTTATTCGTGTGGCTGAAGCTATGGCCGGACTTAAGGTTCCTAATTTACCTAAATAATTGAAAAAGCGCCTGCGGGCGCTTTTTTTCTACTCTCTTTCTCAGAAACAACACATAAAGGTGAAGTATGCATATCACTGCAAACTTTGACAGTGGCAATATTCAAGTTATCAGTTCAGACAATGCCGATAACATTCGTTTAGCTATCAAGAAAGATCATCAATCTGATTTTTATCAATGGTTCCATTTTAAGCTGTTTGCTGAAGCCGGCGAAGAGCACGTGATGACGATTGAAAATGCATCTGATTCTGCTTACCCCGACGGGTGGAAAGAATACCAGGCACTTGCCTCATACGATCGTGAGACCTGGTTCAGGGTTCCGACGGAGTACAATGGCAAAGAGCTGACTATTCGTCATACACCAGAGCAGGAAAGCGTTTATTATGCGTATTTCATTCCTTATTCGTACGAGCGTCATCAGGACTTGGTTCAATCAGCTCAACAGTCAATTGACTGTTATCACGAGCTACTAGGCGAAACGATAGACGGCCGCGAATTAAACTTATTGGTTATAGGTGAACCTGCTGAGCATAAAAATACCATTTGGGTGACTGCACGCCAGCATCCGGGGGAGTCAATGGCTGAGTGGTTTATGGAAGGCTTAATTACACGTTTACTAGACGACGAAGATGGCGTTGCCCGTAAGTTGTTAGACGAAAACGTTTTTTATGTCGTACCAAACATGAACCCGGATGGTAGTGTTCGTGGACATCTTCGGACGAACGCTGTTGGCACGAACCTGAACCGCGAATGGGCAGAGCCAAGCCTGGAGAAAAGCCCGGAAGTTTTTTATGTACTAAAACGCATGCAGGAAACTGGTGTTGATATGTTTCTTGATGTGCACGGTGATGAAGCTTTGCCTTATAACTTTGTCGCGGGCTGTGAAGGTATTCCTTCATATGACGAGCGCCACAAAGACTTAGAAGAGACCTTTAAGTCAGCCTTTTTAGCTGCAACTCCGGAGTTTCAGACTCAATACGGTTATGAACTGGATGAGCCGGGTAAAGCAAATATGACAGTCGCAAACTCTGCGGTGGGTGAGCGTTTCAAGTGTTTATCTTATACGCTGGAAATGCCGTTTAAAGACAATGCAGACTTGCCTGACGAAGATTTCGGCTGGTCAGTAGCTCGTTGTCAGCGTTTAGGAGAAGATGTTTTAACCGCAATATTGGCAGTCTCACCAAAATTGCGTTAAAACTAGAGTTGGATCACAAAATAATAACAACAAAAGGGGGTCTTCCTTGGAAGCGCTCAACAATTTTTTGCTTTGGATAGACGGGTTTCTAGGCTCTGCAGCCTACTTCCCGTTTCTTTTGCTCGGTGTGGGATTATTTTTCTCACTGTATCTTGGTTTTCCTCAGGTACGCTATTTCAGACATGCCTGGAGAGTACTGGCAGGGAAATTCGATAAAAAAGACTCACAAGGTGATACCAGCCACTTCCAGGCCTTATCGACCGCGTTATCAGGCACTGTGGGCACCGGTAACATTGGTGGAGTTGCGCTGGCAATATTTCTGGGAGGCCCGGCGGCTATCTTCTGGATGTGGATGACGGCATTCCTTGGTATGACCACGAAGTTTGTCGAAGTTACCTTGTCGCATAAATACCGTGTCAAAACCGAAGACGGCACCATGGCCGGTGGCCCTATGTACTATATGGACCGCCGACTTAATATGAAATGGTTAGCGGTTATCTTTGCCATTGCGACTATCGTTAGTTCCTTTGGCACCGGAAATATGCCGCAAATTAATAACATTGCTCAGTCAATGGAGCAGACTTTTTCAATTGATCCGGTCTGGACGGGGGCTATCCTCTCTATTTTGCTGGCAATGGTTATTATTGGTGGCATCAAGCGAATAGCAGCGGTTACCTCAAAAATCGTTCCTATTATGGGAATTGTTTATGTTATCGGTTCTTTGAGCGTTATTTTCTTCAATATCGATAATATCGGCTCATCTTTCGCTTCTATTTTCACTGACGCTTTCACCGGTTCTGCAGCGGCAGGCGGCTTCCTTGGCGCCAGCTTCGCCTATGCGTTTAACCGTGGCGTAAACCGTGGCTTATTCTCTAACGAAGCGGGGCAGGGTTCAGCTCCAATCGCACACGCGTCAGCAAAAGCGAAAGATCCGGTTGCTGAAGGTTTGGTTTCAATTCTTGAACCTTTCCTGGATACCATCTTAATCTGTACCTTAACCGGTCTGGTTATTTTGTCTTCCGGGGTATGGACCGAGAAGTTTGAGAACAATTTCGCCAGAAGTGACCTCGATTTCGTAGTGGGTGAATACAACGACGTAGATAGTGAAGACCGTCAAGAGTTGTATAAATACCTGAACGGGATCGGTGATACTGAAATTAAACGCTTTTCAGGTACGCTGGATGTTGTAGATGGTAAAGCACAGACCAATGGTGAAATTACTATTTTGCATGCGCGCTCAGTCGCTGAAGACGTGCGTTTCATTATAGCAGGAGAAGACGCTTACAATGGTCAGGTTAGAATTGAAAAAGGTAATCTGATTAAAGAGGACATTGAAGTTGTTGGGAAATCACTGGTACATTCCGCGGCTCTGACCTCGTTGGCTTTTGCTAATGGGTATTTCGGAGACTACGGGCAGTACATTATTCCCATTACTCTGCTAATGTTTGCTTTTTCTACCGCAATAGCCTGGTCGTACTACGGTGACAGGGCGGTCGTTTATCTGGTCGGCCAAAAGGGAGTTATGCCTTATCGCATATTGTATGTGGCAGGCTTTTTCTGGGCCTCATTCGCAGATACTACCCTAGTCTGGACAGCCTCTGCCGTTGCTATTGTCTTAATGACTTTACCCAACTTACTGGGTATGATTTTGCTGCACAAAGAAATGAAATCGACGGTGAAGTCTTACTGGAAAGATTTTGGCGATGCCGACAAGAAAAAGTAACAAAATAACGGTCAATTAAAGCAAAACGGTCAACCCAAAGTTGGCCGTTTTACTTTTTATTCCCTCGCAATGCTTGAAATTGAGAGCAAAAGCCTTATATTGCAAGGACTGCATAAGAGATAGGTAGTTTATGGCGTTAACACAATGTCCTTCGTGTAATAAACGAATTTCAAGCAAAGTAAAAGAGTGTCCTCATTGCCAGTTTGTGCTGGCTGGTCAGTCTAAAGATGATATAGAACGTGAAGCCATACGGCTAAAGCAGGAAAAATCCGATAAATTAGTTTCTCGTTCAATGCTCGCCTTACTGATATCGATTGCCGCTTTTACTTATTTATTCCTCCAGCAGCCCATGCCTAAAACATGGCAATACAGTGTTGCTGTGGGTTTAATGGTCGGAGGATTAGTTTGGTTTATAATCAACCGCGTGCAGCTTGTCTTTTTAAAAAAGAAAAAGCGGTAAACTATGCAATTTGATGACTTAATTAAAAGTATGAATCAGGACATTTACGAGCGGCTGGTTCAGGCGGTTGAAACCGGGAAATGGCCAGATGGTAATCGTTTAACGGACGAGCAGCGTGAGAACTCCATTCAGCTGGTCATGGCTTATCAGGCGAAATATGCCAGTACCGAAGAGCCTTTTACCATTGGTGCTAATGGCGAAATCGTTACGAAAACCAAACGGGAATTAAAAGAGCAGTTTAAGACTGACTCTGGTGAACAAATTGCTCGTTTCAAACTCGATCAACAAGAAGGCAAATTATGAGCTCTCAGTTGTATTCTGACTTATTAGCCCAAAGCCGGGCCTTAACAGAAGATGAGCCCGATTTAATTGCAAACCTTGCGAATATCTCTGCGCTACTTTATGAACACATTGAAAACATTAATTGGCTGGGGTTTTACCTGACTCGTTCTGATAACGAATTGGTTTTAGGTCCTTTTCAGGGGCGTGTTGCTTGTGTCCGAATTCCTTTTGGAAAGGGCGTTTGTGGCGTTGCTGCAGAAACCCAAACCTGCCAGAGAGTTGAAGATGTTCACCAATTTGCCGGACATATAGCCTGCGACTCAGCCTCAAACAGCGAAGTGGTTGCACCTATCGTCGTTAATGGTAGAACCGTTGCGGTGCTGGATGTCGACAGTCCTTCAGTCGGGCGCTTTAGTGAAGAAGATGCAAAAGCCATCCAGGCTATTGCCGACTATTGCCAAACTCTGAATTGGCAAGGGTTGCAGTCATAGTATGTTTGTTGAATTTGATATTCACAGTTACTTAGTAACCAAACAAGATGTTATTTTCTTTGAAGAGCAAGAAGAAGAGGCCGCTGATAAAATTAATGAAATGCTGCATCTTATTAATGCATTGAGAGAAGATGACGATACAACAGAGCAGCTTGAAGAAATGGTTCGCCGTACGTTGTACGACTGGATTGAAGAGCCTGCATTACTAGATTTGTCATTTGATGAAATGGACGACTATGTTCGAAACTTAATGAAAGTTGTCCGCGAACAGGAAGAAGAATGGAATGAGTGAACCTGAAAAGCTGACGAAAAGTAAAGATGTCATTGCCTATTTAACCGAACAGTTTCCAGACTGTTTTACGATTAAAGGCGATGCCAAACCTTTAAAAATTGGTATTTTTGAAGATTTGGCGAAACGCCTTGAGGACGATGACAAAGTAAGTAAAACACGTTTAAGAACAGCTCTGCGTCATTACACCAATAGCTGGCGGTATCTGTACAGTGTTAAAACGGGGGCTCAGCGAGTGAACCTAGATGGCGAGCAGGTTGAAGCTGTAACGGAAGAACATCAGCAGCATGCCCAAGAGACTTTAAAAGAATCTAAAGCTAAAGTTGCAGAGAAAAATAAAGCAACCAACAAGGCTGCCGCCAAAAAAGCTCCGGCTAAAGATAAACCTGGAAATACAGCAAAAGCTAAACCGAAAACCGCAAAAAAGCCGGCCAAACCAAAAGTTAAATTGGCTGATGTGGAACTCAACAAGCTTTCTGTTGGTCAACAGGTTCAGGTAAAAGCGGGGAACACCCCCATGTCAGCAACAGTTTTAGAGCTGGACAAGGACGACGTTCAGGTTCAGTTGCAAAACGGTTTAATTATGAAAGTTAAAGCAGATAAGATTTTTCTGCGCGCTTAGGAGTAGTCAATGAAACACTGGGCTGTAAAGAAATGTGCATTGGCACTGATGTGTGTTGTTCCTGCTGCGGTTGCGATACCGCCAGAGCACAAGATCAGTGAATTACCAGAGTTAGAGCAGGAAGCTCAGCATGATACAGCCAGTGAGCGTATTACGTCCTACTTTACCCGTTATCATTTCAGTAGTCTGACCCTGGATAATGAGTTATCTGAGCAAATTCATGAGCGCTACTTTGACTTGCTGGATTACAGCAAGATGTTTCTGCTAAAAGAAGATGTAGAAGCCGCACAGGAGTATCGTCATTTATTTGATGACATGCTGAAACGGGGCGAACTTGATGTTGCTTACGACATTTATCAGAAAAGTCTTGAGCGTCGTTTCCAGCGTTACGAATATGCTCTATCTTTACTGGATGAAGACAAACCGATAGATTTTTCGGTTGAGGGCGACAAATACTATTATGATCGCGAAGATGCTGAGTGGGCAGAATCTAAAGATGAGTTGAATGATCTTTGGCAAAGCCGCGTTAAATACGATGCGCTTAATTTGAAACTGGCCGGTAAAGAGTGGCCTGAGATAGTTGAGACACTTGGTAAGCGTTATAACAGCGCATTAAACCGACTGACAAAATCGAAAAGCGAAGATGTTTTTCAAACCGTTATGAACGCGTTTGCCCGTTCAGTTGAACCACATACAAGTTACCTTTCGCCTTCCAATTCAGAGCGATTCCAGCAAAATATGAATCTTGAACTGGAAGGAATTGGCGCTGTGCTTCAGTCAGAATATGATTACACAATTATTCGTAGTTTAGTACCCGGTGGTCCGGCGGATAAAACCGATGAGCTCTCTCCGGAAGATAAAATTATTGCTGTAGGTCAGGGGACTGGTGAAGACGAAGAAGAATTCGTCGATGTCATCGGTATGCGTCTGGATGATGTTGTTGAGTTAATTAAAGGTCCTAAAGGCACAACGGTTCGCTTGCAGGTTTTAAAAGCCAGTCAGGGCGCTGGTGGCACACCTAGTGAAGTTGAAATTGTTCGTGACAAAGTCAAACTAGAAGACCGTGCAGCAAAAGCTGAAGTCAAAGAGTTTGAAGAGGGGCCGTATAAAGGTCGTCGTCTTGGTGTTATCGAAATTCCCGGGTTCTACAACAACCTGACCGCTGACGTGAAAAAGCTGATAGAAGACTTACAAAGCGACGAAGTAGAAGGTCTGGTGGTAGATTTGCGCGGTAATGGTGGTGGTGCGTTAACCGAAGCCATTAACTTAAGCGGTTTATTCATTGATAAAGGTCCGGTGGTTCAGGTTAGCGACGGTCGCGGACGTATTGATGTCAGTGAAGATAAAGACGGTAAAACATACTACGATGGACCATTGTTCGTTATGGTTGACCGTTACAGTGCTTCAGCATCAGAAATCTTTGCTGCCGCTATGCAGGACTACGAACGTGCCTTAATTATCGGCGAAAACACCTTTGGTAAAGGTACTGTACAGCAACATCGCGGATTGACTCGTCGCTTCGATTTCTACGATAAGCCATTAGGCAGCGTTCAATATACAATTGCGAAGTTCTACCGCATAGATGGTGGTAGTACGCAGTTAAGAGGCGTTCAACCAGACGTTGTGTTCCCTTCGTTTGTTGAAGCTTCAGACTGGGGTGAAAGCAAAGAAGACAACGCTTTACCCTGGGATAAAATTGATAAAGCGAGCTATAGCCCTGTTGATGAAATTAACAGCGCCGAAGTAAAAGAGCTGCAACAGCAGTTAAATCAGAGAATTGAAGATGACCCAGAATTTTCTTACATATTTGAAGAAATAGAACGTTATAGAGAAGAGAAAGATAAAACGTGGGTCAGCTTGGTGTTAACTGAGCGCGAAAAGAAACAAGAGCAGCAAAAAGCCAAGCAACTTGAGCGAGTTAACGAACGCCTGAAACGTGCGGGAAAAGAGCCAATCGAGAACGTTGAAGACGCTCCCGATGAATTTACCGAGGTAGATCCCTTCCTCGATCAAGCCGCTTTGGTTGCATTTGATTTTATTGATAAAAATCAACTCGCCTCAAATTAAATAAACCTTTTAAAAATACCGCCTTTACGGCGGTATTTTTTTGTGCGCTTGTCATAGACCCCAGTTTTGTGGTCATATAGCGCGTTAATGAACACAAACGATTAATAATAATGACAACAAATAATCAGGCGATATCAAGCCGATGGTCAAGTCGGTTAAGTTTTATACTGGCCTCCTCAGCTGCCGCTGTGGGTTTAGGCAATATCTGGAAATTTCCCTACGTTATGGGCGAGAACGGCGGCGGTGCCTTCGTTCTGGTTTACCTCCTTTGTATTTTAGCCATTGGCATTCCAATTATGATGGCTGAAGTGATTATTGGCCGTCGTGGCCGACACTCGCCAGGCTATGCAGCTAAGTCGGTCGCATTAGAGTCAGGCAAGCATCCTGCCTGGCAAGTTGCAGGTTGGCTGGGAATGTTGACCGGTTATCTGGTTTTAAGTTTCTACGCGGTTATAGCGGGCTGGGCGCTGGCTTATGTCTTTAAAGCCGCACAAGGTGTATTTACCAATGCATCTGCCGAAGCAGTAGGAAAAACCTTTGATGCACTGCAAGCGTCGCCCGGCGAATTGATGATGTGGCATAGCCTGATTGTTGTCGCGACCATTTTAGTGGTTGGCAACGGCGTTAAGAATGGTCTGGAAAGGTCGGTTAGACTGCTTCTGCCGTGCATGATTGTGTTGCTGGTTTGTATTGCTCTTTATTCCGGCAGTATTGGTGACTTTTCTGCGGCCGTTGGCTTTATGTTCGAACCAGACTTCAGCAAGTTGAGCGTTAACGGCGTTATGGTCGCGCTAGGCCATTCTTTTTTCACTCTGGGGTTGGCTTCCGGTGTTGTGATTATGTATGGCGCTTACTTACCAAGAGAAACCTCTATAGTACAAACCAGTGTCTGGATTGCTGTTATTGATACCTTTGTCGCGTTGTTAGCGGGACTGGCAATATTTCCTCTGGTTTTCGGTTACGGCTTAACGCCAAGCGAAGGCCCGGGCCTTATTTTTACGACCTTACCTTTAGCTTTCAGTGAAATGCCTGCCGGAGGCTTTGTTGGAACCGTATTCTTCATTATGCTGGTTATTGCGGCGTTTACTTCAGCTATTGCCATGATTGAATCATCGGTTGCCTTTGTTTCAGAAAAGTTTTCCTTAAACCGCTGGCCGGCAACCTTAGTTTCTGCCGGAGTGCTATGGCTATTGGGACAGTTGACCATCCATTCATTTGCCGGCTCCGGCTGGGCTCAATTAGACTCCGAGTGGTTAGGTAAGCCAATTGAGTCACTCTTTGATATTATTGACGTTTTAACATCGAGCTTACTGTTACCGCTAGGCGGCTTGCTGCTCGCTTTATTAGCGGGCTGGGTCATGCGTTCGGAGTTCACGAAAGACGAACTGGATACAAAAAAAGGCATTTTCGATGTCTGGCTGCTGTGCGTTAAATATATTTCTCCAGTCGCTATCATTATTATTTTTTTACAGCTAATAGGCTTTATAAAACTTTAGGTTGAATAATTAATGAGTCATAAAACAAAAGCACCCAGTTTATTACAGGCGCTGATTCCTTTACTTGCGCTAATTGCAATGCTGTCCTCGTCGGTTTATTTATTTGGCGAAGACTCTTCTTATGGACCCAACCAGATAGCCTTGTTAGTGGCGGCCGGTATTGCTGTCATCATAGGTTTTAAAAATGGCTTTAGCTGGGAACAAATAGAAGAGGGCATAACCGAGGGGATTTCTGTCGCCCTGGGCGCAATGTTAATCATTCTTGCCGTCGGTTCATTAATCGGTACCTGGTTACTGTCCGGTACGGTTCCAACATTAATTTACTTTGGCCTGGAACTGCTAAACCCAAGCTTATTTTATGCGGCAAGTTGTATTATTTGTGGCGTGGTAGCGCTGTCTATCGGAAGTTCGTGGACAACTGCAGCAACCATTGGTGTGGCATTAATGGGCGTAGCTTCCGGTATGGGGTTAGAGCCTGGTATCGCCGCCGGTGCAATTGTTTCAGGAGCATACTTCGGCGATAAAATGTCACCTTTGTCTGATACCACCAACCTGGCTCCTGCCGTCGCAGGCACTGAGCTGTTCGCTCACATTCGTTATATGGGGTATACCGCAGGGCCGGCTTTTATTATCTCGATAGCCTTGTTCTTAATTCTTGGTCTTAACGCCGATACCAACGTTAGTTTACAGCGTCTGGAATTGATGCAGGAACAACTAAGCGCAACCTTCAACGTTGGCTGGGAAATGTTGGTTCCTTTAGCTGTGTTGCTATACCTGGCAGCAACACGCAAACCGGCGTTACCCACAGTATTTTTCGGAGCCTTGCTCGGCGGCGTGTGGGCGTTAATTTTTCAACCTGAAATGGTCAGTCAAATAGCCGGAGAAGAGGGCTGGATTGCCTCGTTAAAAGTAGTTTGGTTGGCGTTATCAGATGGCGTAGCGGTGAGTACAGGCAGTGCCAATCTTGATTCATTGTTAAGCGGCGGTGGTATGTCGTCAATGTTAAATACCGTCTGGCTCATTTTAAGTGCCATGACCTTTGGTGCTATTATGGAAAAAGTTGGCCTGCTGGAACGCTTTATCCGCGGCATGTTGAAGTCAGCTAAGAGTGTTGGCTCGCTGGTTACCGGAACCATTTTTACCTGTTTTGGCGCGAACGTATTAACCGCTGACCAATATATGGCGATTGTACTGCCGGGCCGTATGTTTAAAGAAGAGTATGAACGTCGCAACCTGGATCCGAGATTGCTTTCCCGTACTCTGGAAGACAGTGGTACCATTACATCGGCTCTCATTCCGTGGAACACATGCGGAGCTTATATGTTTTCAGTACTTGCCGTTAGTCCGTTCGAATATGGTATTTATGCGTTCTTTAATTACCTGACCCCGCTAATCGCCATAATTCTTGCCTATACCGGCTGGACTATCTTGTATTTGAATCCAAAAGATAAAACGGCTGAAGCCTAATTAGAGCGAACAGCCGTGCGCAAGAAAGCTACTTAGAGAACTAAATACAGAAGGAAGCTATGACACAATTACCAAAGGCTAAATATCGTAAAGATTATCAAGAACCTGAATTCGCAATAACGGATGTCGATTTAACCTTTAATCTTCATCCAACAGAAACTCGGGTAACGAGCGTCTTAAAAGTTGTACGGCAAGGCGATCATGCAAAGCCTTTGGTACTCGACGGGGAACAACTCACCTTATTGAGCTTGAAAGTCGATGGTGAAGACGTCGCTGAGGATGCATATCAATGTAACGAGCACAGCCTGACACTCAACACGTCGCTCAAGTCGTTTACCCTCGAAATTGAAAATAGCATTAACCCAACGGCTAATGAGGCGCTTGAAGGTCTGTATCTGGCTGAAGACACCTTCTGTACGCAATGCGAAGCAGAAGGCTTCCGACGTATCACTTATTACCCCGATCGGCCTGATGTTCTGGCAAAATTTACAACCACAATTATTGCCGATAAAGCAGAGTTTCCATATCTATTGTCAAATGGTAACCGCATAAAGCAGCTGGATCTTGATAACGGAAAACATATGGCAACCTGGCAGGATCCGTTTCCTAAGCCTTGTTATCTGTTTGCTCTTGTCGCGGGTAATTTCGATGTATTACGTGACGAATTTACTACCAGGGAAGGGCGTACCGTCGATTTAGAGCTCTTTGTTGATAAAGGGAATCTGGATAGAGCTGACCACGCCATGTTGTCGCTTAAGAATGCGATGAAATGGGATGAGGAGCGTTTCGACCTGGTCTACGATCTGGATATTTATATGATTGTAGCCGTCGATTTCTTCAATATGGGAGCTATGGAAAACAAAGGCCTGAACGTTTTCAATGCGAAGTATGTTTTAGCGAATCCCGCGACGGCAACCGATCAGGACTTTCTCAACGTTGAGTCCGTTATTGGTCACGAATACTTCCATAACTGGACTGGAAACCGCGTGACGTGCCGTGACTGGTTTCAGTTGAGCTTAAAAGAAGGACTGACTGTTTTCCGCGATCAGGAGTTCAGTTCAGATCTTGGCTCCAGAGCCGTCAACCGCATTCAGGATGTCCGGGTTATTCGTAGCCACCAGTTCGCTGAAGATGCAGGGCCCATGGCACATCCGATTCGCCCGGATAAAGTGGTTCAAATGAATAACTTTTATACGGTGACGGTCTATAACAAAGGCGCCGAAGTTATTCGAATGATCCATACTTTATTGGGAGAGTCCGGCTTTCAGAAAGGCATGAAGCTTTATTTTGAGCGTCACGATGGTAAGGCTGTAACCTGTGAAGATTTCGTTCAGGCTATGGAAGATGCAAACGGCGAAGACTTCAGTCGCTTCCGTCATTGGTACTCGCAGGCAGGAACGCCGGTTGTTACCGCGGAACAGTCTTACGATAAAGATGCGAAGCAACTAACCCTGGTGCTCAAACAGGAAACTGCGTCTACTCCCGGACAAGAGCAAAAGGCTCCTTTCCATATTCCGGTTAAATGGTCAGCCTATAGCGAGCAGGGCGCAGAACTGTCATTAAGTGATAATAATTTATTGCACTTAAAAGAAAATGAAACGACTTTTACCTTTGATAATGTTGCGGAGAAACCCATTTTATCTTTATTCGATAATTTCTCTGCGCCAGTTAAAGTAAAACGCACCATAAGCGATGACGAACTACGAGTACTGCTGGCTCATAGCAAAGATGACTTTAGTCGTTGGGATGCGGCACAGTCTTTGTTTACCCGAATGATTGAAAAGGGAATTAATGACCATTCCGCTATTGAATTATCAGCACAAACTATTGATGCATGCAGGAACCTGCTTCAGGCAAATACGGATCCAGCACTAAAAGCTCTGGCCTTAACACTGCCTTCAGCCTCAACGATTGCTGATAATTATGAAACCATTCCGGTAGAAGCAATTAATACCCAGTTGAAGTCACTAAAAACACAATTGGCAGTTGCGCTGGAGGATGATTTTAGCCAGCTTCTGAGTGCCTGTAAGTCAGAAAAAGCCTACCAGTTAGTGGGTGATGAAATAGCCAAACGTCAGCTGAAACAGGTTTGTTTAAGCTACTTAGCCGAATTAGGCGACGCAGCGACCGATAAGTTGACAGAACAGTTTGACCAGGCCGATAACCTGACTGATCAACTGGGTGCAATGCAGGCCGGAGTGTGGGCTAATCATTCTGCAGCCGAGTCTTTACTTAATAATTTTGAGCAGCAATGGCGTGGCGAAAAACTGGTAATGGACAAGTGGTTCAGCACTCAGGCTCTTGCTAATAACGAAGCTACGGTGGAGCGCGTTAAAGATTTAATGACGCACCCCGATTTCTCGATAAAAAATCCAAACCGGGTGTATTCACTGCTTGCCGCGTTCACTCAAAATCAACCTCAGTTTCATAAAACTGACGGGGCAGGGTATGAACTGATAGGCTCAGTCATTCAACAACTGAATACTAGCAACCCTCAGGTTGCTTCAAGACTCCTGTCTGCTTTTGTCAGTTGGCGCCGGTATGATGAGAAACGCCAGCAATTAATGCGGGATCAGCTTGAGTCTTTACGTCAACTGCCTAATTTGGCCAGTGACTTATTTGAAAAAATAGAAAGTTGTCTAACTGAATAATTATTTAAAGGTATTAACCAACGGTGATCATTGAGTATGTTTTTAACCTAAGTATGAGCTATCAGGAGTTTTGTGATGTTTATTACAGTCAGGGTTATCAACAAATTGTAGTAACGACCGTTAACGGCACGCGGGTAGCATTACCCGCGGGGCGTTTAATCCCTTTTATCGATAACCAGGGCGTGCGTGGACGCTTCCTTTTACAAGTTGATGAGCAGCAAAAGTTCGTGGGATTAAAACGGCTGACTTAGAGTCCATTCATTTAAACTAAATAGTTATATTATTTTACTTGCCATATCTGGTCTAAACACCTGTTTTTAGCGCGAATAAGCATTGAAACCCCAGCGTAAATGTTCGACAATAACATCAATCATATATTCTCTGGCCGTGGGCCGCATTTGGGCTTGCCTACGACGTTTCACCAACAACCTCAAGGACTCTGCAATTATGTCGTTGGTCGATAGTCAATCTCCGGTTTTACTGGAAAAAGTCGTTGAATTGATAAAAAAGAAAGTTCCCGCCTCTCAAGCGCACTTAGTAGCAGATTTTGCCAAGCGCTTATATCGCAATATTGCCAGTGATGATTTAACTAACCGCCACGATAGTGATATGTACGGTGCGGTTTTGGGTTTATGGCACAGCTTTAATGAGTATAAGCCCGGTGATAAAGCACTGATAAAAGTATATAACCCAGAAGTCCCGACGGACGGCTGGGAGTCTCCTCATACCATTATTGAAATTATTCAGAATGATATGCCATTTATGGTCGACTCAGTGCGGATGGCGTTGGCTCGTCTGGGCATTACATCACATTTATTACTGCATATGCCGTTGAGCCATAAACGGGACAAAAATAGCCAGGTTACTGAATTACAGAAACCGGGTACCCGTAGCGATGATAACTATGTCGACACGGTTTTTCTTATTGAAATAGACCGTCAAACCAGCAAAGAAGAGATAAAAACGTTAAAAAGTGAGCTGGTGTCGGTAATGGAAGAAATCAGTCTTGCGGTTGAAGACTGGCAGGCTATGCGTAAGCGTCTACAGACGGTTTCAGAGCAACTGGATCATGAATATTATCCAGGCTCAAAAAAAGAAAAGAAAGAAATTAAGCAATTTTTGCAGTGGCTGGCCAACGATAACTTCACGTTAACCGGTTATCGCTCTTATGAGCTAACTCCGGTGAAAGGCGACTACGAACTCAAACAGGTTAAAGACTCCAGTCTGGGGTTAATGAAAAACTCCGTTAGTGAGAAAGGACGTTTGGTTTCCAGTTTACCGGAAGATGCGCGCGAAATAACGCACAATGAACGTCTTTTGCTGTTGACCAAAACCAACTCGAAATCACGGGTCCATCGTCCGGCATACTCAGACTACATTGGCGTTAAACGCTTTAATGAAGATGGCGAAGTCATAGGCGAAGACCGCTTTATTGGGTTGTATTCAGCTAACTTCTATAACAACAGTGCTCGTGATATCCCATTGGTAAGTGAGAAAATATCTCGCGTATTAGACATGTCAGGCTTTGCTCCGCAGTCTCACGCGGCTAAAGCATTGTTGAATATTTTAGAGACCTATCCTCGTGACGAAATTGTGCAGGCAGAAGAAGACGACCTTCTGACTGTGGGTCTTGGTGTGCTGCAAATGCAAGAACGCGATATGACCCGCGCTTTTCTGCGCCGTGATATTTTCGGCCGCTTTATGTCGTGCATGGTTTACGTGCCTAAAGAACGCTACAACACTTTATTACGCCAAAGAACTCAAAGTGTTTTGGCACGCACGCTGAAAACTGAATATGACGTCGATTTTACCACTTATTTTTCAGAGTCCTCATTAGCGAGAACACATTACACCGTGCGTTTGAGCGAAGACCATCAGGATGTGAACGTGAATGAACTAGAACAGAATTTAATTGAAGCGGCCCGCACCTGGGAAGACAACTTTGAACGTATTTTGCAGTCCACTTTCGGCGAAGCAAATGCTACCCGTTTAAATAAAAGATACTCAATGGCTTTTCCGAGAGCCTACAAAGAAGACGTGCTCCCATCCGTTGCTATTTCTGATATCAAGCAACTGGAATCGTTAAATGATGAACATAAACTGGGTATGGTGTTATACCGTGCTCAGGAAGAAAAAGACGACAGTAAACATCTGCACTTGAAGTTGTTCCATAAAGACGAACCTATTCATCTGTCAGATGTATTGCCTATGTTGGAAAACTTCGGGTTGCGTGTCATTGGGGAAAGCCCGTACCAGATAAAAGCCGCAGATGGCGATATTTACTGGGTACTAGACTTCCACATGCTTCACACAGCAGGCTCGCTTAACCTGGAAGAGAGTCGTGAGACATTCCAGGAGGCTTTTGCCTTAGTCTGGAACGGTAAGCTGGAAGACGATGGCTTTAACCGCTTGGTACTAGGTGCCGGCATGAATGGCCGTCAGGCCACTATTTTGCGTATGTTTGCGAAGTACATGCGTCAAATTGGCACCACATTCAGCCAAAGCTACATAGAGAGTACGTTCAGTAAGTATCCTCTACTGGCCAAGCTGGTTGTGAAGATGTTTTACAGCAAGTTTGAACCGGGTACAAAAGGTGTTGAGAAAAAGCTTGAAGCACTTCATACCCGCATTAATACCGAGCTGGATAACGTTGCCAACCTTGATGATGACCGTATTATTCGTCGCTATGTTGAATTAATTGATGCGGCTTTGCGCACCAACTTCTTCCAGAAAGACGAGCAGGGCAACGACAAACCTTATATTTCGGTTAAGTTCCTGCCTGAGCTGGTACCGGAAATGCCGTTACCATTGCCTAAATTTGAAATTTTTGTTTATTCGCCGAAAGTTGAAGGTGTGCATCTTCGCGGCGGTAAAGTCGCCCGTGGTGGCCTGCGCTGGTCAGACCGTCGTGAAGACTTCCGCACCGAAGTGCTTGGGCTGGTAAAAGCTCAGCAAGTGAAGAACACCGTTATTGTCCCTGTGGGTGCAAAAGGCGGCTTTATTTGTAAGGCCTTACCGGAAGACCGGGAAGGCATGATGGCCGAGGGTAAAGAGTGCTACAAAACCTTTATCCGTGCGTTACTGGACATTACCGACAACATTGTTGAAGGTGAAATTGTTCCGCCGAAAAGTGTTGTTCGTCGCGACGAAGACGACCCGTACCTGGTTGTTGCTGCCGATAAAGGCACCGCAACATTCTCTGATATCGCTAACGGCATTTCAGCTGAATACAACTTCTGGCTGGGTGATGCCTTTGCATCTGGCGGTTCAGTTGGCTATGACCATAAGAAAATGGGTATTACCGCCCGTGGTGCCTGGGAGTCAGTTAAACGCCATTTCCGCGAAATGGGTATCGACTGCCAGACCACAGATTTTACCTGTGTTGCTATTGGTGACATGGGTGGCGATGTATTTGGTAACGGCATGTTGCTGTCCAAGCATACGCGCTTACAGGCGGCATTTAACCACTTGCATATTTTTATTGACCCGGAGCCAGATGCTGCGAAATCCTGGGAAGAGCGCGATCGTCTTTTCAAAATGCCGCGTTCAAGCTGGGATGATTACAATCGCGAATTGATTTCTAAAGGTGGTGGCATATTCAACCGAAGCGCTAAAGCTATTGAGTTAACGCCTGAAATCAAAAAAATGCTTGGCACTCAAAAGAAATCCATGACACCGAATGATTTGATCAAGGCCTGTTTGACCATGGAAGTTGATCTTATCTGGAACGGTGGCATTGGTACTTACGTTAAAGGTAAAGCCGAAACCGACAGCGATGTTGGTGACCGCGCTAACGATGCGTTACGCGTGAACGGCCGTGACCTGAACGCAAAAATCATCGGTGAGGGTGGCAACTTAGGCTTTACTCAATTAGGCCGTATTGAATTTGCGCAAAACGGGGGTCGGGTTAATACCGACTTTGTCGATAACGTGGGTGGAGTCGACTGCTCAGATAACGAAGTTAACATTAAAATCTTATTGAATGGTTTGGTTAACAGCGGCGATCTGACCAAAAAGCAACGCGATAAACTGCTTTACGATATGACCGACGATGTCGCGAAAATTGTTCTGGATGACTGTAACAGACAAACACAGTCAATTTCGGTAACCGCTCTGCGCGGCACCGATCAAGTTAAAGAATACACGCGGTTTATTCATCACCTTGAACGCGAACACTCGTTAAACCGTCAGCTGGAGTTTTTACCTGATGATGACGAATTAGTTGAGCGCCAGGCAACGAACCAGGGCCTAACTCGCCCAGAGCTGTCTATTATTACAGCTTACGGAAAAATGGTTCTTAAAGAGCAATTGATAACGGATGAAATTACGGAAGACCCGTATCACATGCGTGAACTTTTTGACTCATTCCCACACGCGTTGCGTGAGCGTTTTGCTGACAGCATGGTATCTCACCCGCTGAAAGGACAAATTATTGCAACCAAGCTTGCCAATAATATTGTTAACGACATGGGGCCAAACTTTGTTTTCCGCAAGCAGGAGGCAACAGGCTCTACTGTTGCTGAAATAGCTTCCGCTTATGTTGTTGCCCGCGAGTGCTTTAAAGTTGAAGAGCTGTGGGAACAGATTGAAGCATTGAATAATAAAGTGCCTGCCGAAGTCCAGAATGAAGTGTTATTCCAGCTTCGCCGTATGGTTCGCCGTGCAACTCGTTGGTTCCTGCGTCACCGCAACCCGGCTCTGAGTGGTATTCAGGAGCACTTAGATTTCTACATGGGAGCATTTGATGACTTACGCGAGAACAGCCTTAAGTATATGGTTGAAGATGAAGCTAAAGTCATTGAAGAAACCATTGAGAAGTACAAAGAGCATGGCTTCCCGGCTAAACTGGCAAAACAAATTGCGAGCCTGAGCACGGTATTTTCTGCAATGGATCTTGCTGAAGTTGCAAATGAAACGGGGCAGTCGTTCAAAACGGTTGGTACGCTTTACTTCCGCTTAGGTGCGGAAATAAACCTACATTGGTTCTTAATACAAATTAATAACCAGCCTGTGGCGAACCACTGGCAAGCCCTGGCAAGAGCGGCATTCCGTGAAGAGCTTGACTGGCAGCAACGTTCATTGACTCAAGTTGTACTGCGTTCCACACCAGACGTCAGTGACCCGGAGAAGATGATCAGCGAGTGGATAGAGCAAAACGAAGTACTGTTATCGCGTTGGCAACAAATGCTATCAGACTTCCGTACAACGAAGAGCCACGAGTTTGCTAAATTCTCGGTTGCTTTGCGCGAGCTTATGCTGTTGAGTCACAACTGTGCACCTAAAGTGATCAGTTAATGTACAACCTTATAAAGCCATTGTTGTTCCGTCAGGATCCTGAAAAAACGCATGAATTAATGCTCAGGATCCTGAGTAAGTGGCATCGCACTCCGTTGTCGCTGTTTTGGAAGCAAAACGTAGCCAGCAAACCGGTTCGGGTTATGGGAATAGATTTCCCTAACCCGGTCGGTTTAGCCGCTGGCCTTGATAAAAATGCCGAGTGTATAGACGCATTTTCTCAAATGGGTTTTGGTTTTATTGAAGTTGGTACAGTGACACCAGTCGCACAACCGGGTAATGATAAACCTCGTTTATTCCGCTTGACCGAAGACGAAGCAATTATTAACCGCATGGGTTTTAATAACCATGGGGTTGATGAGCTTGTTGAAAATGTCAAAGCGTCTTCCTATAAAGGCGTGTTAGGCATTAATATCGGTAAAAACAAAAACACGCCGGAAGAGCAGGCCATTAACGATTACCTTGTCTGTCTAAATAAGGTTTACCCTTACGCAAGCTACGTCACAATAAACATATCATCGCCGAATACTCCGGGCTTAAGAAATCTTCAGCACGGCTCCAGTCTTGACGGCTTATTGTCCAGTCTTAAAGAAGCTCAGCTAACTTTAGCAAAAGAGCATGACCGCTATGTTCCATTAGTGGTTAAAATAGCTCCTGATCTTGAAGATAGTGAAATTGAAGTGATGGCGCAGTCGTTATTGAAAAATGAAATGGACGGTGTGATAGCAACCAATACAACGTTGTCGCGTGACGGGTTGCATAGCCGTCAGGCGGGTGAAGCAGGAGGCTTAAGTGGTAAACCGCTGCAGGATAAAAGTACTCGGGTTATAGAGCTGCTGTGTAAAACTTTGCAAAGGAAAATCCCGGTCATTGGCGTTGGTGGCATTGATTCAGCTAACTCAGCAGAGGTTAAAATTAAGGCTGGAGCGAGCCTGGTGCAAATTTACACGGGGTTTATCTATCAAGGCCCTGGGCTAATTCGCTCAATTGTTAGTCACTTGTAATGGTTAAGTGACTTTAGTATCTTATTGCAAAGCTTAAATTCTTCTAATAATAAAGGCTAACATCGTGGAATCGGAATCCCATTGGTTATGGTTATTCAATACAGAAAGCGGCAAGCTTAGCGTTAAGCTAAGTGATACCGAGGTATTTGATACGCCGTACAAACCAAGTCAGCTGGTCAATATTCACTTTAATGAACAAATGATGGATATTGAAGACGCAACGACCTTCCAGAGCGTTAGTGAAACTTTAGAGGCTTACCCTGCCGATAAAATGCCTTGCACACCGCAAAATGCGGCGCTTAATGCAACGGCGTGGTGTCGCTTTGGCCGTCCTCAAATGCCACAGAGTTGGCACTTTCAAAAATCCGATATTAGTGAGTGGCCAATTGAGCGGCGCTTGTGTGAATTGAACTCAGGTTTTGATCAGGGATTGTTTTTTATTCTTGATACCGATGAGGAGTTTGCGACTTGCCTGCTGTTAAGTGACGGCATGCAGCTCTCTGCAATTAAGTCTCTACGTCAGTTTCATGTCATTAAAGTTACCTTAAACCGTTTGTTACCGGCAACTGTCGATTTAGCGTTATCGGCACAGTCTAACTGGGGACAGCAACTGGCGTAATTGCTTAAGTGTAAAGCTTAATATTTAAATGTATTTTCAGGCTTACTTGGGAATTTATTCAAAGAAAGAGTACTTAGCAGGAAGGCAGTATTGAATTCTACTTTCGGACGTTGGTTGCGGGGGCAGGATTTGAACCTACGACCTTCGGGTTATGAGCCCGACGAGCTACCAGACTGCTCCACCCCGCGTCCGATTGAGAGCGCATAGTATAGACATAATTCTTACCGCGCAAGCTTTATTTAAACCAACCGCATAGTATTTATACAAATCAGGTTTAACTGCTGTTTTATTAGTCATTCTCTTTGTAATTCTCTTATTTCAGCTGGAATTACAGACAGTCACTGAGCTCTCCGTTATAATTGTCCTCTTAATTTTTTAGGCGACGTTTTCTATGTATCGTTTTTTTATTGCGTGCTCCAAAGGCCTTGAAGGGCTTTTATTTGATGAGTTGCAAGAGTTCAATTTAAGCCACGTAAAGCAAACCCTTGCGGGTTGCTATATTGAAGCCGATTTGCAGCAGGCTTATACCGTGGCCATGTGGTCCAGATTAGCAAGCCGGATGCTGTTACAGTTAGGTGAAAAGGAAGTTTCCAGCCTGGATGAGATTAAACTGGCATTAACTCAATTTGCCTGGAGTAAGGTTTTTGATGCCAACAGAACCTTCGTGGTCGATTTTTCCGGTGGCAATGACGATATTCGCCATACTCAGTTTGGCGCACAGCTAGTAAAAGACTGCATTGTCGATAACTTTCGCAATAACGGATTTGAACGCCCCAGTATTGATAAGCAAGACCCGGACATTCGTATTGCCGTGCGGGTGCATAAAGACAAGCTCACCTGGTCGTTAGACTTTACCGGTGATGGTATGCACAAAAGAGGGTATCGCTTGCAGCAGGGCGAAGCACCGCTGCGGGAAACCTTAGCTGCCGCTATCTTAGTCCGCGCTGGCATCAAAAACGAATTGAAAAAAGACGAACCGGTTATTTTTGACCCATTCTGTGGCTCGGGTACTTTAGTCATAGAAGCTGCCATGATGGCAATGGATCACGCACCGGGCTTGAGTCGCGCACACTGGGGCTTCTTGTTTTGGCATGAACATTCACCGCAATTATGGCACGAAGTACTAGAGCAGGCAGAGCAGCGTTTTAAAGAAGGGAAGAAGAACTTTAAAGGCCAGTTAAAAGGCTCTGACAACAACCCGCACCTGGTGGCTAAAGCCAAAGATAATGCCAAGCGTGTGCTATTGCATGAAGTGATAGAATTTGAAGTTTCGGATGCAACAAACTGCGACGCACCGACGGAAAGTGGCCTGTTAGTCTGTAATCCTCCCTACGGTGAACGTCTGGGTGAGGCCGTTGAAACCTTGCTGTTATACCGTCGCTTTGGCCGTCAACTAAAAGACACTTTCCATAATTGGCATATAGCCGTACTGGCAGGAGACGAACAGTTACTTAAACGCCTGAAACTGCGTAGTCATAAGAAATACCCGCTGTTGAACGGCGCCATTCCGGTTAATTTGGCACTTTACGACTTAACTAAAGAGCAACCTGACTTTGCAGAAAGTCAAGCTGATGACCTTGTTAACAGAGTAAAAAAGAATTATGCAAAATTAAGTAAGTGGGCAGACAAAGAAGGACTGGACTGCTGGCGTGTTTATGACGCCGATATTCCAGAGTACAACGCGGCCATCGATATTTATCAGGATTACGTGGTTGTACAGGAATATGCAGCGCCGAAGGACATCCCTGAAGGGGTGGCCAATGATCGTTTGTGGTTCATGCTCGAGTCTTTGAGTTCAGCCTTGCCGGTGTCAGAAGATAAAATCATTTTGAAACGCCGCCAACGGCAAAGCGGAAAACAGCAATACGAAAAACAGTCGCAGGACAGTACCATTTTAACGGTAAATGAATACGGCGCTAAATTTGAAGTGAACTTAACGGATTATCTGGATACCGGCTTGTTTATGGACCACAGACTGGTACGTAAAGAACTACTGGATAAGTGCGAAGAGCTGGATGTACTGAATTTATTTGCTTATACCTGCACGGCTTCAGTACAGGCCGCCAGAGCAGGAGCCGCACGAGTGGTTTCCGTTGATATGTCAAAAACTTATCTGAAGTGGGGCGAGCGCAATTTTGCGTTAAACCGCTTGCGGGGCGACTACGAATTTATTCAGGCAGACTGTTTCAGCTGGATGCGGGAACAACGTGGCAAACAACTGTTTGACGTTATTTTCCTTGATCCGCCTACCTTTAGTAACTCAAAACGTATGAGCGGAACACTGGACATACAGCGTGACCACGTTGGTTTAATAAAAACCGCTACGGGAATGTTGAAAGAGGATGGCGTGATTCTATTCTCTAACAATAGAAAGAAATTCCGCATCGACACCGAAGGCCTGGATAAAGCCGGTCTTGAAGTAAATGATCAGACCCAGGCCTCAATACCCGAGGACTTCAAACGCCATAAAGGTATTCATCATTATTATATTATTTCACGGGCTTAATTAATGTCTGCGTTTTATTTGCTTACGAAACCAAACTGTCCGCTTTGTACTCAGGCTATTCAGTTACTGCATTCGCTCGACCTGGAAGAGCCGGTTGAACTTGGAGTAGTCGACATTGCCGAACAGCAGGAGCTGCAAGAAGAGTATGGCTGGTTAGTACCAGTATTTATTCGGGGAAAAGACGACGCAGAGTTGCGTTGGCCTTTCGATGCTAATCAATTGCTGGAGTTTGTAGAGCAATGAGTTTATTACGTGTACAGGATGCACACCTGGCCTTTGGCGCTGATGCCATTTTAGACGGTGTTGATTTTACCATTGAAGCCGGTGAACGAGTTTGTTTGGTTGGCCGTAACGGCGCCGGTAAATCCACTTTCTTAAAAGCGATAGATAACGAAGTGGTCTTAGATTCAGGGCAAATACAGTGGGTTGGCGATACTAAAGTGACTCGTTTGCCACAGGATCCGCCCAAGCAGTCCGAGCAGAGAGTATTTGACTACGTAGCAGAAGCTCTTGCTGAATCGGGCAAGGCGTTGGCTCGTTATCATGAATTGTCTGCAAGTCTTACCGACTCGCCCAGCAGCGCAACGCTTGATGAAATGGACAAACTGCAGAATCAACTGGATGCCATTAACGGCTGGCAAGTGAATACCCGTATTGAGCAGGTTTTAACTCAGCTGCAATTACCTGCAGATGAAACCATGGCTGCACTTTCCGGCGGTTGGTTACGTCGCGTGGCGCTTGCCCGTGCTCTGGTTGTTGATCCGGACATTTTACTGTTAGACGAACCGACCAACCACTTGGATATTGAAATGGTGCGTTGGCTGGAAGAGCAAATCGTTAACTTTTCCGGCGCCGTGTTATTTATTAGTCACGACAGGGCATTCATCCGCCGTTTGGCCACACGAATTATCGATTTAGACCGCGGACATTTAACCAGTTACCCGGGCAGCTACGATACCTACCTACAGAAAAAGCAGGAAGCACTGGAAGTTGAAGCAAGCCACAACGCTGAGTTTGATAAAAAGCTGGCAGCTGAAGAGACCTGGATACGCCAGGGCGTTAAGGCACGTCGCACTCGTAACGAAGGGCGGGTACGTGCACTTCAGGACTTACGGAAGCAACGTCAGCAAAGACGCGAGCTTCAGGGTAAGGCAAATCTGGCAGTGAACGAGTCCTCGCGTTCTGGTAAGAAAGTCTTTGAAGGCGAAAATATGGCTTTGCGCTTTGGCGACAAGCCCATTATCAATGACCTGGATCTCTTGTTGATGCGCGGCGACAAAATAGCCTTTGTCGGGCCTAATGGTTGCGGTAAAAGTACGCTGATTAAAGTAATTTTAGGCATGCAGGAAGTGGACAGCGGTAAGGTTCAGCTGGGAACTAATCTGGAAGTCGCTTACTTTGATCAACACCGGGCGCAGCTTGACCCTGAACAAACCGTTATGGACAACGTTGGTGACGGCAAGCAGGACATAGAGTTTCAGGGCCGCAGCCGACATATTTTAAGTTACCTGCAGGATTTTCTCTTTTCACCGAAACAATCACGAACTCCGGTTCGGGCGCTTTCCGGTGGGGAAAGAAACCGGGCGTTGTTAGCGAAAATACTGCTTAAACCCAGTAATATTCTGGTACTCGATGAACCAACCAACGATCTTGATATTGAAACCTTAGAACTGCTCGAGCAAATTGTAGCGAATTATCAGGGCACGGTTCTGTTGGTCAGTCACGATAGGGAATTTGTCGATAATACGGCGACCAGTGTACTGTACTTTGAAGGTGAGGGCGTTATTACGGAAATTATTGGTGGTTTTACTGAGTTAAACCACTATTTAGCGGCAAAAGCGGAAAATTCATTTCATAGCAACGGAACCAAAGCGGCAGCTAAAGAGTCTGACAGCAACAAAAGTTCGCAAAATAAAGGAAAAACCGCAGACAAAGGTTCAGACAAGCCGCGGAAGAAGTTATCCTATAAATTGCAACGCGAACTAGAGCAGTTACCCAAAGTTATTGCAGAAAAAGAAGCAAAACTTGAAGAATTACAACAGTTAATGAATGAACCGGGGTTCTTCGAACAGCCATTAGAAAAAACCGAACCAGTCATGACTCAAATTGCCGAAATTGAAGGGCAGTTGATGCAGGATCTGGAGCGCTGGGAAGAACTGGAAAACTTATCAGAACAGAGTAGTTAGTTAATGAAATCATTTACGTTGAAGTCACTTACCGTAGCAATTGTTTCAACAGTCTCTTTTGCATCTGCAGCAGACACTTATAACATTGAAACAATTGAAACTTTGAATAATTATCGAAGCAGTATCCCGCAAAGTATTAACGCAAGTGGGCAAATTGTTGGTGTTGCACGTTTTCCCGAAAATGTCGAAATTGATTTTTCTAGAGTTCCTTCGCGACTACTCGCGCAGATAGGTTTTGATCCCGAAGAAGATGAAGAACTGACTATTGCTCAGTATCAGGCAATTGTAGAAAACTTGGGAAACTATGCAAATAGCAGCCTTCAGACTCAACGTATTGGATTGAACCAGGCCTTTATTTATAAAGGAAGCAGTAGTGCCGTTAACGCAGTGCCAGCAACTGCGGATCAACTCGCTAATAGCGTCGACAGCTTCTTATACTCAATTAATAATGCCAATACAGCGGTTGGTGTAACCAGTGCACCGTATGAGCTTATTGAACATCAATATACCAATGCCGACGACGAAACTGCGACTGCAGAGTACTTTGTATCAGACTTTTTAAGTCGCGGAATGTGGTACAACAACGGCGAATCCAGTGTCGTTGAACCTCAAGCTCAGGATTACTTGGGGGGCGAAAGTGCCATTTTTGATATCAACGATAGTGGACTTGCTGCCGGTTATGAAAGCGTTGCTTTAAGTCCTGCCGCAACGACCCGAATTGAAGAAAGCTGCGAAGACCCTGAAGTTGCCAGTGCATCACAGCCCCTGGAGGTTTGTGTATGGGGTATTTGGAGAGGCTTGCAAAACGCCGATGCGTCGAATATCGCGGCCTTTAATAATAGCCGTTATCGCTATAGTCGTCCGCGTTCAGGTTACAATGCGGGCCGTTCTATCTATGACATTCGCGGAAAGTTATGGCAGTTTGACGCCAGTGGTGAAGTCATTGACCAAGTTGAATTACCAACTTTGGTAGAAAGAAGAAGTGACGATGAAAATGACTTTTCAAGCTACGCCTATGCCATTAATAACAATGACATAGCGGTAGGGCAAAGCTGGACATATCACCCTGATCGCGGTGCTATTCGTATGCCGGCAATTTTCCAGAACCAGGAGGCACAGCCTGTAACTGAAGACCCTATTTATTTGTGGGGCTCAGCAACAGACATCAATGACTCGAATATTGCTGTAGGCCATTTAACCAAACGTCCCGCAGGAACGTTGCGAAGCTACGGCTTCTATTACGATGTTGATGCGAGTGAATTGACGATTCTTGACAGTTTCTTTAATGGCGCATCGACCGTGGTTCGCAGTATCAACGACAATGGCGAAATGGTCGGTACAGCGGAGGTTGACCCAACACTTTCTCAGGTTCGTGCACGCGCTGGTTTTTACTACGATATGAGTGCAGAAGCCCCACAAATTATCAACCTGAACAATACGATTAGCTGTGACAGCGAATACAATATTGTTGATGCCAATGACATTACCGAAAACGGTGAGATTATTGCTACAGCGCTCAAAACTGAAGAGTATACAGACGAAGAGGGGGAAACCCGGACTCGTGAAATTCTTGTCAATATAAAGCTCGATCCTATTGAAGGCGAACTTAATAACTGTACTGACAATGAAGAACCTGTAGAGCGTCAGGGCGCAGCTGTCGGGCTTGGCTCGCTACTTGGATTTGGCGCCTTAGGTTTGCTTATTACCGGAATAAGAAGAAGAACCTTCCTTAAGACCAAAAAATCATAATAGGTCTTAAAATAAAAAGTAGCACAGTTTCAATCCGTTAAAAAAAGTCAATGGATACTGTGCTGCTTTTACAATTGAACTCTCACCAAATAAGTCTATCAATAGTAATGAGGCAGCAAAAATGTCTCAACTCTCTAAATAATAATCTGTGAATAACAGGCGAGGGATAGATTTATGAAAAGACAAAAGCGCGATCGCTTTGAAAGAGCACATACTCAAGGCTTTAAAGCTGGTTTGCATGGTCGCTCAAAAGACAACTGTCCTTATCAGACTCAGGATGATTTTCGTTCCCACTGGCTGGGAGGTTGGCGAGATGCAATGGAAGCCCGAAATACCGGCTTATTCCGCTGATTGTCAGAGACATTAAAGGTTAGACGAAACGCCGATAGCGAAAGCATCGGCGTTTTTTTCAACTCAAAGAGGGACTAAAAAGTAGAAGTGTCGGTAAACAAGCCAACTTTTAAGTCTTTGGCTGTGTAAATTTCGCGACCATCAACTTCAACACGACCATTACCAACGCCCATAAATAGTTTACGTTTAATAACTCGTGTCATATCAATAAAGTAACTAACTTTTTTATGTTCCGGCAGAATTTGCCCGGTAAATTTAACTTCACCAACACCTAATGCACGACCGCGCCCTGGGCCACCAGACCATGCCAGGTGAAAGCCAAGCAGCTGCCACATAGCATCAAGCCCCAAACAGCCAGGCATTACCGGGTCACCTTTAAAGTGACAGTCAAAGAACCAAAGATCTGGGTTAATATCGAGCTCGGCATGGATAAAACCCTTTCCGGCCGATCCGCCGTCTTCGTTAATTTCAATGATGCGATCCATCATTAACATATTAGGTGCAGGCAACTTACTGTTACCAGGACCAAACATTTCCCCGCGACTGCAGGCGAGAAGTTCTTCGCGAGTAAAGCTCGATTGATTCATAAATACCCTAATTAATTGTTCGAAAAAACTAGGCAGCAGTCTAGCGTACAACTGTACGCTAGACAAATCCGACAAGTGACTTCTCAGCTAAAAAGGCGTCGCCAGAAACCCCGGGGTTGATCATTATCAGAACTATCCAGTGTTCGTTCCCGAACTTTCTGAAAAAGTTCTTTAACCGGAGTGTCTGTCAGTAATTCTAATGCTTCCTCAACATGCTCTACCGTGTAAACATGAAATTTACCGGCTTTAACAGCGTCAATGATATCGTCATTAAGGTTAAGCTGATGTCTATTCGACTGAGGAATAATGACACCTTGCTCACCACTTAAGCCCCTGTGAGCACAAAGAGCATAATAACCTTCAATTTTTTCATTCACTGCACCAATAGACTGAACGTTACCAAACTGATCTATCGCGCCAGTAATAGCCAGCGACTGTTTCAACGGCTGCTCAGCCAGAGCTGAAATCAAGCAGCAAAGCTCGCCAAGTGATGCGCTGTCGCCATCCACCTCATAGTAAGACTGCTCGAATACCACAGTTGCTGATACTGATAGCGGTTCGTGGCGGGCAAATTGGTTGGCCAAATAGGCGCTTAAAATCATAACCCCTTTCGTGTGAATATTGCCGGAGAGGTCTGATTTACGTTCAATATCAATAATATCGCCATCACCATAGTGAATGGTCGCAGTAATTCGGGATGGCTCACCGAACTCACTGCCGCCCATAGTCACTACCGTCAGGCCATTTAGCTGGCCAACTGCAGAACCATGAGTGTCAATTCGAACCTGCTGTTCGAGTATGCTGCGGCGGCTCAGTTCAGCCAGATTACCTTCACGATCCCGTTGTTGCTGCAGCGCTAAATCGATTGCCGCTTTATCTATTTTTGCGTGTTGATTCCGCAGCGCGCAGTCGTTGGCTTCGCGAAGCAATTGCAGTAACTGTATTGTGTTTAACGTAAGTTCCTGCTGATAATCCGTGTATCGGGCACAAACCCGCAGTAAGGCTGAGTAACCATCTGTACTTAACGGCAGCACATCGGCGAGTTGCCACACATACTGTAAGTAATTGAAGTAGGGCGCTACCGGCTCATTCTGAGTTGCATAATGACCATGAAAGTCAGCCAAAAATGGGAAGAAGTTATCAAAGTCTTCGTCGTACTCGCGCAGCTGTGCGTATTCGTTACGTGAACCCAGTAAAATAATCTTAATATTAATGGGCACAGACTCGGGTCGGTAAAAGAAAGCTGCACCTGAAGTCGGTGACTGACGCGGCCACTCAAATTCTCCGCCTTCGATAACATCTTTCAGGCGCTTCCAGAGCGTGATGTTTTCGAGCAACTGAGCAACCTCAATAGCAAGAATGCCTCCGTTTGCTTTATGCAAAAGGCCGGCCTCAATCAAATGCAGCTCTGAACTGACCGTTCCTTCAACCGATTGCACACCAATGTGACCAAAGAGACGTTCCTCAGTAACACGGTCGCAATAGTAGTAAGGGGCAGGGTGCTGATGCCCCACTAAAACAGAAGCCAGGCTCTCTCCCTGGATGTCCTCAGCCTTCTTATCTCGTATTTGTTGCATGTAGTCACGCAGCTTGTGCGTGTCGAATTGCTCAATAATTGTATTGTAAGCTTCTTCGCGCTGATCCAGCGGTCGCTGCAGAAAGCCCCATATCGCTTTAATTGCTGCGTCAGCTGTTCCTGACGGCAAGTTAACGCATAGAGGACGCAGAGGATCGGACGGATTCGCCAGATACAGCCAGTCATACCAATTAGTGAATTCCCAACGATTATCCGTAAAGTAGGCATCCAGGATGTCCCGCTTTAAAAGGCCACCAGGAAATAAAGCATAAATATTAGAGTATGTACCATGCTGACGTAACGCGTTGTTTAAGGCTGTAACCGCACGTTTTTGTCCAACTAAGGCATCTTCTTTAAGTTCCGCAGGCAGCTCTTTGAGCCACTCGCCGGTTTGTGGCTGTAGCGCCAGACAGTCTAATTTCATTTAATTGTTCTTCTCTTAACTAGCAATAACGACATGATAACAGAAATGCTGAATTGAGAGAGTTTTGCTGTGGGAAATAACGATTCTCTGCGGGATCTTTGCCATTTTGTCACTGGAGAGAAACTTCCATTTGGCTTCAATTTCGGTATTGAGTTTTCATAGTTTAAAGCTGAACTTCGGTAATCCGCGACCTTAAAGGGATGCTAGTGGTAAGGACTTCAATTTGCGGCTGTTTTCTCTTAAATATATAATTGCGTATAATGTATATTATGTTAAATGATAACTATATATGTACAACGCCAGTACGAAGCACTTACTTTTTAAAACTGCTGCTGTGCAAGATGCGGAAGCTTTTCAGCGAGGAAATCGATAAGGACACGCACTGCCGGCAATATTCCGCGTCGGTGCGAGTACGTCATATGCATGATCCCGATGGGTAGATGCCAGTCGGTTAAAACGGGGACGAGTTCTCCGCTATTCACTGCATCGTTACAGAGGTAATTTGGCAAAGCGACAATACCAAGTTTTTTTATTGCAGCTTCTCGTAAGACAATCATGTCGTCGGTGATAAGCCGGGGTTTTATTCTGATGTTTTTTTGCTGGCCTGAACTATGGATCAATTCATAACCATATCGTCCGTTGGTGTAATGCATACTCAAATGTTCGAACGTTAATAAGTCCTCAGGCTCAGTTATTGAGTTCTGATTTATTAAATCGGGAGAGATATAAAGGGTTTGAGGAGCCTGACTTATGGGTCTGGCTATTAAACTTGAGTCTTCTATATTTTTTCGTACGCGCAAAGCAATGTCGATGCCCTCTTCTATTAAGTTAACTGGCCGGTTTGTCACAACAAGCTGAATTTCAACTTCCGGATACAAGCTCATAAATTCAGGTAACACCTGTACTAACAAGCTTTGACTTAAAGCATAGGGCGCGCTTATTTCAACTTTCCCCCGGGGTTTATCGAGTAAACGTTGTGTCACTTGCTGAGCCGATTCAGCCGCGCTGACAAGTCGCTCGCAGTGCACCAGAAACTCACGTCCAACGTCGGTTAGTTTAAGTCCTGATCGGCTTCTGTGAAACAGCCGGGTGCCCTGCTCTTGTTCAAGTAAAGCAATTTTTCGGCTTATGGTGGATTTGGGCAAACCGAGCTCCCGTGAGGCTGCGCTGATACTGCCGCAGGCCATAACCTGAGCGAATAGGTAGTAGTTTGTGACATCAGGAAAGGACATTGAGAAAACCTCTACGGTTCCGAATTTGGAACGATAGTTTCCATTTTAACCACTTATTAGATTAATTGGAACGAATTATACTCCTTGCATCAATTAAAAAAACGAAGAGGTTTCTATGAAAGTTTTACATTTGGATTCAGGTATCTTTTTAGAACAATCTGTTAGCCGTCAGGTTAGTCAGAACATTGTTAATAAACTTAAAGAAAAACAAGACATTACCCTTGTTCACCGAGACTTGGTTGCAAACCCTGTTCCTCACCTGGCAGCTGATGAGTTATTAGCTGAAGAGAAGCCGCTAATTGATGAATTGGTTAAAGAGCTGCTCGATGCAGATACGCTTGTCATTGGTGCGCCAATGTACAACTTTACCATTCCGACTCAGCTAAAAGCCTGGATTGATCGCGTTCTGCAAGCGGGTGTCACTTTTAAGTATACAGAGCAAGGCCCTCAAGGCCTGGTAAACGGCAAAAAAGTTTATATCGCGTCTGGTCGGGGTGGTATTTACTCTCAAGGTGAAGCACAGGCTATGGATCATCAGGAAAGCTACTTAAAACAGGTACTTGCTTTTATCGGTATTACCGACGTGACCATCATCCGCGCCGAGGGCATGAACATGGGTGACGAACCACGCCAACAAGGCTTCAAAGAAGCTGAACAGGAAATTGAAACAATATAACTTTTTAAAAGCGCACCTTATTCATCATCACGGTGCGCTTTAATTTGCACATCATCCCCGAGTTGCAGAATTTCGATCTCTATTGGCTGACAACAGATCTGACAATCGACAATCTGATGTTGGCCAATATCATTTATCCAATCAATTTCAATGTCATTTATTGCCATACAATAAGGACATTCGAATGTTTTCGGATCCGTTAAGCTCATACAAGCCCCTTAATTGTCTCTGTAATCTACAATAGTAATCGAATCTGACTCAATTTGCGTAACATATAGACAACTTCCTTTTAACAAAATAGCTGAGTACGAATGATGCCATCATGGTTCAGGCAGTCTGTTTTCTTAATTCCGTTAGTCTTTATCTCTGCAGTAATTAGCGATCAAGCCCGTGCTCAGGCGCCGGTCGAGTACGTTGAAGCTAAAAAGCAGCCGATAATTAATAGCGTTGACTTACCGACCACCCTATCCGCTTTGAATAACTCTCAACTCAGTTTTGCTGTCGAAGGAAAGTTATTGAGCCTGAACAAGGATATAGGTGACAGAGTGAGCAAAGGAGATTTGCTTGCACGGTTAGACGCGCGTCAAATTAATTCGACTATAGAATCTTTACAGGCTCAGGTCGACAGCGCTAAAGCCAGTCTTGCCGACGAAAAACAGCAGCTAAGTGAACTGGAAGAGTTAGCTGAAACCGATTTTGTTCCCACTAGCGATTTAAGGCGCTCACGTACCCGGGTTCAGGTTGCACAGGCACAGCTTGCAGAAACAAAAGCATTGCTAAACGAAACCGAAGTTAATCAAAATTATCATCAACTTACAGCACCTTTCGACGGCGTTATTGCTAGTCGCACTGCGGATTTAGGCGAATGGCTAAGTGCCGATCAGATCGTTTTTCAGTTGGTCGGCAGTGACAATCAGCATGCTGATGTGTTTCTTTCGCAGTCTTACTATTCCTCGATAAACTCTGATACTCAAGCATCGCTTAGCTACAAAGATACAACTATTGATGCTCGTTTAAGTCGCATAGTGCCTTTTGTGGATGGAAATGATCGTTCTTTTCAGGTTCGCCTGACTGGGGATTACCCGGAGAACTGGGTTGTCGGAATACCTCTGAGTGCCTCGTTTGAGATTGATACCGGACGAATTCAGACTTCAGTACCTCAGGATGCGGTTGTTCGCTACAGTGATGGCAGAACCTCTGTCTGGATAGCGGTGAACGAAAATGGTGAATGGCAAGCTAAGGAACTGTCCGTTGAGCTCGGCTTACGCTTTAATGGCTATGTCGAGGTGGAAAGCGGTGTAAGTGAAGGCGAGAGAGTCATAGTACGCGGTAATGAAGCTCTAACTGATGGTCAGGCACTAAAGCTTACGGAGTCTGCTGACTATGATTGAAGCCGTAATAAAGCATAAACATGTCACCATCGTCGCCATTTTAATACTTTGTTTACTGGGCATAACGGCAGCATTACGTATTCCGGTACAAATGATACCTGATTTAGAAGTCAGAACGATTTCTGTACAGACTCAATGGCCGGGTGCCACACCGCAGGATATCGAAAAAGAGATACTAATTGAACAGGAAGAGTTTCTTCGCACTGTCCCCAACTTACAACGTATGGAAAGCAGTGCCAGTAATGGCGAAGCAAGCATAGAACTGGACTTTCCTTTCGGGGTTGATGTTACCGAAACATTAATTCTGGTTAACAATGCGTTAAGTCAGGTTCCGGATTACCCCGAGAATGTCGATGAGCCTCGAATTTTCTCTGCGTCTTTTTCAAGTAATGCTTTCATGTACTTTCGCGTCGCTCCTATTGAGGATAATCCGAAGAATATCGATATGGTTATGATGCGAGATTACATTGAGGATAATGTACGACCGCGAATGTCATCGGTTGCAGGAGTGTCTCAGGTAAACGTTAGCGGCGGTGCACAAAGACAAGTTCGTATTCTGATGGATAAAGATGCACTGATTCAGTACAACGTATCGGTTGCTGACGTAAGAACATCAATAAGCGGGCGTAACAGAGATACCTCAGCAGGAGAGCTTGAACAAGGAAAACGCCGTTTCTTGCTGCGCACTGTCGGTCGTTTTGATTCGCTTGAGGAAATAGAAAATACCATTATTCGCAGAACCGGTGACAGTCTGGTTCGATTAAAAGATGTCGCCGATATCGACTTTAATCACTTTGAACTGAACAGTGAGTCCTGGTTTAAAGGCCAGCAGGTGCTAAGCCTTCAGGTTCAGCGTGAGCTGGGTTCTAATGTCATTGACATAAAATACGCCATGCTGGACGAAGTTGAGCGCATTAACGAGGAGTTGCTGCGCCCGGCCGGTATGGAAATTACACTAAACTCTGATGATGTTCGTTATGTGGAAAGCTCGGTTCAGAATGTTTTAGTGAATTTACTGTTAGGCGCCCTGTTTGCAACTCTGGTTATGTATGGTTTGATGCGTTCCGCTCGAGCCACTTTAATTGCGGTTATCGGCATTCCAATTTGTACTCTGGCCGGATTTCTGGGGCTGTTGCTGCTGGACAGAACCATCAACGTCATTTCATTAGCTGGTATTGCATTCGCTATTGGCATGACGCTGGACAACACCATTGTCGTGTTAGAAAGTATTGAGCTGGAACGACAAAAAGGGCTAAACCCTAAAGACGCTGCGGTTGAAGGGGTAAAACGAGTCTGGACCGCGGTGCTCACCTCTACCCTGACAACTGTCATGGTCTTCCTTCCAATTCTCTTTATTGTTCAGGAAGCCGGACAATTGTACTCCGATATCGCTATTGCTATTTCGGCATCGATTATCGCTTCCATGTTTGTTTCTGTGACCTTAGTACCTTTACTCGCGGCTTACTTTCCTGCAGAGGCAAAAACAAAAGTAACAGACAAACTGACCAACCGAATTGAAGCCGTCACTAGCCGGCTTTTGCGTTCCAAAAAGTCAAAACTAAGTACCGTTGGAGTCACTTTTCTCGCAGTGGTAGCTATTTGGTGGTTTCTAATGCCTCCTGCAGAATATTTGCCTGAGGGGGAAGAAGCTAAAACTTTTGCCACTATGAGCGCCCCACCCGGCTATAACTTGCAAACTATGTCTGCGATTGGAGACGAAATACGTGACATTTTCGACCCGGCATTAACGACGGAAGATAATGAGGTTACTCGCTCGGGAGTCACTATTCCTGCGCTAAAAACAATGAGCTTAAGCGTCGCTCCGTCGAATATTCGAATTATTGCCGAAACCCGGGATAAAAGCCGGATTGATGAGCTTATGGAAGTCATTACCGAAGTTTATGAACGCTACCCCGGCATGCGGGCCTTTGCAGCTAAAGGCTCCATTATCAGCAGCAATGATGGTGGTACCCGTAGCATTAATGTCGATGTTGGTGGACGAGAGCTCAACGAAGTTTATGCGGCCGCACGAGCCATTTATGATCGCTCGCAAGAGGTTTTTGATGACCCCAGAATTCAATCCACACCGAACTCTCTTACTCTCGCTCAGCCTTTATTAGAGGTACGTCCTGACTGGGAACGGATGAGTGAATTAGGTCTGGATGCGGACAGTTTTGGTTATGCTGTTTCTGCATTAACTGACGGCGCCTTTGTCGGTGAGTATTTTCAGGGTGACGATAAAATTGATATGTACCTGTATAGCAATAAAGGCACAGAAGTGACACCGGAGATGCTGGATGACTTACCACTACTTAATGTCAATGGTCGGCCTGTAGTACTGAATGCTATAAGCGATGTACGCGAGATTGTTGATACCAGTACCGTGCGCCGGGTCGATAGTCGCCGTACAGTAACCTTAAACATTATACCTCCGGAGTCAGTTGCACTTGAATCTGGAGTTGAAATAGTTCGTTCAGACGTTTTGCAGCACTTACGGAAACAAGGTGTTATAGCTGCTGATATTTCGACTCAGTTATCCGGTGCCGCTGACCAACTAGCAGAAACCCAGGCCGCACTAAGTGAAAACTACGTTATTTCCATCGCTATTATTTACCTGTTGATGGTCGCAATTTTTGCGCACTGGGGATATCCGTTACTGATAATGGCAACCATACCAATGGGGATAAGTGCAGGTATTGCCGGGTTAGCTCTTATGAACGGTGTCGGTCAGCTTTTACCCGCTGTCGGGCTTCAGCCGCTGAGTCAGCCTTTCGACATGATCACCATCCTTGGCTTTCTTATTCTTATGGGAACAGTCATTAATAACCCCATTCTGGTGGTTGAGCGGGCTATTTATCTTCGTGATAAAGAGAACTACTCACTTAAAGAGGCGGTTCAGGAAGGTTTGCTGTCGCGCGTCCGCCCGATAACCATTACAACCTTAACCACGCTATGCGGTATCGTGCCTCTGGTTTTTATGCCCGGAGCCGGCACGGAATTGTACCGGGGCGTTGGGGCTATTGTGATGTTTGGCTTAATCGGTGCAGCATTAGTTACCGTGTTTACTTTGCCAGCTTTGTCAGCGTTGGTACTTAAAGGAAGAAAGATCAACTCCTAGAAAAATAAGCATTATTAAGCTACTTTTCTGCTGTAAAGATTTTGTAAGCTGCCGATAGCCTATTACGAAAGCTTTCCGACGGTTGAATAAGGAATATTAATGAAAATCGTACAGCAGTTAAGTATCACACAGAGACTTATAGCATTGTTGGGCATCGCCGCTCTGGGCACCGCCCTGATGGTAGCCTTTATGATGTTCTTACTGAATAACCTGTTGGTTAAGGAAGAAAAACGTAAGCTCGATTCCGTTCTTGATACTGCTCACAGTGTGGTCAGTCATTACCACCAGCAATACCAGGATGGTAATTTGACCGAGGAAGAAGCAAAAGCTAAAGCTTACACCAGCCTTGACGGAATTCGATACGAAGGCAGCGAGTACATTTTTACACTTAATCGTGATGGAATTCTGGTTCAGCATCCTTTTACTAAACAGTTAGTTGGTAAGGATGTCATGAGTTATGAGGACCCTGAAGGAACTCGTCTTTTCCAGGAGATGGTTCGCAAAGCACGTTCGGCCAACGAAGCCACAGTAGAATACGTTTGGCAAAAAGGTAGTGACGCCAATAATCTCGTCGCGAAAGTCAGCCGGATACGCGTTTTTGAACCATGGAATATTATCCTTGGCACAGGACAGTACAGCGACAATATTACCGCTATTCTATGGCAGGAGTTTTTTAAGTTAGCTGGTTTAGCCGTTGTTTTATCCGTCCCCCTACTTTTGTTATTTGTTGTCATCATACGCAGTATCACCAGCCCTTTAAAAACCATTAATAGTGCTATGTTTGATATCGCCGAAGGCGAAGGAGACCTGACTAGACGATTGAATGAATCGGGGTCTGATGAGCTTGCGCGACTAGCAAAATCATTCAACACCTTTGTTCACAAAATTCAGCAACTTGTTCAAAGTGTTCAGGAAAGTGCAAGGAATGAGAGCGAAGCTGCAAGTCAATTGACTGAATTATCAGGTACCAGCAGCCGTCAAAGTGATGAGCTTAGCTCACAAACAAGTTCTGTGGCGACAGCCATTACCGAATTGTCTTCCTCAGCTTCAGAGGTTGCTGATCACGCCCGTCAGGCGGCCGACTCGGCTAATACGGCAGACGAAGAAGCTGGACGCTCAGCTATTATCGTACGAGAATCTGTTAATAACATCGAAGCACTGACTTCTGAGCTGGGTAAAGCAGGCGAAAAAGCCCGCTTACTGCAAAACGGCTCTGACAAAATAGGAAACATACTCGGCGTCATTGTTGCTATAGCAGAACAAACCAACTTACTGGCGTTAAATGCGGCTATTGAGGCTGCTCGCGCTGGCGATGCCGGACGAGGGTTTGCGGTCGTTGCCGATGAAGTTCGAACGCTGGCAACCAGAACTCAGCATTCAACGGATGAAATTTCTTCAATTGTGGAAAGTATCCAGGGTGCGATTAAAGATGTGAGCCAGATCATCAGCGATGTTGAACGTCGCTCGTCCTCTACAAACGAGGAGGCTCTGAAAGCCGAGCAAGCGATAAGTCAGATTCAGGAAGCCGTTGCGAATATATCGAGCATGAATATACAAATTGCTTCTGCGACCGACGAGCAGAGTCGGGTAACTAAAGATCTGAACGAGAATATCACTGGCATTTCCGACCTTTCTCAAGCCAATCAGGACGCTAATACACGCGTTGCTGAAGTCAGTCGGGATTTGAGTAAAAACAGTATTGATTTGAGTCAACTTGTCAGTCGGTTTAAGACAAAATAACCTTAAAAATACAGGGGATACTGGTAATCTCCCCTGTACCTTTCAACTCACAAGACGTAAAATAAATGCACTTTTACATGGATTGTGTCTGTCTGGTAAAAGTCACCTTTTTCCTGATTTTACATCACTGCGGATTTAAAAGATGAGTCAAACAATTCCACAACAACCGATCGAATATAATATGAAAGTCGTCCGGCAGTTTACTGTCATGACGATTATTTGGGGTATCGTCGGTATGTCTGTAGGCGTATTGATAGCTGCCCAGCTTGTCTGGCCAGAGCTTAACTTCAATACTCCCTGGCTAACCTACTCCCGTCTTCGCCCGCTACATACAAACGCTGTTATTTTCGCGTTTGGTACCAGCGCTCTTTTTGCCACTTCTTACTATGTTGTTCAGAAAACGTGTAGAGTGAGCTTGTTCTCAGACAAGTTGGCAGCTTTCACTTTCTGGGGGTGGCAGGCCGTTATAGTCGCAGCCGTTATCACTCTGCCTATGGGTCTTACCAGTACGAAAGAATACGCTGAACTTGAGTGGCCTATCGACATTTTAATTACAGTCGTCTGGGTTGCTTACTTAATCGTCTTCTTCGGCACGCTGGCTATTCGTAAAACATCGCACATTTATGTGGCTAACTGGTTCTACGGTGGTTTCATTATCGTTATCGCCATGCTGCACATTGTGAACAGTTTTGCTTTACCAGTGTCGTTTATGAAGTCTTATTCAATCTATTCAGGTGCTGTCGATGCCATGGTTCAATGGTGGTACGGGCATAACGCGGTAGGTTTCCTACTGACCGCTGGCTTCCTGGGTATGATGTATTACTTTGTACCGAAGCAAGCTGAGCGCCCTGTTTACTCTTACCGCTTGTCGGTTGTTCACTTCTGGGCACTTATTTCCTTATACATATGGGCCGGACCTCACCACTTACACTATACCGCGTTACCAGACTGGACTCAGTCGGTCGGTATGGTCATGTCTGTTATCCTGTTCGTGCCTTCATGGGGCGGCATGATTAACGGTATCATGACCTTATCTGGTGCATGGCATAAGCTGCGAACCGACCCAATTCTGCGTTTCTTAATTGTTTCTCTGTCATTCTACGGCATGTCGACTTTCGAAGGCCCAATGATGGCAATCAAATCAGTGAACGCGCTTTCTCACTACACAGACTGGACTGTGGGTCACGTACACTCGGGTGCTTTAGGCTGGGTGGCAATGATCACTATCGGTTCTATGTACTACCTGGTACCACGCCTGTTTAATCAGAAAGAAATTCACAGCATTAAGCTGGTGAACGTCCATTTCTGGCTACACACTATCGGTGTTGTTTTCTACATCGTATCAATGTGGATTTCAGGTGTAATGCAAGGTCTTATGTGGCGTGCGACAAACTCTGACGGAACCTTAACTTACAGTTTCGTAGAGAGTGTTCAGGCATCATACCCGTTCTGGACAGGCCGCTTTATCGGTGGTGTTTTCATTGTAATCGGTATGTTGCTGATGGCTTATAACTGTTATCAGACAATTCGTGCCGGCCGTCGTGAGACAGCTGCAGGCAACGTCGTACAAACTGCCTGAGGGAGAGAATAATGAGTCGTTTTAAACACGAATTTGTTGAAAAAAACTTAGGTTGGTTGTCAATTTTAATGATCATTGCGGTTTCTATCGGTGGGTTAGTAGAAATTACTCCCCTGCTGTTTCAAAACCAAACCAATGAACCCATAAAAGGTTTGCAGCCATACACCGCGTTAGAGCTGGAAGGTCGCGATATTTATATGCGTGAAGGTTGTAACAACTGCCACAGCCAGATGATTCGTCCTTTCCGTGCAGAAACGGAACGTTACGGACATTATTCATTAGCTGGTGAACACGTTTGGGAATTCCCTCACCTTTGGGGTTCTAAGCGCACAGGCCCTGATTTAGCACGTGTGGGTGACCGTTACAGTGATGAATGGCATCACGTTCATTTAATGAACCCTCGTAATGTGGTTCCTGAATCTAATATGCCAGCGTTCCCCTGGCTTGCAGAAAACAAGCTAACGGGTAAATACACAGCCAAGAAAATGGAAGTTATGCGGACATTGGGCGTTCCTTACGAAGATGAGGACATAGCCGGTGCAAAAGAAGCCGTTCAGGGTAAAACTGAAATGGAGGCGCTTATCGCTTACTTACAATCGCTTGGCACAACGCTACAGCAGGCTGATAAGTAATGGATTACGGAACTTGGCGCGGCGTGTTCAGCCTGATCATACTGGCAATTTTTATTGCCATTGTGGCCTGGTCGTTCAGCCGCCGGACAAAAAAGCAATTTGATGATGCGGCTAATTCTATATTTGAAGACGAATCATCAATAGATAACAGCGACAAACCGGAGTCGAAGAAAGATGAGTAGCTTCTGGAGTGCATGGATAATTGTTTTAACGCTGGCCACCTTAGTAATATTAATTTGGCTACTGCGCTGTAACATGAAAAATTACACTCACATCGAAGAAGGTCAGGAAATGGACCACGAATTCGATGGGATTGTAGAATTAAACAACCCTCTTCCTAAATGGTGGACCTATTTATTCTGGGCCTGCTTTGTATGGGGCTTTATATATTTAGCTCTATACCCAGGGCTGGGTAATTTCAACGGGTTACTTGGCTGGAAAAGCTCAAACCAGGACGTTCAGTCCTTAGAAGAGTCTCGTCAGGCAATGGAAGAAGCCCATGAAAAAGGGATGCTTGTTGAATATGACCGCGCGGTTCGTGCAGCGGAAGAAAAGTATGGCCCTATCTTTGAAGCATTTGCAGAGCAGCCAATTGAAGAGTTGGCAAAAAATGAAGATGCTTTAGATGTTGGTCAGCGTTTGTTCCTGCAAAACTGTGCTCAGTGTCATGGCTCGAACGCGATGGGCGGTCAAGGCTTCCCTAACCTGACTGACGATGACTGGCTATATGGTGGTAAACCTAGTGATATCAAAACCACTTTGCTTGAAGGACGTCAGGGGAATATGCCGGCGTTTGGTGAGCAGTTCAGCGATAAAGAAATTACTGAACTTGCCAACTATGTCGCCAGTTTAAGCGGTCGTGAACGCGATGCCGATTTAGTCGAAGCAGGCAAAGCAAACTTCGCAGTTTGTAGTGCGTGTCACGGTGCTGATGGTAAAGGTAACCAACAGCTTGGCGCACCAAACTTAACTGACGATGTCTGGCTTTATGGTGGTTCAATTAATAAAATTGAAGAAACCCTTCACCATGGCCGTAGCGGTGTTATGCCCAAATGGAAAAACATTTTAGGTGAAGATAAAATTCACGTTATTTCAGCTTATGTCTACAGCTTATCTAACGACGAATAAAACCTAGTAAACACAGCCCCGCTACGGCGGGGCTTTTTGTATGAGGTCTCACTATGATTCAACCCTGGTATAAGCAGTTCTGGCCATGGTTTCTTATTTCCCTCCCTGTTACTGTGATGATCGTTTGTGGCGTTATCATTTATCTGTCCGTTTCTCAGGGCGGCGTTTCCATGGTCGTTGATGACTACTACAAACGCGGCAAAACCATCAACGCAATTATCGAGCATGTTGAAGAAGCACAACGCCGTAATATCTCTTTTGAGTTTACTGCTGATAAAGGCCTGTTTACTCTTAAATATGCTTCTGGCCAGCCGGAAGAACTGTCTGCTCTACGAGTGTTTTTTATTCACGCTACACAAGATGAAAAAGACTTTACCCGCATGTTGACGGTTGCTTCAGATGGTACCTATCGAGCAGATATTCCTGAAGAGATAGAGGGCAAATGGACCATAACCGTTGAGCCTTTTAATGAAGTCTGGAAAGTAAGCGAAAAATATCAACTACCAAAATCCGAGTTGACTAAACTTCGTCCGTTATTATACGGAGTTTGATTGAATGGAATGTTTTCATTGCCTGCAGCCGGTTCCCAAAGGGGTTAATCTTGCTGTTGAGTACAAAGGTTCTGAGAAACCGGTCTGTTGTGCTGGATGTCAAGCTGTGGCACAAACCATCATTCAGCACAACCTGCACGCTTATTACGAACACAGAGACACATCTCAATTACAGGACTCTCCCGTTCTTCCTGAAGAATTAAATGATTTAAACCTCTACGACAACCCTGACTTACAAAAAGAGTTTGTAAGGCATGAGGGAGCCGACACCGAGCTGGCAACTCTCACCGTAGAGAATATTACCTGTGGCGCCTGTGGCTGGCTAATTGAACGTGAGCTATTGCGCCTTAAAGGTATACAAAAAGCGGTGGTTAATGTTACCAGCCGCCGGGTTCAGGTTAGCTGGTCTCCTGCTCAATTAAAACTAAGCGATATTTTAAGAGTTTTAGCCAATATTGGATACAAGGCTCTGCCATTCCAGCCCAATGAAGCCGAGCAACAATATGCAAGGCAGCGAAAGAGTTATATCCGTCGATTAGGCGTAGCGGGCATTGCTACTATGCAGGTTATGATGATTGCCTTTGGCCTGTATTTCGGCGTTGTCAGCGACTTATCACCTGACTTACAACGCTTTCTCTGGAGCGTCAGTCTGGTTTTCGCGACCCCTGTTATTCTTTATAGCGCACAACCTTTTTATGCAGGTGCCCTAAGAGCTTTACAGGCATCGCGTTTGAACATGGACATTCCCGTCAGTATCGCCTTATTAGGCGCCTACAGTGCCAGTGTGTACGCGACAATAACCAATACGGGTGAGGTTTATTTCGAATCTATATCCATGTTTACTTTCTTCTTGTTGACGGGTCGTTTTTTGGAGTTACTGGCAAAAGAACGAGCATTGAAATTTGCCACTAACCGTCTGACCTTACTGCCTAAGCTGGCTAACCGTGAAACTCCCGAGGGCTATGAATCCGTTGCTATTAAATTGCTGGAAACCGGTGACATTATTCGTGTGAAAGCTGGTGAGACTATTCCTGCAGACGGTGAATTACTGAATAAACAAGCTCAGGTTGATGAAAGCTTGTTGACCGGAGAAAGCCTGCCCAGATCAAAAAAACTTGGAGACGCGGTTATTGCCGGCAGTATTAATCAACACTCTCCAATACGGATAAAAGTAACAGCAACTGCTCAGCAAACAGTTTTGGCCGGCATTATCGCAATGCAGGATTCTGCTTTAGCGGTTAAACCCAAGGCACAGCAAGTTATCGATAAACTGGCGGGTTATTTCATTGCTGCAATTTTAACCGTTGCAGTTATTACCTATTTTAGCTGGTGGTGGATCCAGCCAGATCATGCTTTGTGGGTTACTTTGGCTGTTTTAGTTGCCACCTGCCCTTGCGCTTTGTCTCTTGCGGCACCGACAGCATTAACTGGCATCATTCATCGACTAAACAGAGATGGTATTTTACTAAAAGGCTCGGATGTCCTTGAGTCCGTTAAACAACTGAATAAAGTGTGTCTGGATAAAACCGGTACCCTAACGGAGGGTAAGTTTCGGCTGGTTGAGCGAAATGACTACATAGACTCTAACACCGTTGATGAACTGATTAGCGGCCTGGAGCTTTTTTCCGAACACCCTCTTTCGGTTCCGTTAAGCCAGCTGTCGGACACCCCGGCGTCATTTCAGGATGTCACTAACGAGATGGGTTTTGGCCTGCAAGGAGAATTCAACGGTCAGTCATATCGCGCAGGTAGTGAAACTTACATTCAGCAGTGGCATCCGGAGTTTAAAGCGACTAACAAGCACCAGGTCGTCATTGCCAGTAAAGAACGCATCCTGGCCGAGTTCAGAGTGGAAGATCAAATAAGAGAAGATGCTGCTAAAACCATTAACTGGTTAAAAAACAACGGTTATCAACCCATTATTCTAAGCGGAGATAGTGAATCAAGAGTTCAGTCTCTGGCTCATGAACTGGGTATACCTGAATATCACAGTGCCTTGAAACCAGCAGAAAAGCTTGCTTTTGTCACAGCTCAACAAGAAGCCGGGCATACGGTCTGGATGGTTGGCGATGGCATTAATGACAGCCCGGTTCTGGCAAAAGCCGACCTTTCAATGACGTTTTCTCAAGCATCTGATTTAGCGCAAACGGCAGCCGATGTTGTGTTGATGTCTGAATCCCTGAATCAAATTAAAGTGGTAATAGAAAGCGCTCTCAAAACACGCCAGATTATGAAACAGAATTTCATTTGGGCATTGGTGTATAATGTTTCTGTATTACCTGTAGCTGCTATCGGTATGATTGCTCCCTGGGCAGCAGCACTTGGTATGTCGCTTAGTTCTCTTCTGGTAATAGGAAACTCTCTAAGGTTGTATCGAAAATGAGTGTAATTTACGCATTAATTCCCATCGCTATAATTTTCGTTATTATCGCTGTTGCGGTCTTTTTCTGGGCGGTACGTTCCGACCAGTTTGAGGACATTGAACGTCAGGGACTCAATATTCTGATGGACGACGAAGATAACACCAATAACGCTGATGATGAATCCGATAAATCCAAGCGCTGATTTAGTTACAGCCTTGCTGATGGGGCTGGCCGGTGCCGGGCATTGCTTAATGATGTGCGGGGGCATTGCCAGTGCCATGGGCATTAATACCCGCCCCTACCATGTCTGGCTGTATAACTTAGGCCGGGTTTGTTCTTACATGCTTATTGGAGCTTTGGTCGGGGGAGCTATTGGCTTGTTTGCTCCGGAAGGTGGTTATACAACAATCATTCTTCGCTGGTTAGCTGTTGCTTTTCTCCTCTTGCTCGGACTGTATTTTACCGGATGGTTTTCAGGATTGGTGTATCTGGAAAAGTCAGCACGTCCAATTTGGCAGAAAATACAGCCTCTGGCCGCAAAGCTCAGAAACAAGCCTGGTATTTTTGCCACCTTCTTTGCCGGGGCTTTATGGGGCTGGTTACCCTGCGGCATGGTCTATAGTGCCCTCAGCTGGGCAGCTTTAAGCGGCTCAGCTAGCGGTGGAGCGCTAACCATGGCTGCTTTTGGTCTGGGAACCTTGCCGGCGATGATAGCCGCCGGACATTTCAGTCAATTCCTGCACCGCTTTTTACGCGCCCAGGGCGTGCGTACAGCTATGGGTGTTTTGCTAATAATCTATGCTTTATGGAGCATGTTGACCTTAATCAAACCTTTTTTCTAATAAAGCCTGCAAAGCGTTCTGCTTTCGTCTAATCTTAACAATGAACATAGATTAACTACGAGGTCAGTATGGACGCATTCCGTCATATTTTAGTTGTTATAGACGCTGCAGATGAGCAGCACAAAGCATTAAAACGCGCTTTACATATGGCTAGATTGAGCGATGCCAGATTAACGCTGTTTTTGTCTATTTATGACTTTTCTTACGAAATGACAACCATGCTATCCAGTGAGGAACGCGACGTTATGCGTTCAAATCTTATAGCGGACAGAAGAGCCTGGTTAACCGACGTATTGAGCGAATTTGATACCGATTCGGTTCGCATTGATATTGATGTGGTCTGGCATAACCGACCTTTTGAAGCCATTATTAAAGAAGCAATAAAACACAAGCACGACCTTATAATAAAAGGTACTCAGGTCAGTGCCAGCTTCCAGAATTTAATTTTCACACCAACTGACTGGCACTTGTTACGAAAAGCCCCCTGCCCGGTTTTGCTGGTTAAAGAACATGAGTGGCCAAGCCACGGGCAGATCATTGCTGCCGTTCATACCGGTTCTGAAGAAGAACATCACCAACAGTTAAATAAACGTATTATTGAACACGCGCAGTCCATGAGCAAAGTACTGAATGCAAGTGTGCACCTGGTCAATGCTTACCCCAGCGCTCCGGTTAACGTAGCGGTGGAGATTCCTGAATTTGATGTCAGCGAATACAGCGATGCACTCGAGCAGCACCACGTGAACCGTATGGCCGCGCTGGGACGTGATTACGGCATTTCCAGCCACTACCAGCATTTGTCGCAAGGTTTGCCGGAACAGGTTATTCCCGAAGCAGCAAAACAACTCGATGCGGAATTGGTGGTATTAGGCACCATTGGCCGCACGGGGTTAAGCGCCGCCTTATTAGGTAACACAGCTGAACACGTACTGGACCAGTTAAATTGTGACGTGCTGGCAATTAAACCAGAAGACTTTGTCAGTCCCCTCGCTTGAGTTTAATGCCTCAGGTATAATCCGGCTCCTCAGAACTTCCAGATGACACAGGTTGCAGGAGCCACTATGGCCAGTGAAAATAAATACAGTTTCAACAAGCTACAGAAACGTATTCGTCGCGATGCGGGAAAAGCCATACAAGATTTCGGCATGATTGAAGACGGCGATCATATTATGGTGTGTCTGTCAGGCGGCAAAGACAGTTACACTTTGCTGGACACCCTTCTCTATCTGCAAAAAGTTGCTCCTGTTCGCTTTTCTCTGGTTGCGGTCAACCTGGATCAAAAGCAACCCGGGTTTCCGGAGCATGTGCTTCCGGCCTATCTGGATAAGCTTGGTGTTGACTACAAAATTGTTGAAGAAGACACCTACAGCATCGTAAAAGACAAAATTCCCGAAGGAAAAACAACCTGTTCGTTATGTTCCCGTCTTAGACGAGGCATTTTGTATCGCACAGCGAAAGAGTTAAAAGCGACTAAAATAGCTCTTGGCCATCATCGCGATGACATGATTGAAACCCTTTTTCTGAATATGTTTCACGGTGGCAAGTTAAAGTCTATGCCGCCAAAATTGGCCAGTGACAATGGTGAGCATGTAGTTATTCGCCCTTTGGCTTATGCCCGTGAAAAGGATATAGAACAATACTCAGCTGCAATGGAGTTTCCTATTATCCCTTGTAACTTATGCGGCTCTCAGGAAAACCTGCAAAGAAAACAAATAAAGCAAATGCTTAACGGGTGGGACAAACAATTTCCGGGCAGAATTGAAAGCTTATTTACGGCAATGCAAAACGTTGTACCCTCACATTTGGCCGACAGTGCCCTGTTTGATTTTAAGGCCGTTACCGCAGACGGCGTTGCTGATGAAAATGGCGATAAAGCTTTTGATACTGACAGCTTTACTTCAAACTTTGAAACTGAAGAGAGTCCTGTTTTTGCCAGCAATATTCCCATCAAACATTTGGCCTAAACCAGATACAAAAAGAGGCTCTGAATTGAGCCTCTCTTATGTTTATGCCAATATAATTTCGCTTAAACTTTACTCTGGTTGCGGAACTTCCGGCGTATTCAATTCCTCGCTGACTCGTTTCACAATGGGTCGATTGATACGAATCATCGCGCGGAGTTCATCAATATACTCTTCTCCTCGTTCAGAGTAGCTTGATAAGCCGGTAATTAAATCTCTTGCCAGTATGTCCTCGTTATCCAGGCGTTTTTGCTCTCGCAGCAAACGTAAATCGAGATAAGCGCCATGAGTATTAATATTGCGCATATAGCTTTTTACGGAAGCGTTAACAGAATCAAACTGCGCAACTTCATGGCGCCCATCGTCATCTCTTTGGTTAGGAACTAAGCCGCAACCTTTGGAGTAACACCACTGGCCAAATAAGTTCAGACCTTGACGTGAGAATCTGGAAGTTCCCCAGCCTGACTCATTTGCAGCCTGAACCAGCACCATCATTTCCGGAATAATATCAATACGGCGCTTCAACAAACCAAATAAATTTTCATCAATCGCAATATCGTCTTCCAGTCGATAATACTCTATCCAATCTGCTATTCGTTTTTTATCCGCTTCGGTCAGTTCATTGCTTTTAAATCGTTCGTGAATTGCCTTGAGGTATGCTCTGTCATGCAATATTCGTATATTTTCGGCCTCCACCAAAGGCAGTAAAAAGCGAAAGAATTCTTCTTTCTTTTCTGTAACATCGGTCATCGACATAAAATCTGGTAAGTCTCTTTGAACCGGCACTTCAGGAATTGCCGGTAAATGAGCCGTGACTGACTGTTCAGGTGTTTCTACCTCGGTATCTTTAATAAGCCAGGGTAAAAGTAGTGCCGCTACGCTCAATACAATAAATAGTAATATGGTTAATAATCGCATGTAGTCCTCAAGCCGAAATATTCTCAGACGAACTGTCTTTTTTGGGTTTCTCAATAACTGTTACGCCAATGACTTCTCTATAGACCACTCCAATAAGGTTATAAATCATTGGTAACATCCAGATAAGTCCTAGCCCGAAGGGGATAATGGCCAGAAGTAACAAGCCCGCAAGAATCAAAAATAACAAGATAAATTTAGGCAGCTTGAAATGGATAATTTTTATTGAATAGTACAAGGCGTTTAACGGGCCAACTCCTCGCTCAATAACTAATGGCATGGCGAGTGTCAAAATAACCGTAATATAAAGTTGCGCCAAAATAGAAATATTTGGATGAATCAACCCAAATAATTGACTGGCTACGATGCTTAACAAAGTACTTATTAGAGCGACAGCAATTAAAGGGAACATCACATTGAAACCGTTAAAAACATCTGCGCTTTTTGTGCCAATACCGACGCTGTGCTTGATACCCATTAACATCAAGCCACCTAATAAAGGAGCGCTGATTACAGCTTGTATAATGCTGGAAAAGTACTGAAGTTTTATTGATGTTTGCAGGCTCTCAATCGAAAACACGTTCATCAAAATGAGTACCATTACCACATTAATACCCAATAAAACCAAAAAACCACCAATTAACGGGGTCAAGTTTGATTTGGTAATGTTAAAAGCCTGTTCAAAAACTTGCCGCAACGACAGCTGATAGTTTCCTTTAAGCGATTCAACTAATGAACCACCAATTATTACTTTGTTATCATCCACAGAAATTCCCACACTTTTTTGATCAGTAAGATAAACTAGCGCCCGATATACTAGAGTATCCTCTGGTACGATCCAATTTAAATCGACAGAACAATCTGAGGCAGTCATGAAATCGCAGACAAAACGACCGGCAAACCCCAAGTTGGTTTTACTAAACAAGCCTTACGGCGTTTTATCTCAGTTTACCGGAGAAGAAGGCGACCAGACTTTAAAGCCGTTCATTCCCCATAACGACGTATACCCCGCCGGACGTCTTGATAAAGACAGCGAAGGGTTGTTGTTGCTAACCAATGACGGCGTTTATCAGGCTCGCCTTGCTAACCCTAAGTACAAAGTCTGGAAAACCTATTGGGTGCAGGTAGAGGGTAACCCAAGCGAAGAGCAGTTAGAGCAATTAAGGAACGGTGTCGAGTTAAACGACGGAATGACCCGCCCAGCTGAAGCCTTCGTTATGCCTGAACCAATGAATTTATGGCCACGAAACCCTCCCGTTCGTGAGCGCAAAAGCGTTCCTGACAGCTGGCTTTGCCTTAAAATTCGCGAAGGCAAAAACCGCCAGGTTCGCCGTATGACAGCGCATGTTGGGTTACCTACCCTTCGCCTGATACGGGCCGCTGTGGGTCCTTTTCAGTTAAAAACAATGCAGCCCGGCGAATGGCGTTCAGAACCACCAGTTTGGTAACTTCCTGAGCTACCCTCGTGCGCGCTAAAATGATAGAATGCGCAGCCAATTCAGGAGCTATAGTCAGTTAGGGTCAACCTATGTCAAATGCCAGTAAAAAAGTCATTGTCGGAATGTCCGGGGGCGTCGACTCCTCGGTTTCAGCTTACCTTCTTATGCAACAGGGCTATCAGGTAGAAGGCCTGTTTATGAAGAACTGGGAAGAAGACGATACTGACGAATACTGCGCTGCTTCCGACGATTTAGCTGACGCTGAAAAAGTGTGTGAAACGCTGGGTATTGAGCTGCACACAATCAATTTCGCTGCAGAATATTGGGACAATGTATTCGAGTATTTTCTGGAAGAATACAAGGCGGGTCGCACGCCTAATCCCGATATTATGTGCAACAAAGAGATTAAATTTAAGGCCTTTCTTGAGTTTGCCGCTGAAGCATTAGATGCCGATTATATTGCGACCGGACATTATGTGCGTCGTCAACAGCGTGATGGCAAATGGGAAATGCTGCGCGGCTTAGACAGTAATAAAGATCAAAGCTACTTTTTGTATACCTTGAGCCACGAGCACATTGCACAAACTCTGTTCCCGGTCGGAGAACTGGAGAAACCAGAAGTTCGTCGAATTGCTGAAGAACAAGGTCTGGTAACGGCCGACAAAAAAGACTCAACCGGCATTTGCTTTATTGGCGAGCGCAAGTTTAAGGACTTTTTGCAGCAGTACCTGCCTGCTAAACCCGGGCCCATTGAGTCGGTTGAAGGTGAAGCCTTAGGCGAACACGAAGGCCTGATGTACCACACGTTGGGTCAGCGTAAAGGTCTGCATATAGGTGGCATGGCCGATAATTCTGGCGAACCCTGGTATGTTGTCGACAAAGATGTCGAACGTAACGTTTTAATTGTAGCGCAGGGGAAGAAACATCCGCGTCTATACTCTCAAGGCCTTATTGCCGGACAACTGCACTGGGTTAGTCGAAGCGCCCCATCGGAGGCCTTCGATTGCACGGTGAAAACGCGCTACCGCCAGCAGGACATTCCCTGCCGGGTTACGCCGCTTAGTAACGGTGACTTTCAGGTTCAATTTAAAGAACCGGTCGCAGCAGTTACTCCGGGACAGTCTGCGGTATTCTACAGCGATGATGTTTGTTTAGGTGGCGGCATTATTGAACAACGCATTACAGACTTTGAGGTCAAGCTATGAACGAATGGCAGCAACGGGTAATTGCCTTAGCTGGCATGTCGTTAAGTGCTATGGCTGTGCAGAAGCTGGCTCGCAGCGGAGAGCTTTACCCGGAATCTATTAGCAATACCTTAGTGCACAGCCTTTTACAGCAAAACCCGGACAATATCGAAGATATTTACGGCGGACTGGACAACATTAAACCCGGTATCCAGGCGTTTATTCGCCAGGCCGGCAGCAATAAAAATAAGGACATTGAGGTTACCCGCTATCTGATAGGCCTCATTCATTTATCCAGAAAGCTCTTAAAGCAACCAGATATACTCAATTTACTGGGCGAGCGTATTACCCAGGTAAAACGTCAAAAAGAAGAGTTTGAGTTTGAAAACTACCGCATTCAGCAAAGTTTGGCTGGAATTTATCGCGAACTGATAAGCCCCCTGGGACAACCTATTCGCATTAATGGTAACCCGGAGTTTTTAAAACGGGACTCAAATCAACACCATATTAGAACCCTGCTGCTAGCTGGCATTCGCAGTGCCGTGCTTTGGCAGCAAGTAGGCGGCAAGCGTCGTCATTTCGTGTTTTCTAGAAAGAAAATGTTAGATACAGCGCAGCAACTGCTGCATGTCGCATAACCAGTAACAAGTAACAATTAACGATTTAATTAACCCTCGGAGAGCCAGTTTATGTTGCCCTTTTCCTCCTTGACGGCGGTGTCACCTGTTGACGGACGATACGCCTCAAAAGCAGAAATGTTACGTCCTATTTTTAGTGAGTACGGACTGATTAAATTTCGAGTGACTGTTGAGGTTCGTTGGTTACAATTATTAGCCGACGTTGACGGTATTAAAGAAGTACCTGCGCTAAGTAAAGAAGCAACACAGATACTGAACTCTATTGTTGAGAATTTCTCGGTCGACGACGCTGAACGCATAAAAACTATTGAACGTACCACCAACCACGACGTGAAAGCGGTTGAGTACTTTCTGAAAGAGAAAGTGGCAGATAACGAAGAGCTGAATAAAGTTTCCGAGTTCATTCACTTTGCCTGTACGTCCGAAGACATCAACAACCTTTCTCACGGTTTAATGTTGAACACGGCTCGCGATGAAGTACTACTGCCTATGATGCAGGAGTTGGTCGACCGGGTTAAAGAACTGGCGAAAGAACACAAAACCGTTCCTATGATGGCCCGTACACACGGGCAACCGGCAACGCCAACCACAATGGGCAAAGAATTTGCAAACGTTGCCGTGCGTTTACAACGTCAGCTGGAACAGCTTAAAGCTGTAGACGTTATGGGTAAAATAAATGGTGCTGTCGGTAACTACAACGCGCACCTGGCAGCCTACCCTAACGTGGACTGGCACCACATTTCAGAGCAATTTGTTACTTCATTAGGCTTGAGCTGGAACGCTTACACAACGCAAATTGAGCCGCATGACTATGTTGCTGAATACTTTGATGCATTAGCTCGTTTTAATACCGTACTCATTGATTTTGATCGTGACGTATGGGGCTATATTGCATTGAACCACTTCAAACAGCGTACTGTTGAAGGCGAAGTTGGCTCATCAACCATGCCTCATAAAGTAAACCCTATCGACTTTGAAAACTCAGAAGGTAACCTGGGTATTGCAAACGCTGTTATGCAGCATTTAGCTCAGAAACTGCCTATTTCACGCTGGCAGCGCGACCTGACTGACTCAACCGTTTTACGTAATTTAGGCGTGGGTGTTGCCCATACTGTTATCGCATTCCAGGCTACCTTAAAAGGTTTGAGTAAACTGGAAGTTAACGAAGCCCGTTTAGCGGCTGAGCTGGATGAAAACTGGGAGCTGATGGCTGAACCAGTACAAACCGTTATGCGCCGCTACGGTGTTGAAAAGCCATACGAGAAGCTAAAGACCCTAACTCGTGGTAAGCGCATTACCAGCGATGATCTGGCGAAATTTATTGACTCTTTAGACGTGCCCGATGCCGCTAAAGACGAAATGAAAGCACTGACTCCGGCAAATTATATTGGCCGCGCCACTCAGTTTGTTGATGATCTCCTATGAAATTAGTGTTTGATAAAGACGATTTTTTAACGAACTACTGGCAGAAAAAGCCTTGTCTTATTCGACAGGGCTTTGCCGATTTTACCGACCCTGTCAGCCCTGAAATTCTGGCTGGACTGGCGATGGAAGAAGGCGCTGACTCGCGAGTTATTGAGTCAAAGGCAGACACGGAATCGGGTTGGCTAGTGACTCATGGCCCATTTGAGGACTACGAAAAGTTCGGAGAAACTGACTGGACTTTGCTGGTGCAGTCAGTAAACGAATGGCTACCAGACGTAGGTGAATTGATAACCCCTTTCCGCTTTCTGCCCGACTGGCGCATTGATGACGTAATGGTCAGTTTTTCCTGCGAAAATGGCGGTGTTGGCCCTCACCTGGATCAGTACGATGTTTTTATTATTCAGGGCGCAGGCTCCCGGCATTGGCGGGTGGGTGAAAAACAAGCAATGCAGGAATATCAGCCCGCGGAAGACCTCTGCCAGATAAAGGGCGAATTTAACGCTGTTATTAATGAGCACCTGACTGCTGGTGACGTTTTGTATATTCCAGCTGGCTGTCCTCATGACGGTATCTCGCTGGAACCGTCTTTAAACTACTCTGTTGGTTTTCGTGCTCCATCGAAAGCCGAGCTACTGCTGCAGTTAGGTGATATTGCGATGCAACAGGAGTCATTGCAGGAGCGTTATCAAGACCCGGCTCTAAGCAGCGAAGACGTTTCATGGGTTATTGAAAAAACGCAGCTAAGTGCATTAAAGCAGTTTTTAAAAGACGCTTTAGAAAGCGATGAAACCGGCGCATTATTAGCAAAAATCATCTCCCAGTCTAAACGCCCTCTTCCCGAGCCAGAGCTGCCAACCACCGCTGAGCAAATTCCGACTCTGCTCGCGCAGCAAAATGCATTTATAGAAAAGACCTCGGGCGCACGTTTCTTAAAACTCAGCGACACGCAGTTTTACGGTAATGGCGAAGCCTTTCACGTTATACAAGAGGCTTTACCTACCGCGGAATGGCTGGCGCAACTGCAAGGTTCTGAGGCTACTGAAGAATTAGCTAAATTGGCAAAATCTGTTGCCGGGTGCGAGCTAATTGCCGAAACAATTAACCAGGGAATCATCTACTTATACATTGACGAATCCTGAGTGATTCTGTGTAAACAAGAGTTGATAAACGCCCGTTTAAATACCTAAATTTATTCACATCTTAAAGTAGCGCGAGCCTTATCTAAATGGTAATGTTCGCGCAATTTTTGAAGCAATGAGGAAGTGAAACTCATGTCTCTATACGAGCATCCCGAATTTGATCACCACGAGCAAGTGGTGTTTTGTCATGATCAGGAATCAGGCTTAAAAGCCATTATTGCCATCCACGATACAACTCTAGGTCCAAGCCTTGGTGGTACTCGTTTATGGAATTACGCTTCTTCTGCCGAAGCGGTCACCGATGTACTGCGTTTGTCTCGTGGTATGACTTATAAAAGTGCAATGGCAGGTCTGCCTTTAGGTGGCGGTAAAGCGGTTATCATCGGCGACGCGAAAAAGATCAAAAGCGAAGAACTCTTCCGCGCTTATGGTCGCTTCATCGAGTCTTTAAGTGGTCGTTACATTACCGCTGAAGACGTCAACATTCGTACTGAAGACATCGGTATGGTCGCAAAAGAGACCAGCTACGTTGCAGGCACGGCAGATAAAGCCGGCGACCCTTCACCTCATACAGCACTGGGTACTTACCTTGGTCTTAAAGCGGCAGCAAAACACAAATTAGGTAGCGAAGATCTTAAAGGTGTTAAAATTGCCATTCAGGGTCTGGGCGCTGTTGGCTACGATTTCGCTAAATATTGTGCAGAAGACGGCGCTGAACTTATTGTTACCGATATTAACGAAGAAGCCATTGAGCGTGCTGTTAAAGAACTGGGCGCGAAAGCTGTTGGTCTGGACGAAATCTATGGCGTAGACGCTGACGTTTATGCACCATGCGCTTTAGGTGCCACCATCAATGACGAGACTTTGAAGCAACTTAAAGTCAAAATTATTGCCGGCAGCGCGAATAATCAGTTAGCCAACCCTAAACACGATAAAGCGGTTAAAGATATTGGGATTTTATACGCTCCGGACTACGTGATTAATGCCGGTGGCGTTATTCATATTTGTTCAGAAGCCGCCAACTTTACTGTAGAAGAAACAGAAAAACGTGTGCGCGGTATATACGATACCTTAGATCAGCTTTTTGCCCGTGCACAGGACGAAGACCGCCCTACCGGAACTGTCGCTGATGAAATGGCTCGCGAAATCATCGCTAAAGGTAAGCAGTAAACGTCACTGCAAATAAAAAGCCTGAGTTAACTCAGGCTTTGTAAGATTATCTCAAGCGGGTGTCTCACCCGCTTTTTTTCTATCCGTTTTATTTGTGAGCGACAAGAGAATCCAGTAACCAGTACTCCGCTGCTTCCATACTCCTGAACCGCTTGTTGCCAGCCCATTTGATAAAGTCCCCTGCTGTCTTCCTGATTCTGTTTTTCATGACCAAATGTACCGGCCATGCCGCAGCAACCCACATTAACAACATCCAGTTTTAGCCCCAGATTTTGGAATAAGGCTTGCCATTGTTTAGCTGACTCAGGTACGAAACTCTGTTCGGTACAGTGCAGCATTAGACCGTAGCGACTGGTGCTGAATGAACTGATATTGTCAAAGTTCAAGGTATTAAGCCATTCTACAACCGTCATTACGTTAACTTCTGGTAGTTGACCATCGCTCGCCTTGCGATACTCGTCCCGGAATATCAATGCTGTAGAGCTGTCGGGCCCAATTAATGGAATACCAGCATCAGAAATAGGTTTTAACTGCTCGGTCACCTTTGCGGCTGTTTTCTCAAAGTCGCTGATAAAGCCTTTTACGTGCTGCGCTTTACCATGTCCTAAGAACGGCAGTAAAATCGGTGTGTAACCTAACTTTTTGATAAGCAGACCCAATTTTAGAACCAGATCGGCCTCGTAGAAGGTTGTGAACGGGTCCTGCGCAATAACCACCGAGTTTGACTTCTCATCCTCGGTCAAACTCATTATCTGCTCTGTGGTTAACTCAATAAGCCCGTTTCGACGCCAGGCGGTTCTTAAGTTGGGCGTTGAGAATAACGGCGTATCGACATAGCCAATACCATATTTGAGCACAAACCGGCTTAACGGATTATTAATCAGTAAATTGCTCAACCGGGGAAACTTACTCGCTATCGGCGCGGTCTTTTCAATACCTTTGACCAGATAGTCCTTTAACGGACGAGCGTATTTACTGTAGTAATGATCATAAAAACGAGCGCGGAACGTCGGCACATCGACACTGACTGGGCATTGGTTGGTACACGCCTTACAAGCCAGGCATTTGTCCATGGACTCTTTCACTTCGTGGCTGAAGTCATTTTTTCCGGCAAACCGGTTAAGCTGGCGTTTGGCAAAGCCCAATGATTCTGGCTTTTCAGCCGCGTTATAGCCGGCGTTGTGAGTTAACCGTAACCATTCACGTAAAAGCCCAGCCCGCCCTTTGGGCGAATAACGACGGTCCCGCGTTATCTTATAAGAGGGGCACATAGCGGACTTAGGATCGTAATTAAAGCACAAGCCATTACCGTTACAGTCCATCGCGTTTTTATAGCTGTCGCGTGTAGCCACCGGTATTTGACGATCAAAGAAGCCGCGCTTAACGGCATCGACAGAAATAAGCTCGGCATTGGTGTTAAACGGCGTACAGATTTTCCCCGGGTTTAGCTGGTTAAAGGGGTCAAAGCTGGCCTTAATTTTTTGCAATTCGGTATAGAGATGCTCACCAAAAAATGCCGGTACGTACTCTGAGCGATAGCCTTTACCGTGTTCGCCCCACATGAGTCCACCGTACTTTTGTGTCAGCTCGGCAACTTTATCACTGATTTGTCTGAGCATGACCTCATCTTCCGGCTCACACAAATCCAGTGCCGGGCGCACATGCAAAACTCCGGCATCTGCATGCCCAAACATGCCGTAATGCAGGCCGTTAGCGTCTAAAAGAGCACGAAACTCATTAATAAAATCAGCCAGTTTCTCGGGCGGTACAGCGGTGTCTTCCGCAAAAGCTACGGGTTTACGGCGTCCTTTAGTTGCGCCCAGCAAGCCTACCGATTTTTTCCGCATCGCATAAATCAACTGGATACTGGGTAAATCATCACAGACTTGATAGCCAATCACACCTTTGCTGTCTTTGCTTTTAATCAGCTTGTCCAGGCGTTGGGTTAAAGAGTTAACTTTGCTGTCTATTTCTTCCTGATTTACCCCCGTGAACTCAACCATGTTGATGCCATCCATTCGCTGACCTTCAACATCAGACAATAGTGGTTCAACCGACTTCCAGATTATATCCTGACGTGCAAGATTCAGTACGGTACTGTCAACTGTCTCTACTGAGGTTGCTTTGGCATCAACTAAAAAAGGCGAGTTCTCTAAAGCAGCCTGGAAATTTGAATACTTTACGTTCACCAACACCCGGTGTTTGGGAATAGGAGTAATATTCAGCCGGGCTTCACTGACAAACCCTAAGGTTCCTTCTGAGCCCGCAATTATTCGCGAAACATCTATCTTTTGCTGCTCGGCGTTATAGGCATGTTTCAAGTCATAACCGGTTAAAAACCGATTCAGCGGCGGAAATTTATCATGAATACTCTCAGCTTCACCGACACAGGTATCAATAATCTGTCTGTAAATTCGGGCAATGCGATTATCCTGCTGTGCAACAGTTTCGGCCTGTTCAAGCGAAACCGGTCCGCTATCAAGTACAGAACCGTCAAGCAGTACAGTCTTTAAACCAAGAATATGGTCGCTGGTTTTACCATAAACTAAGGAGCCCTGACCGGACGCGTCGGTATTGATCATCCCGCCAAGAGTCGCACGGTTACTGGTCGATAAGTCAGGTGAAAAGAAATAGCCATGAGGGCGCAAAATATCGTTTAGCTGATCTTTTACCACCCCGGCCTGCACTCGCACCCAGCCCTCTTTAGGGTTAACTTCCAGCACTTTATTCATGTGGCGACTTAAGTCCACCACAATACCAGAAGTTAAAGACTGGCCATTGGTACCGGTGCCACCTCCACGGGGAGAGAACTGCACACTGCTATTGTTTTCCTGACCTGCCAGCTTCATCAGCAATACAAGGTCGGTTTGATTAAGAGGATACAAAACGGCCTGAGGCAGGTTTTGGTAAACGCTGTTATCCGTGGCCGCGATTAAACGGCCCGAATAACTCACGTCAATTTCACCTGCAAACTCTGAGCTTCTTACCTGCTCAATAAAGTGCCGGTAGTCATCTGGTAACGCATTCTCAGCAGCAATCTCAGGTAATACAGTCATACTTATAGGTTTTCCGCCAGGTACATCCAGGTTTCAATAACGGTGTCCGGGTTCAGCGATACCGAATCAATGCCCTGATCAACCAACCAGGCTGCAAAATCAGGATGATCCGACGGGCCCTGACCACAAATACCAACGTACTTACCGCGTTTCTTCGCCGTTTGAATGGCCATTGCCAGCAATTTCTTCACAGCTTCGTCACGCTCATCAAATAAGTGCGCGATAACACCGGAATCACGATCCAAACCTAAAGTTAACTGGGTTAAATCATTAGAGCCAATAGAAAAACCGTCGAAGATATCGAGGAATTCATCGGCCAGCAGAGCATTAGAAGGAAGTTCACACATCATAATAACGCGCAGGCCATTTTCGCCCTGAACCAGCCCCTGCTCGGCCAGAAGTTCAATTACTTTACGCCCTTCTTCAAGAGTTCTGACAAACGGGATCATGATTTCGATATTGGTCAGACCCATATCGTTACGAACGCGTTTAATTGCTTCACACTCTAATGCAAAGCAGTCCCGGAACTCCTCTGAGATATAACGCGACGCGCCCCGGAAGCCCAGCATTGGGTTCTCTTCACCCGGCTCATACTGTTTTCCGCCAATAAGATTCGCGTATTCGTTCGACTTAAAGTCAGACATGCGCACAATGACGCGTTCTGGAGAGAATGCGGCTCCCAAGGTAGAAATTCCTTCGGCTAAACGCGCTACGTAATATTCGCGAGGGCTGCTGTAGCCGGCCATCATGCTATCAATCGTCTGCTTCAATTCGTCGCTTTGCTGGTCGTAATTAAGCAAGGCTTTAGGGTGAACCCCTATCATCCGGTTGATAATAAACTCCAGACGAGCCAGACCAATACCGGCATGAGGTAAGCTGGCGAAATCGAAGGCTCGGTCCGGGTTACCCACGTTCATCATAATTTTTAACGGTAGATCCGGCATGGCATCAATTTGTGATTCGGTAATATCAAAGTCCAGTTCACCCTGGTAGATATAACCGGTGTCGCCTTCGGCACAAGAAACCGTAACGGCCTGACCATTACTGATATGGTCAGTTGCGTCACCGCAACCAACAACCGCCGGAATGCCCAGTTCGCGTGCAATAATCGCTGCGTGGCAAGTACGACCACCGCGGTTAGTAACAATGGCCGCCGCACGTTTCATAATTGGTTCCCAGTCAGGGTCGGTCATGTCGGTAACTAATACATCGCCCGGCTGCACTTTATCCATTTCGCTAATGTCATTCAGAACACGAGCAACACCACGACCAATACGCTGGCCAATAGCGCGCCCTGTGCAGACAACGTCGCTTTTAGTTTTTAACGCAAAACGCTCAATGGCTTGCCCTTTTTGGTTTGACTGAACCGTTTCAGGACGTGCCTGAACAATATACAGCTTGCCGTCGACGCCATCTTTTGCCCACTCAATGTCCATTGGACGACCATAATGCTCTTCAATGATAAGAGCTTGCTTAGCCAGTGTTTCGACTTCTTCGTCTGTTACCGAGAAGGTCAGGCTCTTCGACTTTTCTATGTCTTCTATTAATGTCTGTTTTCCATGTTCTCTGTCGTCAGAGAAAATCATTTGAATTTTCTTGCTGCCCAGAGTTCTGCGCAATACTGAAGGGCGCCCTGCTTTTAAGGTTGGTTTATGTACGTAGAATTCATCTGGGTTAACCGCCCCCTGCACGACCATCTCACCAAGACCGTAAGATGAGGTAATGAAAACCACATCATCAAAACCTGACTCTGTGTCAATGCTGAACATAACCCCGGAAGAGGCAATGTCACTGCGTACCATACGTTGTATACCAGCCGACAACGCAACACCGCGGTGGTCGTAGCCCTGGTGAACGCGATAGGAAATAGCGCGGTCGTTAAATAATGAAGCAAACACGTGTTTAATGGCTTCCATTACACTACTTAAGCCACGTACATTCAGGAAGGTTTCCTGCTGGCCGGCAAATGAAGCATCCGGCATATCTTCTGCCGTCGCTGAACTGCGTACCGCAAAGCTAAATTCGTCGTTGTTTTCACTTAACTCAGCAAAAGCGTCTTTAATAGCTGCTTCAAATTCTGGTTGAAAAGGCGTATCAATAATCCATTGGCGGATTTTTTTGCCAGCCTGAGCCAAGGCCTGTACGTCGTCAACATCAAGCGTGTCGAGCAAATCGTGAATACGATCGTTTAAACCACTTTGCTCCAGAAACTGGTTATAGGCATCAGCCGTTGTTGCAAAACCACCGGGCACTTCAACTCCTGCTCCGGCTAAGTTACTGATCATCTCACCCAGCGAGGCATTTTTGCCACCCACTCGGTTTACGTCCTGCATTCCCAGATGTTGGTACCAAACTACGTATTCTTGCACGTCACAATCCTTAATTGATTTTTCGGCATGGAAGTGGCATCTATTTTACACGCTGTGGCCCAACAAGTTAATATCGAACCTACAATCGGTTAAAAAGAGATTTGCCAGTGCGCTATGCATTTTACATTTCAGATGGTACAGCATTAACCGCCGAGGCCTTTGGCCACGCGCTTTTGTCCATGTTCCCGGTCAATTTTGAGCACAAAACATTACCTTTTATCGATAATCAGGAAAAAGCAAATGAGGTGTGTAAAACAATAAAAAAAGCCGTTTCCGACAGTGGTGAGCCGCCTTTAATCTTCCATACTTTCGTTAACGAGAAGCTAAAAGCAAAAATTACCGACTGTGGAGGCATTTGTTACGACTTTTTAGACCACTTTATTGCTCCGGTGGAAAAAGAGCTGGGTGTTAAGGCGGAACCGAAAACACACCGTACTCATGGTGTACATAAAAACTACAACTTCAGAATAGATGCCATCAATTACGCGCTGGATAACGACGATGGCAAACGCTTAAATCAACTGGATAAAGCTGACCTGATTTTAATTGGAGTGTCGCGTACAGGGAAAACGCCGACCAGCTTATACCTGGCCATGCAATACGGAATTAAAGTTGCCAACTACCCTCTGACCGACGATGACGACTTTGAACGACTGCAATTGCCTAAAGAACTTAAGCAATATCGTCATAAGCTATTTGGATTGACCTTGTCGTCACAGCGTTTACATGAAATTAGAAGTCAAAGACGGGAAGGCAGCCAATACGCTTCTATGGCGCAGTGTCGGTTTGAGCTAGCTGAAGTTGAAAGGCTCTATAGCCGGGAGGCAGTACCTTTTATCAACTCAACTCATTATTCAGTAGAAGAGATAGCCGCAAAAATTCTGGCTAAAACAAACTTAGAGCGGCATCGTTACTAATGCCGCTCTAATATTCTGAGAAGCTACACTTTACTTCGCGTTGGTGCTTTCAAAAATTTTGTCCGCCGACGCTGCAACAAAGCCGGTATACAGTTTGCCGTCTTCAATTTCGTAGCGCTTAGCAAACTCATAGAAGCAACTGGGGATCTCAACAGTCTTATCAGAAAACTCAACTGGATGACGGTCAGCCATAGTTGATGATTGTTCCAGATAAACTTCCGGAGACCCTTTGATTTCGCCGCCAGACGCGTTCAGTTTGAAACCATTGTCTTTTAACTTCTGGTTTACCTGCTCAAGCGTTTGATAGCCCGGCAACTGGTTAACGCTGACCGTAAAGTGGTTAGCGCAATAGCCAAATGCAGCCATCCACGCAGCGTACTCACTTTCTTCGAGCAATGACTGGTAATCGGCATAACTGACTTTCCAGTGCGTACCCGAATAAAGAAAGTCCGGCTTTTTAGTGTCTTCAGCCGAAACCTGAGCCACCATATCTTTGACTTTGCTCTGCAGTTCATCAGAAAATTCAGCCGTCATTAATTCGCTGATAAATACTTTTGGCAATTCAGGGTCTTCATGCTCAAAATGTTTTGCACGCAGTTTTTTCGCTTCAAAGTGGTAGTCACCACCCTCTTTGTAACCTAAGTCCAGAAAATGTTGTGCCAGTACTTCCAGACCAACAGGACTGATATCAAAAGTCCGAAAAGCAACATGATCATTAACGATCGGATGCCCTTCGCCTAAAATTTGATGCACCTTTTTTGCTGAAGGTGTACGCGATAAATAATCTTGCCACAAGTTTTCAAATAACACTTCTACCTGTTGCGACATATAAAAAATTACCTCTTAAATATTCGGTTAAAGGGGATGATCAACCCGCGCCGTTGCGAGCTGCTTTTAATGATTCTGCGACTAAAAACGCTAATTCTAGCACTTGATCGGCATTCAGTCGTGGATCGCATTGAGTCCGGTAACGACTGGACAGATCTGCTTCACTTATACGGTAGGCACCGCCGGTACATTCTGTAACATCTTCACCTGTCATTTCCAGATGGATGCCCCCAGGGTAAGTGCCTTCAGCTTGATGAATCGCAAAGAAATGTCTTAATTCTTTATGTATGGCGTCAAAATTCCGGGTTTTCAAGCCATTATCAGCCTTAATCGTATTGCCATGCATGGGGTCACTTGACCAGACCACGTTACGACCTTCCTGTTTTACACGGCGCACTAACTCGGGCAATTTATTAGCCAGATTATCGGCGCCCATACGAGTAATTAATGTTAAACGTCCGGGTTCGTTGTCAGGGTTCAATGCGTCAATTAACTGAATGAGCTCATCACCTGGCATGGTTGGGCCCACTTTTACTCCAACTGGGTTATGAATGCCGCGCATAAACTCGACATGAGCTTGATCTAACTTACGAGTACGTTCACCAATCCAGACCATATGCGCTGAGCAGTCATACGGCAAACCGGTTAATGTGTCAGTGCGGGTTAAAGCTTGTTCATAAGGCAATAACAATGCCTCATGCGAGGTGAATAGCGAAGTCTCGTGAATGGCCGCGTTATTCTCTGAATTAATGCCCAATACTTCCATAAAGCGCAGCGCCGACTGAATTTCTTCAGCTATTTTCTGGTAACGCTCTTTTAACGGATTAGAGGCAATAAAACTTAAGTTCCATTTATGCACCTTGTGCAAGTTGGCCAGACCGCCCTGCGCAAATGCTCGCAACAAGTTCATGGTCGCTGCGGAGTGATGATAAGCTTTAATCATGCGTTCAGGGTCAGGTTGACGAGCCATTTCCTCAAACTCTGAGCCATTAATGATGTCACCACGGTAACTGGGCAGACTGAGATCGCCAATGGTTTCAAAGTCACTAGAGCGCGGCTTCGCATACTGCCCGGCCATGCGTGCAACTTTTGTCACCGGACAGGAGCCTGCAAACGTCATGACAATGGCCATCTGCAGAATGACCTTAAAAGTGTCACGAATTTTCGGTGCGTTGAAGTCACTAAACGACTCTGCACAATCGCCGCCCTGCAGCAGGAAACCCTCTCCTACGCAGACATTCTTTAACTGGTTTCTTAACGCTCGTATCTCTTCTGCGAACACCAGTGGCGGGAACTGACTCAGTTGCTGTTCTACTGCCTGCAACTGCGACGGATCGGAATACTTCGGTTGTTGTTCTATTGGCTTATCGCGCCAACTGCGCGCACTCCATTGGGCCATAACAAAAATTTATCCGCTTTATCGGTGAGTAAGAGTTAAGAATGTACCTCTGTATCCCTTGAAAAGCAACGACTAACGCCGTTGCTCAAGAGCATGAATTCGTTCTTCTAAAGGCGGGTGACTCATAAACAATTTCGACATAGTTGAGCGTTTTCCTTTAATACCAAACGCCAGCATAGTGCCATCGAGTTCCGACTCTTTGCCTTGCTGTAAGCGACGTAAAGCAGCAATCATTTTTTGTTTACCAACTAAATCTGCGGACCCGGCATCTGCTCTGAACTCACGCTGACGAGAGAACCACATGACAATGGTACTGGCTAAGACGCCAAATACGATTTCCAGCAACATCACGACACCATAATAGGCGAACCCACCGCCCCGCTGGTTATCACCGCCCCGCATTATCGCGCTGGCAATGATCCGCGCAAAAAACATGACAAACGTATTTATCACGCCCTGGATTAAGGTCAGCGTCACCATATCGCCATTAGCAATATGACTCATTTCATGTGCAAGAACCGCCTCAACTTCGTCAGCATTCATGCTTTGTAATAGTCCGGTACTGACCGCAACCAATGAAGCATTTTTACTGCGCCCGGTAGCAAAAGCGTTAGGCTCCGGCGATTGATAAACCGCGACCTGAGGCATAGGAACCCCTGCTTTTTGCGCCTGTTGCTGAACGGTACGGAACAACCATTCTTCAGACTGGTTCTGTGGTTTTTCTATGACTCTGGCTCCGGTTGAACGAATTGCCATCCAGCGTGATATCCAGAGCGATACAAACGCACCACCAAAACCAAACAGCGCACAGAACACCAGTAAACCCACTGACCCTTGTGCATCAATGCCGGTTACCGCCATCACAATATTAAAGACCACGCTAACAACCAGCAAAATGGCCATGTTAGTCGCTAAAAACAGCAAAATTCTCTTCATTGCTCGTACTCCGGGGAACTTAGTCTGCTAAGTTATGTGGGGGTATTTAGTCGTATTTCAATCTTACTTATGGAAATAAATGCTCAAATCTTCCTCTGTCCAGCCTGGCAAATAAGGAATACTAGCGAGCTCTTTTTCGTCCAGCAACTCACGTAAAGACGCTAGGTTCTCGGCCTGTCGCGGCATCGGCTCCGGCCCGGTTTGCACGGCAATCCAACCTGCAACATCGCAACCTTCCTGCTTTATTGATTGCAGGCTAAGCAACGCATGGTTCAGGCAACCCAGTTTTAACCCGACCACCAGCACAACTTTCGCATTAACCTCCTTTACCACTTGCGGCATACGCAGTCCGGAAGCCAGAGGTAACTGCCAGCCACCGGCACCTTCAATCACTAAACTGTCTATTGGCCGCTCATGAAACCAGTCTACCGCTTTCAACAGGCGTTCTTTGTCTATGACCACGCCACTGTCTGCTGCCGCAATATGAGGCGCAATTGCGGCTTCAAAGGTATAAGGATTAACTCTATCGTAATCAAAGGAAGTATTAGACTGACGCATTAAATTCAGTGCATCTTCATTCACCAACTGCCCGTTTTGCCAATGACAACCGGATGCAACTGGCTTCATTACCGCAACTTGTTGCGACTGCTTTACTAAGTATTGAACAAAAGCACATGCTGCAACGGTTTTTCCTGCGTCAGTGTCTGTTCCGGTAATAAAATAAGTGTTCATATCAACTTAAACTCAATGCTACTTAACTAATTTAATATTAAGAATTGACCATTCAAGTGGCAATCCCTGCAAAGTTCTATGATTTTCGAAGGCATTTTCCAACTGCTGTAAGCGGTTGCGCGTCATCAGTCCGGCGTTATCAGTTCGCCTCACATAGTTGGCACCAACTCCCTTAATACTGCCTATAAGTTCACGGACACTGGCAAAATACTGGGTGTGTTCTTCTGTCACGAATTCTGAATGACGCCAGTTAACTGAGTCGACTTCATTCTGCACCCTCTCTGCAGATTTAAAGCGGTGCGTATGTTGCAAATCGTCCACTTCATTCCAGCTTTTTGTGAAAGAGTTGAAAGTGCCCTCAATAACGGTATTAACGGTTACAACCCCACCCGGCTTTAAAACTCGATAAGCTTCACTCATCGCATTTTGCAAATTATCGACCCATTGCATAGACAAATTAGCGAAAAGCCAGTCAACTGAATTGTCAGCTACTGGCAAAGCTTCCCACTCGCCATTAAGCCAACTCAGTTCCGGATAATCAGCGGCAGCTTTAGACAACATAGCCGGAGCAATATCAACACCAAGATAATGATTTGCCCGGAGTAAGAGGTCTGCTGTCGTTGACGCGGGACCACAGCCAACGTCAAGCGCCTGATTCACATTAGCCGGCCCGAGGCTTAATAGCCGGTTGGCTGTTAAGCGCTGAATACTTGCGTGCTGGTGATAGTCTTTTGCCGCCTTATTGAACTGCCGCGCAACAGCCTGTTGAAAATTCATTGGTTTCATAACGGAGGTTTCATAACTTAGATTTCATAACGGAGACTTCATAACTGGCTAAGAATCCTATCTACCCGACTCCAAAATTGAGCAAGTTCGGGCGTCGACATTTCTGACGTTAAACTAAAACGGATACGGGAGCTTCCCGCAGGTACTGTTGGCGGACGAATAACGCTGCATAAATACCCCTGAGCCTGTAGTTCTGTTGCCATGTTTAGCGCGTCATCATCGGAGTTAAATAACCATGTTTGTATGGCCGAGTTTGATTCTATCGTTTTTAAACCGCGCTGTTTCAGCTGTTCCCGAAAATACTGAATGCGCTCAGCAAGTCTTCCGCGGCGGTCATCGCCTTCTGCGCTGCGTACAATTTCTACAGAGGCTTTTATTGCAGCGGCCTGAGCCGGCGGCATCGCAGTGGAATAAATATAATCACGGCAAAACTGAATTAAACTTTCAATTTCATCATCATCGGCACAAACAAAGGCTCCACCGACGCCCAACGCTTTACCAAAGGTGCCGGTTATCACATCGGCAACAGCGGAGTCCGCAACTAATGAGCCTTTCCCCTCAGCGCCATACGCGGCTATTCCATGCGCATCGTCAAGCATAATTTTCAGATCATACTTGCGCTTTAAATAAGCCAACAGGTTTAAATCACAGGCGTCTCCGTCCATGCTAAAAACACCTTCGGTCACCAGCCAGTCGCACGGACTGGCTTTGCTAACAACTGGTTCAGGTTGGTTATGTGGAAACCGCTTAAAACGCCCTTCACCGTGCTGCATACCGTCAATAATTGAGGCATGAACCAATTTGTCGGCGAACAGCTTTTGTTGTTTATCGATCAGGGTTGTCAGCACACCGTGGTTTGCTGCGAAACCTGAATTAAACAGCAAAGCCCTGGGTTTATTCATCCACTCGGCCAGCAACTCTTCCAGTTCCTGATGAACTTTACTGTAACCGCTGAGTAACGGTGAGCCAGTACTGCCAACACCCCAGATATCAATAGCTTGCTTAAATGCACGCTTTATATCCGGATGCTGGCTTAAGCCGAGGTAATCATTGGTACTGAAATCCAATTGCCAATGAGCGTCGGAGCTACGTACCTTTCGCGAGCGAAACAGCGAAGAGTCTTTACGCTCATTAAGCCGCTGCTCATACCCCAACACGATTTTCTCCACTCTCTATTCTCTGCCTATTCTCTACTAAGACGCGTCGTAGTATCGAACAGGGTTTTGCTGTTCTTTAATCGCATCTTCAATAACCGCGGTGTGAACTTCATCATCATAGCCGTCGCGCTGTTCAGGCTTAATGCCCAGACGCTCGAATAAACGTAAATCGGCATCTGCTTCAGGGTTCGCTGTGGTCAGCAGTTTTTCACCATAGAAGATTGAGTTAGCACCGGCGAGAAAGCACAACGCCTGCATTTCATCGTTCATGTCTTCACGGCCGGCGGACAAACGTACATGCGAAGCTGGCATTAAAATACGGGCTACGGCAACGGTACGCACAAATTCAAAGTTATCTAAGTCTTCCAGTTTGGCAAAAGGCGTGCCTTCTACTTTAACCAGCATATTAATCGGTACGCTTTCCGGGTGCTTAGGCAAATTCGCCAACTGCACTAATAAAGAGGCTCGGTCGGTGACGCTCTCGCCCATACCAACAATGCCTCCGGCACAGACTTTCATACCTGCGTCTCGCACATTATTCAGCGTATTAAGGCGATCCTGATAAGTTCGGGTGGTAATGATGTCACCATAGAACTCCGGAGAGGTATCGAGGTTGTGGTTGTAATAATCAAGACCGGCCTGCTGCAGCATTTTTGCCTGTTCATTACTTAACATGCCAAGTGTCATACAGCTTTCCAAACCCAATGCTTTCACGCCTTTGATCATTTCAATGACGTAAGGCATATCGCGGTCTTTCGGATTACGCCAGGCGGCGCCCATGCAAAAACGGCTCGCGCCCTTCTCTTTCGCTGCCTGTGCTTCAGCCAGCACACTTTCAACTGCCATCAGGCGCTCGCGATCCAACCCGGTGTGATAATGGGCGCTCTGCGGGCAATACTTACAGTCTTCGGGGCAGGCACCGGTTTTAATCGACAACAAGGTACTGACCTGAACTTCGTTCGGGTTAAAGTGCTGGCGATGCACTGTTTGTGCTTCGAAAACTAAATCGTTCAACGGCATCTGCAAAAGATTCTGAACTTCTTCAATGGTCCAGTCGTTACGAATTTGTGGCATGGTAAATCTCGTGTGCTTGGCAAATTATGGTCGACTAGAATAATCCAGCTCGATACACTGTCAATATACTTTCAGTTTAATACTTTACAATAGTTTAATTTATGAGCAAAAGCGATATTGAGTTTGATCGACAGCACATTTGGCACCCATATACCTCTACGCTGAACCCATTACCTGCTTATAAAGTTGAGTCAGCAAAAGGGTGCAGGTTAACTCTGGATACCGGTCAAGACGTTATTGATGGCATGTCTTCCTGGTGGGCTGTTATTCACGGATACCGTAACCCTCGCTTAGATGTCGTTGCTCACAGTCAGATAGATAAAATGAGCCACGTTATGTTTGGCGGTATCACCCATCAACCCGCGATTGCTCTTGCGCGACGTCTTATTGAACTGACGCCGGAGCCTCTACAGCGAGTATTTATTGCCGATTCAGGCTCTGTCAGCGTTGAAGTGGCTATAAAAATGGTCCTGCAGTTCTGGTTGGCGCAAGAACGGCCCGAGAAACACCGACTGCTGACCATCAAGGGCGGCTACCACGGCGACACGTTTAAAGCGATGTCGGTTTGCGACCCGGTCAACGGCATGCACCATCTTTTTAACAGAGCTATTAACTCCCAGCTTTTTGCTGAAGCCCCCAGACTAACCCCGGACGATGACTGGGCAGAGACTGCTGGTGACGAACTCAGACACTGGTTCGAGCAACACCACCATGAGTTGGCGGCGGTTATTCTTGAACCTGTTGTTCAGGGAGCCGGTGGCATGCGTTTTTATCACCCTGAATACCTAAGGCTAATACGCCAGCTTTGCGACGATTTTGACGTATTACTGATAGCGGATGAAATTGCAACAGGGTTTGGTCGTACCGGCAAGTTATTCGCCTGTGAACACGCTGGAATTACGCCTGATGTTCTCTGCGTTGGTAAAGCTCTGACCGGTGGTTACATGACGCTGGCAGCCACGCTAACCACGAAACAGGTAGCAGAAACCATTGGTCACGGCCCCGGCGGAGGCGCATTAATGCACGGCCCTACTTTTATGGGGAATCCTTTAGCCTGCGCGGTTGCAGCTGAGTCACTGGCGATTATTGCTGAGGGTAAGTGGCAGCAACAGGTTGCTGAAATCGAAGCTCAGTTAAAGCAGCAACTTCTTCCCCTGGCTGAATGTGATGCAGTAAAAGACGCACGAGTTTTTGGGGCTATTGGCGTATTAGAAATGCACCACCCCATTGATGTTGCCATTGCGCAGAAGCGTTTTGTTGAATTAGGGGTATGGATACGCCCGTTCGGACGCTTACTTTATATTATGCCGCCTTATGTTATTTCTACGAACGAGCTCAGCCGTTTAACCGTTGCCATGAAAGACTACGTTGAAACTCAGAGCTCTATTAAGGCTTAATAACCAAAGAAATAAACCGACAAGCCACCCAAACAACTCATGATCAGTATCAGGATATTGATCCACAAATGCTGTTTGTCCTTGCGGAAAAGAACATAATTAAGAACAAAGCTGAGCAGACTCACACAAAGGCCAATAACTAAAAGAATAACGAATAAGTCACCTAATGTGATGAGCCAGTCTTCGCGAACAGGAATACCAAAAATTTCAGTCAAAATGGTATCGCGCTCAGGTTTTGCATAATTGAAAACGATAGCGGCAACGACAAAGATAAACCAGCCGAAAATAGACAGCCATCCCAGAACACGGGACCAAAATGGTACCTGCTTTAAATCCGCTAAGGATCCCCTTTTCATAATTTTTCTCTCGGTTATCAGGGGTTATACTTGAGTCTGCGCCAAAGCGCGGTAACATAGCAACCTTTCTATAGCAAAATAGTGTAAATTTCGGAGAAAACCAACTCATGTCGTATGCTTCTGTAGTGGATGTTCTGACGGGAAAAGTCGCTGTCGATGAGACCGTCACAGTCCGGGGCTGGGTACGCACCCGCCGTGACTCGAAAGCCGGTATTTCATTTATTAACTTGCACGATGGCTCATGCTTTGATGCCATTCAGGCCGTGGTTCCGGCAGAACTTCCCAATTACAGTAATGAAGTGCAGAAACTGACGACCGGTTGTTCTGTAGCTATTACCGGTGTTGTTGTCCCTTCTCAGGGCAAAGGTCAGTCATTTGAGCTGCAGGCAACTAAGGTTCATGTATACGGCTGGGTGGAAGATCCCGATACCTACCCTATGGCTCCTAAACGTCATAGCATGGAATACTTACGTGAATACGCGCATTTGCGTCCGCGTACCAACATTACCGGTGCGGTCATGCGTGTTCGTAATGCGTTATCTCAGGCTATTCATCGCTTCTTCCATGAGGAAGGTTATTTGTGGGTGAGTACACCAATCATCACGACTTCCGATTGTGAAGGTGCCGGTGAGATGTTCCGTGTTTCAACACTGGACATGCTGAATATCCCGAAAACAGATAAAGGCGAAGTCGACTACTCTGAAGACTTTTTCGGTAAAGAAGCGTTTTTAACGGTGTCGGGTCAGCTGAACGTAGAGTCTTACGCTTGCTCTTTATCTAAAGTTTATACATTCGGGCCAACCTTCCGTGCTGAAAACTCGAACACCAGCCGTCACTTGTCTGAATTCTGGATGGTAGAACCCGAGCTGGCGTTTGCCACTTTAGATGATGTTGCCGGCTTAGCCGAAGCCATGCTTAAGTATGTGTTTAAAGCCGTTCTGGAAGAGCGCCCGGACGACATGGCGTTCTTTGCCGAACGCATTAACTCTGACGCTATCAGCCGTTTAGAAGCCATTGTAAATAATGACTTTGTGCACATGGATTACACCGACGCCATTGAGATACTGAAGAACTGCGATAGAAAATTCGAATACGCGGTTGAATGGGGTGTGGATTTACAATCAGAGCACGAGCGTTATTTAGCTGAAGAACATGTCGGCGCACCAATTATTCTGAAAAACTACCCGCGTGATATTAAAGCGTTCTACATGCGTCAGAACGAAGATGGTAAAACCGTTGCAGCAATGGATGTATTAGCGCCGGGTATCGGTGAAATTATTGGTGGTTCCGCCCGGGAAGAACGTTTAGACATTCTTGACCAGCGAATTGAGGAAATGAATCTGCCGAAAGAAGAGTACGGCTTCTACCGCGATTTACGCCGTTACGGTACTGTTCCTCACGCCGGTTTTGGCTTAGGTTTTGAACGTTTGGTTGCTTATGTCACCGGCGTACAAAACATTCGTGACGTTATACCTTTCCCACGTGCCCCGAAAAGTGCTGAATTTTAATCCAGCACCAAGTCATTGCCACTCATAAAAAACGGTGATGGATCTTTTTGAGGCTTTATTGGCGTAGGGACCGCAGGTGTCCCTACGTACAGAAAGCCAACAATGGCATCGTCAACAGATAATTTCAGTTGTTCCTTTATAAAGTCGTCCTCGGCCATCCATCCTGTACGCCAAATAGCCCCTATACCTTGCGCAAAAGCCGCTTGCTGCATGCCGTGAGTTGCACAGGCAACAGAGCACAGTTGCTCATCGCGCGGAACTTTCGGGTGCTCCTGAAAACGTAAGCAAGAGACTATCACCATGGGCGCCCGAAATGGCAACTGCCCAGCCTGCTCTATTACTGTTTCCGAAAAGTCATTAAGGCGTGCGGCCTGCTGGAAAATATCAGCCAGAACCTGTCTTTCTTTGCCCTGAAACTGAATAAACTGGTATGGCGTTAACCCCATATGATCAGGCGCACGAACTGCTGCAGCCTTAATTAATTCTAATTGCTCTACAGTAGGACCCGGTTCACTCAAACGTGGCATAGAGGATCGGCGGGTTAATAATTCTTCGGCATTCATACTTCAACCTTATTCAATGTGTAACGGTTAGTTACATTCTCTGACTGGTCTGTCACTCGCACATTCGATATGCTAAGGCTTGTTTTTATTAGCTAATGAGAATTTAACTATGCGCTCAATCTTCAGTTATTTGTGGAAAATAATCAACGGTACACGCAAGGTCATTTTAAACCTTGTGTTCTTTTTACTATTAGCGGTTTTTCTCGTTAGTCTCTTTAGCGGAGACGATCCCATCGAAGTGCCGGACAACGGCATTCTGGTTCTGAACCCTAATGGTATGCTGGTTGAAGAAAAAACCTGGGTTGACCCCTTTAGTCAATTTCTGAACGAAGCTATGGGAAGTGGTGACGACACTCCGGAAGTACTTTTATCCGATGTGGTTAAATCCATTGAAAAAGCCAAAACCGATGAGCGCATTGGTGCGTTATATTTAAATTTACAAAACCTCTACCCCAGCGGACTCAATAAATTGCGCGTCGTTGCCGATGCTCTGGATGACTTCCGTACTTCTGGTAAACCCATTATCAGCAACGCCGATTATTACGACCAACATCAATATTATATTGCGGCACACGCTGACCAGCTGTACCTAAACCCAATGGGTGCGGTGGTTTTTGAAGGGCTGGATTACACTCAGCTTTACTTTAAAGATTTACTCGACAAGCTTAAGCTTAAGCCCGAAGTCTTTAAGGTAGGTAAATTTAAGGCAGCGGTTGAGCCTTTTATTCGTAATGACATGTCTGATGAAGCGCGTGAAGCCAATGAGTTTCTTTATTCAGCCTTGTGGGATAGTTTTCGCACCGATGTTACCGCGGCGCGGAATATTAACCCGCTAGTTACCAGTGGTAAGGTTGATGACTTTATGTCAGCGTTTGACAGTGCCAATGGCGATATGGCTAAGATGGCGTTAGAAACAAATATGGTGGACGCCTTGCGTACCCGCACTGAAGTTCGTAATGAACTGATTAACTTAGCCGGACTGGACAAAGAAAAAGACACTTTCCGCCATATCACTTTTGATAACTACCTGGCTTCTGAAGCTGATATCCCTGAAGGTTTAAAACCTCAGGATCGCAATCAGATTGCTGTCATCGTTGCCCGCGGACAAATTGTTAACGGTTCACAAAAAGCCGGCATGATAGGCGGAGACAGCACGGCAAAACTGATTAGGGAAGCGCGCAATAACAAGCAAACCAAAGCAATTGTACTACGCATAGACAGCCCCGGCGGCAGCGCCTTTGCATCTGAAATTATCCGCCAGGAAATTTTGCAGGCAAAAGACGCAGGCATTCCGGTTGTCGCTTCTATGAGCACCGTTGCAGCATCTGGTGGTTACTGGATTGCCGCCGATGCCGATAAAATTGTAGCCGCACCCACGACCATTACCGGCTCTATCGGGGTTTTCGGTTTGTTAATGACTCTGGAAGACAGTTTAGAGGCCATTGGCATTCATAGCGATACCGTCAGCACCACCGAACTATCCATGTTAAACCCTTTGGAAGAAATGACCGATTATCAGAAAAACCTGGTACAACGTTCCGTTGAAACCACTTATGAAGACTTTTTGACTCTAGTCAGTAAGGCTCGCAATATGTCGCGGGACGACGTACATGAAGTTGCTCAGGGACGTATATGGACAGGCCAACAAGCGATGGAACGCGGCTTAGTTGACCAATTGGGTAATTTTGATGACTCCGTCGCTACTGCCGCTGAGCTTGCTGCTATTGATGACTATGACGTAAAAATCATTCAGCAAGAATTGTCAGCCAAAGAACAGTTTTTTGCTGACATGTTTAACAGCACCTCAGAGTATCTTCCTGCACCCAATGTTGCCGGCGATGCACAACATTGGTTAATGGGTACGCTTAATAAGGTGAAATCTGAAACCGCAGTTTTGCAAAACTTTGATGATCCTAAAAATATTTACTCTTATTGTGCACTCTGCCCTCAACCGCGATAGAATTATCGCGGTTATTTCGCAGAGCACAGGAGTGAACTTTGGCTCGTAAAAAGATTTATGTTGCCTACACAGGCGGTACGATAGGTATGAAAAAATCAGCTCAGGGTTATGTTCCGGTTGCCGGACACCTGAGCCGATGCGTTGAAAACATGCCCGAATTCTTCCGCGATGAGATGCCCGAATTCACCATTAATGAATATTCACCATTAATGGATTCCTCTAATATGACGCCGTCTGACTGGGTTACAATTGCCCGCGATATAGAAGCAAACTACGACAGTTACGACGGTTTTGTCATTTTGCATGGTACCGATACCATGGCTTATACGGCATCTGCTCTTTCTTTTATGCTGCAAAATCTGAGCAAGCCCGTTATTGTAACCGGTTCACAAATACCCTTAGCGGCCCTGCGATCTGACGGCCAGACGAATCTGCTCAATTCACTGTATGTGGCTGCCAACTACCCCATTCCTGAAGTTGGCTTGTTCTTCAATAATACGCTTTACCGGGGCAATCGCTCGACCAAAGCGGACGCAAACGGATTTAAGGCTTTTGCCTCTCCTAATTATCCTTCTCTGCTTGAGGCAGGAATTCAAATTCAGCTGAATGCCGGAGAGCTGTCAGAACCTTCAGCCCATTCATTGAAAGTGATTGAAATGACACCTCAGCCAATAGGTGTGGTCATGCTGTATCCCGGGATATCCGCTGAAATTATAAAAAATCAGCTACAACAGCCGGTAAAAGCCATGATTTTACAAAGTTATGGTGTAGGCAACGCGCCGCAGGACGAGGCCTTACTGGCAAGTCTTAAAGAAGGAATTAATCAGGGCATTACCATTCTTAACTGTACCCAGTGCTTTCGTGGCCGGGTCAATATGGATGGCTACGCAACCGGCAATGCACTGGCAGAAATCGGCATTGTATCTGGTGCTGATATGACTATAGAAGCAGCGCTCACCAAGCTGCATTATCTGCTGTCGCAAGACTTAAGCATGAATAAAATGCAGAAATTGTTACAGAAGAATTTACGCGGCGAGCTAACTCCGACATAATTTGACGCTGCTCAAATAATAATAAGAAAAATTATGGCAAATTCATCACCTGCATTCGCAACCCGATTAGGCTTTATATTAGCTGCCGCTGGCTCAGCGGTTGGCGTTGGTAATATTTGGGGGTTCCCTACCCAGGCCGCCAGTAATGGCGGAGGTGCGTTTTTATTAGTTTACCTGGTCATGATTATTTTACTGGCGTATCCGATGCTGGTAGCCGAAATAACCATTGGCCGCATACGACGTCAAAACCCGATAGAAGCATTACGTAACTTATCCGACAAGCCATTTTTAAGGGGCTCAGGCGCCATTGCCGGGGTCACGGGCCTTATTGTCTTAAGCTTAATATTAAGCTTTTACGCCATTGTATCCGGCTGGCTTATTTCTTATATGCTGGCACCACTTATGGTGTTAATTGGGTTACCAGAAACGGCGACCTGGTTTACCGAGTTCTCGGTTTCCAGAAACCTTACCACCATGATATTTTTCATGCTGCTAACCGTTTACGTCGTACGCTCAGGTGTCAACAACGGAATAGAGCGCTGGTCCAGACGTTTGATGCCTTTGTTGTTTTTATTACTGATTGGTATGTCAGCTTATATTCTGACACAGGAAGGCGCTATTGAAGGCCTGAAAATGTATCTGCTGCCTGACTTTTCAACCGTAACAGACCCGAACCTAATTATTCGCGCTATGGGTCAGGCCTTCTTCTCGCTGTCACTTGGTGTTTGCGTGATGATGACGTACGGTGCGTATCTGTCAAACTCCGAGAACATACCCAAAACAGCAGCCTGGGTAGCAGGCATTGATACCAGCGTTGCGTTTTTAGCCGGCCTGCTTATTTTGCCCGCTATGTTTGTCGCACAAGCCAATGGGGTAACCATTTATGCGGACGACGGCACTCTGCTCTCCGCCGATACGTTAGTTTTCACTGTATTACCGGCAATGTTCGATGCCCTTGGTTACGCCGGCTTATTTGTTTCATTTGGCTTCTTCCTGTTAATGGTGATTGCGGCTATCACATCATCCATTTCTATGCTGGAAGCGCCCGTCAATGCACTTAGAGAGGAAGCAAACTGCGATCGCAGCAGCGGCGTCTGGATAATTGCACTAGTGGTGACTGCATTATCTACTCTCATCATTTATAACTTTGAGTTACTTTTTGGTGCCGTTATTACCTTTAGCACGGTTTATATGCAGCCAATAATGGCTCTGGTATTCGGTATTATGCTGACCTGGGTATTACGTCAAAATTATTTATTAAAGGCGTTAAAACAAGGGTCACCGGATATTGATAAAAGCTTGTTCTGGAAGATATGGCCGTGGTATGTAAAATTCATTTGTCCAATACTGATTTTACTGGTTATCTGGCGCGGCTAATAACCGTTTAAAGGCTCTTCAATAAGCTGAAGAGCCTTTTTTTATAAACGAATTAAATGACCAGCATATCCATAAATTCATTAACCGCGATATTTTCAAAGAACTGTTGCTGAGCGCACTGGTCAAAAATGGATTTAACCCGTGGCTCAGGAAAACGAGTCGCTAAATTAGCTTTAAATTTGCTTTCAAGTACCGGAAAGCCCTCTTCCCGGCGTCTTCTGTGCCCTATTGGGTATTCCACCACAACTTTGTCAGTATGAGTTCCATCTTTAAAGAAGACCTGTAACGCATTAGCTATAGAACGCTTCTCAGGGTCGTGATAATCCTGACTATATTGCTTGTTTTCAATCACTTCCATTTTTTCACGGATAGTATCAATAACCGGATGACTTTCATGAAAGCCGTTTTCATAATGATCAGCGGTTAATTCACCGAAAATTAGCGGTACAGCAGTCATATATTGCAGACAGTGATCTCTGTCTGCCGGATTAGCCAGCTTTCCTTGTTTTGAAATGATTCGAATAGCCGACTCATGAGTCGTTATTTCAACTTTCTCAATATCATCAATTCTACCTTTAACTTCCGGGTGTAATGTCACAGCTGCTTCACAGGCAGTTTGAGCATGAAACTCGGCGGGAAAAGACAGTTTAAACAAAATGTTTTCCATGACGTAACTGCCATAGTCACGCTGAAACTTAAACTCCCAGTCTTCTTTAGGTTTCAGCTGCTGATCTTTATTGGTTTTATTAAACAACACATCATAAAAGCCCCACTGCGGAGCAGTAAGTGCCCCTGGAATTCCCATTTCACCACGCATGGTTATGTCGGCCAGGCGCACCGCTCTTGATGTGGCATCGCCTGCCGCCCAGGATTTACGCGAGCCGGCATTCGGTGCGTGTCGGTAGGTTCTTAACGACTGGCCGTCGACCCAGGCTTGCGAAACAGCAGCCATAATCTGCTCTCTGGAGCCCCCCATTAACCAAGTCACGACAGCTGTAGAGGCCACCTTTACCAGCACAACGTGGTCCAGACCAACACGGTTAAAACTGTTTTCTATGGCTAAATTACCCTGAATTTCATGGGCTTTAATCATTGCCTCTAAAACGGTTTTCATGGTTAAAGGCTTCTCGCCTTTTGATACTCGCTTTTGCGAAATATAGTCAGCGGTTGCCAAAATACCGCCTAAATTATCGGAGGGGTGCCCCCACTCGGCGGCCAGCCAGGTATCATTAAAATCCAGCCAGCGGATAATGCAGCCAATATCCCAGGCCGCTTTAGCCGGGTCCATACGAAATTGAGTGCCCGGTACCCGGGCGCCATTTGGAACCGTGGTGCCTTCAACCAGCGGACCTAAATGTTTGCTGCACTCGGGAAAGCGTAGCGCTAATAAGCCACACCCCAGAGTGTCCATCAGACAGTTACGAGCCGTATTCCACGCTTCCTCACTGTCTACCTGGTAATCGATAACGTAGTCTGCAATGGTTTGAATGACTTCGTCGTAGTCGGGACGTTCATTACTTTCAACGGTTGTACTCATCACTGACTCCTTAGTTAATTTTATTATCAGAACGGGCTATCCGTTTGTCTATATGTACCCTGAAAAGTGTCTTTTTGATCGCCATGAATTGTTAAGAAAGAGGAAGAAAAAGATAAAAAAAACCCGGAACCAATCCAGATTGTTCCGGGTATAGGGGAATGGCTCAAAGGTTGAGCCGTGCGCTAACTCATGACAAAAACGATGCATTAGGCTGCATAAAATTTGTTCGGTAAACTTCAGTGTAGACAATATCAAAGGGATGTCTAATATTTTTTAGAATTTTTTTATCTTATTGTTTTTGCGTAATTTTAATTGAATAGAGCACAGGTTATGCACAGCTAATTAAGAGTTAGCAAACAGCTTGTAATAGTTAGCTGTCGTGGTCTTAGCCACCTCTTCTAAGGTAATGCCTTTTACGTCAGCAACGCATTTTGCAACGTCGACAACATAGGCTGGCTGGTTCTCTTTACCACGATGAGGAACCGGCGCTAACCAGGGACTGTCGGTTTCAATTAAAAGCTTATCCAGTGGCAATGCTTTGATTGTGTCACGCAGCTCCTGAGCATTGCGGAACGACGCGATACCAGAAATAGAAATAAAGAAATCGAGATCATCAATGGCTTTTTTTGCCATCTCAAGAGATTCGGTAAAGCAATGCAGAACCCCTCCTGGCTTTTCGGCATGCCCGTTTTTTAATAACGACAAGGTGTCATCCCGAGCATCACGCGTATGAATAATCAATGGTTTATTGACGTCGTTGGCTATTTCAATATGTTGCTCAAAATTTTGCTGTTGCAGAGCTTTAGATTCGGGGTGATAAAAATAGTCTAGCCCGGTCTCTCCTACCGCAACAACGCTGCTCAGTGCCGATAGTTCGCGCAACTTTGCACCAAGCTCTGCAATTGGAGTCTGGCTGTCTTTAACGTACAAAGGGTGTACACCACAGGAAATTGAAACATCATCGAATTCGGCCACCGCTGTCTGCATAGCCGGAAAGTCCTCGAGGGTAACGCAAACACACAGCATGTGTTCAACCTTATTAGCCCGTGCCGCTGCAACAATTTCTTTTAGATCGGCTCCCGCTTTTTCCGGATTGATTTTATCCAAATGACAGTGTGAGTCGACGAACATAGATAGCTCCACTTAGCGTTGATTTGAGTGACAGAAGTCGTTAACCAGTTGGTGAAAGAGTTTACCATATTCACTTGTATGATGGCGGCAAAGGTAACGAAGACGATGAATCATAGCTTGTTGTGAGGGCAAAACCGTGACTGCTAACCAATTCTTTAGCTCCCAAACCTCAAAGCAAAACACCACGGTCACCTCTAAATATAAAGGTTGACCTTCTATATCCGGACATTGAAACTCTAACCTGGCTCTGTCATCTACCGTGATATCAGCCGTTTCGCTGTTGACCAGCAGAGTAAAGGACTGAAACTCAGGAACGACATGAGCAGCGAGTTCTGTTGGCGAATTTGGACTTAATTTTAGCGTCAGCATGGCAACTCCGTTGTAAGGAGCCGTTATGCTGAAAGTGCATTGGACCAGCGGCTCCAGGCAAAGCTTAATAATAACGGCAAATTGATTCCGGTTGAGCCCTGATATAGCTGACGCAGTTGTCGGCATTCGGATACCCACTCACTTAACTGCGCAACACTGACCCACTCATAGCTGCTAATTTGTTGTAATTCGTCCGCCAGTTGCTCATAACGTAACCGCGCAGCCGCGGCTCTTTGACTAATTAGCAACCAGTCCATGAGTAAGTTCTCGGAAATATCCAGCCAGCTTAGTGCGCCCTCTTTATCTTTTAAAAGAGGTAATTCCTGCTGCCCGCGAAGTCCCGCCAACAGTTGTCCTGCTAAAGTAATCTGCTCATCACTCTGGACGGTTGTCGGGTAGGCAATGCTTACCCACTGCATGCGGCTTCTTAAGGTAGGCAGTAGGCGCTCTGCGTCTTTGGTTGAAACCAGCCAATGTGTATCTGCGGGAGGTTCTTCCAGAACTTTGAGCAGTGCATTGCCAGCCTGCTCTGTCATTTTTTCCGCTTCGAGTATGACAGCGACTTTTAATCCGTTCTGGTTAGCTGTTTGCGTGACGTTTTGTTGCAGCTCACGTACCGTATCAACTCCAATGCGGTTAACTTCTGCACCATCAATAGTCCAGGTGTCCGGATGATTACCCGATAGATAAAGTAAACAGGATTTACATTTGCCGCAGGCACTTTTGCCTGGTTGCTTACACAACAAAAACTGATTCAGACGCTGAATAAACTCAGTCGAACCGCCCTCAACATTATGTTGCAAATAATAAGCATGAGCCAGGCGTCCTGCCTCGGCACTCGCTACTAGTCTCAACCAGGGTTCCCGTAGCCATGGATAAGCCATTAAAACAGGTACTCCTCAATTGCTCTCAATATTGACTGGTGAACATCCAGCATCGACTGGTTTGCATCAATAACAATGATGCTGGGATCTTTAGCTGCAATATTCAAATAGCGTTGCCGGGTACGTTGAAAAAAGGCTAAATCTTCTTCTTCAATGCGGTCGAGCTCCCCCCGTTCCCGGGCTCGTTCAAGACCTTTTTTTTCATCAACATCAAGTAATAGAGTTAGATCCGGAGTAAAATCCCCTAAGGTAATTTTTCGTATTTTTTGCAACAAGTCATCACCAAGCTCCCGGCCACCGCCCTGATAAGCTCTGGAAGACAAATCATGACGGTCACCAATAACCCACCGGTTTTTGGATAAGGCAGGTTTTATAATATTATCGACCAACTGAACGCGGCTGGCGTACATAAGTAAGAGTTCGGTCGTGGGGCTGACTTTTTCATCCCACTTCTTTTTTACCAGGTCCCGCAGCGATTCAGCTAACGGTGTGCCGCCAGGCTCGCGAACCGTTTCAGCCTGAATTCCTTTCGCCTGAAGATGCGTAACAACACTTGCGATAGCCGAACTTTTACCGGCACCCTCGAGCCCTTCAATAACAATAAACTTTCCTGACATAATCACTCTTGATTCAGTTGATATCGGCGTACAGCCTGTTGATGTTCTTCCAGGGTTTCCGAAAAAACATGGCCACCTGATTTATCCGCGACAAAATAGTAATACGGAGAACGTACCGGATTGGCAGCAGCATTAATTGAAGCCTTTCCCGGCATAGCGATTGGTGTTGGTGGTAATCCATTAATTCGATAAGTATTGTATTGTGTTTTCTCACGTAAATGAGCGCGAGTCAGATTACCGTCAAAGTTTTCAATACCGTAAATTGTCGTCGGGTCAGACTGCAATCGCATGTTAATAGCCAGACGATTGGCAAATACGCTTGCAACTAATGGACGTTCATCGGCCACGCCCGTCTCTTTTTCAATAATTGAAGCCAGTATCAACAGCTCGTAAGGCGAATTTACAGGACATCTGTCTGAACGCTTTTGCCAGGCATTTTCCAGCACTTTCTGCATGGACTGGTAAGCTTGTTTCAGGATAGCAATGTCCGTTGTATAGGCTCTGTAACTGTAGGTTTCAGGGAGTAAAACACCTTCTAAAGAATCTTCTGTAACGCCCAATTTCAGCCTGAGCTCCGCTGCGCTCAATGCCGAAGACTCGTCTTTTAAATAAGGTTGCTGTTTTAACTGAGCTCGCCACTGTTTCAGAGTCAGGCCTTCCACCAGCGTTACGGTAAACGTTTTCTCCCGCCCCTGGCTCAGCATACTCCAAATATCAAACCAGCTTTGCTGACCATGAATTTCATACAGGCCAGCCTGTAAATGATTAATATCGGCAAAAACCTGACTCAGGCGATAGCTTAATGTTGAGTGCCCTTTCCCAAAGTGTTCTGTCACTTGAGACGTTACGCTACGGGCGGTTGCTCCGCCGCGAAAGTCTAATAATAGCGGTGTCCTGGCATCACTTTGCACTGGCTGTGACAAATACCAGCGCCCCGAGACAAGGGCAACCACAACCGCCAAAACTGCAACAAGCAGCACCACAATAAAACGTATTTTCATAATATAAGCTGCTCTAACACCGCCGGTAATTTACTCTTATCCAATACTTTACCATTAAACTGAGCGACCGTAACAGCGCCCCTGACACTGTTGCTCAAGATAATCTGCTCAACATCCGCCAATTCTTCCAATGGAAAATAGCCGATATTTAAAGGGGTAAGCGCCCTTTCATCAATAATCAACTGACGAATAATTCCGGCAACTCCGGCAAAACTAAGATCAGGGGTATACCACTGTCCTTGTTTGTACCAGAAAACATTCCCTTGTATGGCTTCGACGATATTTCCCTCAGAATCGCAAACCAGTAAATCATCATACTCAGAGGCACCGCATTCCTGAGTTAGCAGAACCTGTTCCAGCCTGTTTAATGTTTTTAAACCAGCCAACCTGGGCTGTCTGGCTAAGTTCAGTTCCGCCACCCCCAGACTAACCGAGCTTAAACGACCGGGAGCATCGCTTACCTGGATATACTCATTGGCTATACTGCCGTCTGCAAAAGCGTACCCTCGGCCTCCGTATCCACGCGTGATAATAACCTTACACACGCCGTCTTCTATGCCGTCACAAGCGTTAAGAATACGCTGATGCAAAGAGTCAAAATCCGGATGATTTATAAATAAACGATGATTCGCTTCGGATAAGCGTCTCAGATGCCTTTCAACATGCACAGGCACACCTTGAACAACTCGCATGGTTGTAAAGTGTCCGTCGCCGAATTGCAGCCCTCTGTCTATTTCCGAAAACTGAAAAGGCTTATTATTAAGTTGTATTTTTCTTATTGTCATAACAAAAAAGGCGGAACCAATGGCTCCGCCTTTTATATCACGTTCTACGACAAATTAGTCGTTAGAATGATTATTTACGTAGTCGATAGCTGATTGAACTGTTTTAATTTTTTCAGCTTCTTCGTCTGGAATTTCAGTTTCAAATTCTTCTTCCAAAGCCATTACCAGTTCAACTGTGTCTAAAGAATCAGCGCCAAGGTCATTTTCAAATGACGCTTCTGGCTTAACTTCTTCTTCTTTAACACCTAATTGTTCAACAATGATTTTTTTAACGCGTTCTTCAATAGTACTCATGATTATAAAATCCCTCAATAGTCATCGCGAGAGTGAAAATTGGCTGTAGTGTAGTGAAACCAGCCTCATTAATAAAGTAAAAAATAGCATAAAGTTAAGAGGTCGTACCGCTAACCTCTTAAACCATCGCCATACCACCATTAACGTGAATGGTTTCACCAGTGATATAAGCTGCACCTTCCGATGCTAAAAATGCTACCGCAGCAGCAATTTCCTTTGGCTCGCCTAAACGTGCTGCCGGAATATTATCAAAAATAGCCTGTTTTTGCTCATCATTCAGAGCTTTTGTCATATCTGTATCAATAAAGCCAGGTGCAACACAGTTGACGGTTATACCGCGAGCAGCAACCTCTTTGGCCATGGCTTTACTGAAACCGACCAGCCCGGCTTTTGCCGCACAATAGTTAACCTGGCCCGGGTTTCCTGTTGTACCAACCACTGAGCTGATATTAATAATACGACCGTTACGACGTTTCATCATGCCGCGTACAACCGCTTTGCACACCTTAAATACAGCGGACAAGTTGGTGTTTAATACCGCATCCCACTCATCGTCTTTCATTCGCATCATCAGGTTGTCACGAGTAATGCCGGCGTTATTCACCAGAATATCGATAGAACCGTACTCTGATTCAATCTCTTTAATTACCTGCTGCAGACTATCAGAATCGGTTACGTCCAACGCCAGGCCTTTGCCTTTTGAACCAAGATATTCGGAAATTGCAGCTGCACCCTTATCGGAGGTAGCCGTACCAATAACTTTAGCCCCCTGGCTGGCAAGTAATTCAGCTATTGCTTTTCCTATGCCCCGGCTTGCGCCTGTAACTAATGCGACTTTATTTTCAAAGTTTTGCACGTAAATAACCTTTTTATTAAAGTGAGTTCAAAGAGTCTAGCGTATTCAACGCACTACAACCAAAAGCCTTAGTAATACGTTTGTTTAATCCGGTCAGTACTTTTCCCGGACCAACTTCATAGGCTGTTTCGACATCCAATTTCGCAATCTGTTCAATCGTTTCAGTCCAGCGGACAGGACAATAAAGCTGACGCACCAATGCATCTTTAATGGCATCTTCGCTGTCGGCTATGGCAACGTCCACATTATTAATAACCGGTGTGTGTGGCTGTTTCAGTTTTATTGACTTTAACGCGTCGGCCAATTGACTGGCGGCAGGCTGCATCAATGCACAGTGTGATGGCACGCTAACCGGTAACGGCAAAACACGTTTAGCCCCGGCTTCTTTTAAAGCCTCTGCAGCACGGCCTACAGCATCTGCATGACCGGCTATAACCACCTGACCCGGTGAATTATAATTAACCGGAGTTACTACTTGCTCTCCTGCCTGCTCTAAACAAATTTTTTCAATTTCGGCATCTTCCAGGCCAATAACCGCGGCCATCGCACCTTCGCCTTCAGCCACGGCTTGCTGCATAAACTCTCCGCGCAGAGCAACAAGCTTAACTGCATCGGTAAACTCCAGAGCTCCGGCGCATACAAGGGCTGAGTACTCGCCCAGACTGTGGCCTGCCATAACGGTAACGTCAGCCAGGCCTTTTTCTTTGGCTACACGGTATAATGCAACGCTGGCAGTTAACAACGCGGGCTGTGTTCGTTGCGTTTCATTCAACTGCTGCTCAGGTCCCTGTTGTACTAACTGCCAAAGGTCATAACCTAAAACACTGCTGGCTTCCGCGAAAGTTTCTTTCACTAAAGCAAAATCATTCGACAATTCACTTAACATGCCAACGCTTTGGGAGCCTTGCCCCGGAAATAATAATGCCGTTTTAGTCATAATCATCCTCTTAATATTGAACCAGCGCTGAACCCCACGCAAAACCGCCGCCAAAAGCTTCTAACAAGAGTTTCTGACCACGCTTAATGCGTCCGTCCTTAACCGCCCAGTCAAGTGCAATGGGTACCGATGCCGCAGAAGTATTCCCTGTTGAATCAAGAGTAATAACCACGCGCTCCATCGGCATTTGTAATTTTTTTGCTGTTGCATTAATAATGCGTAAGTTTGCCTGATGCGGAATCAGCCAGTCCAGATCATTTGGCTGTAGTTGATTCTTCGCCAAAGTTTCAGTCACTAAACTACTGAGTTTTGACACCGCAACTTTGAAAACTTCGTTCCCTTTCATGTACATCCAGGCATTTTCTGCGCCGCGGTCAGAACTTCTGGAAGCTTGTTTAGCTCCTAATAAATGGCTGTATTCACCGGCACTGAAAAGATGAGTGGAGATAATTCCGGGTGTGTCACTCTGTTCAAGGACAACCGCCCCGCCGCCATCACCAAAAAGCACCACGGTATTGCGATCATTAGGGTCACATAAACGTGCCAGTACATCAGTACCGATGACCAGAATACGTTGGTGCTGCCCACTTTTAATAAATTGATCAGCTACAGAAAGCGCATAAATAAAACCGGAGCATGCAGCACCCACGTCAAAAGCCGGAATAGATGTAACCCCCAGCATTCGCTGAATTTCACAGGCCGCACTTGGAAAAGCGTGCTCGGCCGATGTGGTCGCCACCACAATCATATCGATATCCCGGGGGCTTAAACCAGCGGCAGTCAGTGCTTCTTTTGCCGCTTCATAACCTACCGTCGCGGCGGTTTCATTAGCAGCCGCAATGCGCCGTTCTTTAATGCCGGTTCGTTCTGTTATCCATTCGTCAGACGTATCAACCCGCCGGGAGAGTTCTTCATTAGTAAGCCGTTGTTCGGGCAGATAGTGCCCGGTACCAACAATTTTTGCATAAGTCATAGCGCTACTTAACTGATATTACAGCTGTTCTGATAAGACTGCTTCAACACGATGTTTAATTCGTTCAGGAAGCTGTTCATGCGCTTCTGCGACGGCTTGTTGAATTGCACTATAAAAAGCGCCGGCGCTAGCGCTACCGTGACTCTTTATCACGACATGGCGCAATCCTATCAGACTCGCACCATTGTAGTGGTCGGGCTTCAGCCTATCCCAGGACTTGTGCGTCCGTTTTTGTAAAAAACGAAAGAAAAACCGATAAAGCCAGTGCGAGTTTAGTGTGTCCCGCATTTGATCGATAATGAATGTTGCCAGACCTTCGCAACTTTTAAGCGCAACATTACCGACAAAGCCGTCACAAACGACAACATCCGCTCTGCCACTGAATAAGTCATTGCCTTCAATAAAACCAATGTAATTTACCTGCTCGCATTGAGCGAGTCTGGCCGCCGCATTACGCACGACATCATTACCTTTGATGTCTTCCTCACCCATATTTAACAGGCTAATTTTAGGCGCTGGCACACCCGATAAATATTCAGCGGCCACAGCCCCCATCACCCCAAACTGAAATAAGGTTTCTGAATCACAGCTGGCATTCGCACCTAAGTCAAGCAGGTAAGACTTTCCACCAGCTTGATTCGGCAAAGCCGTCATTAATGCGGGACGCAACACACCAGGAAGCGTTTTCAGTGTAAAGTATGCATTGGTCATTAGCGCGCCAGTATTGCCGCCGCTTACCATTGCCTGACAACGACCATCGGTTAAACTATTGAGCGCAATACGCATGGAAGATTCGGGCTTACTACGCAGAGACTGGCCCGGCTTATCGTCCATTTCGATGACTTGTTCGGCATGAACAAGCTCTATGGCAGGATGCGAGCTTAAATTGGCTTTATGGAGTAAAGGGGTAAGTTCTTGCTCGTGGCCAACAACGGTGAATTTAACATCGGGATACCGATGAACCGCTTTTTCCAGGGCTTCTATAACAATAGAGGGGCCATTATCGCCCCCCATTGCATCAATCGCTATGTTCAGTTCAGGCATGGCCTGTCTTACTTGTTAACGACCTTACGACCCTTGTAATAACCGTCGGCTGTTACGTGGTGACGACGATGCGTTTCACCCGTAGTTGAGTCAACCGACAGTGTGGGGCCGTCTATTGCATCGTGTGAACGACGCATGTCGCGTCTTGAACGACTTTTCTTACTTTTTTGAACAGCCATTTACGCTATCTCCTGATTATTTACGCTTCAATTCTTGTAATACGGCAAACGGGTTCTCTGACTCTTCAGCAGCTGATTCGTCAATTTCGCCCCACGTCATCGCATCACGATCCACCTGGCATGCCTTAGCGTCGTGCTTAGGAACTATTGGCATAGCCAGAATTAATTCGTCTTCAACAAGCCCATGCAGGTTAACTTCTCCAAAATCGTTCACCTCAATAGCTTCGTAGCTATCGGGAAAGTCATCTGCTACCTGTCGCTTAGTGACAGGAGCATACGCAAATTGCGCGAGAATATCAACATCCAGAGGCGTATTACAGCGTTCACAAAGTACTTTGACAGCAACTTTTGCTCTCCCTGTAAAATAACTAATGCCCTGCTCATCAATTCCAAACTCAACACTGGCCTCAGGATCGGGGCAAGGTTCTACCAAACTTTCCTGAAGTCTTGTTAATGTTTTTCCAGGCACTACCCCGTCATATGCCACTTTCTTGTTGGCACTTTTGACTGGGTCTACCGTTACGGGAATACGAAGTTTTTGCATAGCGCGCGAATGTTAACGAAGTTCCGCTTTACTGACAAGGGAAATCTGTCGTTAATCCTTATTTAAAGGGTTAATTCCATGGGGTCTCAACATATCCAATAAAGCAATAGCTGGTAAGCCGATGAGTGTATTGGGGTCGTTGCCTTTTAGACCACTGAACAGACTGATTCCCAGCCCTTCGCTTTTAAAGCTACCAGCGCAATCAAAGGGATTCTCGAGTTCGACATAACTTTCTATTTCTTCGTCTGTTAATTGGCGAAACTCAACTTCAAAGGGTTCAACTCTTACTTCGCACTGCTGGGTCTTTGTATTAAGAACCGCCAGTCCAGTATAAAAGGTTACTGTTTTGCCCACAAAACTGGACAATTGTCGCACCGCATTTTCGTGATTACCGGGTTTACCTAAAATGCTACCATCGCAAACAGCAACCTGGTCGGAACCAATAATAATGGCGTCATCATAGGTCATTCTTTTTTCAACTGCCCGAGCTTTTGCTTCCGCTAACCGGCCGACTAACTGCTGCGGACTTTCTGAATGAATAGTACTCTCGTCTATATCCGGCTTCACAACATCGTAGTTCAAATGCAGTTTATCTAAAATTTCACGACGGTACTTAGAACCTGATCCCAGGATTAATGGCAACGTCATAAGGCCTCCCTGACAAGTTTATTGCTGAGTTCTGAAAGCGAATCAATCACTATTGCTGCACCGGCTTCGCGTAAACGTTCAGCGTCATGCACGCCAAAGCTCACACCTATTGCCTGTACGCCAGCGGCAACAGCCATTTTCATATCGTGAACAGAATCGCCAACCATTACGGTGTGTTCGGGCTGAGTTTCAAGTTCACTCATAATTTCATAAAGCATCTGAGGGTCAGGCTTACCTTTAGTTTCACTGGCGCACCGCGAGGTATCAAAGTAATGCTCGGTTTCACTTTCTGCCCAGACTCGCTTTAGCCCACGTCTTGCCTTGCCCGTAGCAACGGCCAAACGATAACCGGCACTGGATAGCTGAGAAAGCACCGCTTTTGCATCGTGAAATAATGGCGACGGCGTTGTATTCAAGTCTACATATTCATCACGATACTGAGTTAAAAAATGATTCATTTGTGTCGCGTTAAGCACACCGAACAGTTTTTCTATTGCGGGTTCAAGGCTTAAACCAATAATATCTCTAACAGATACTTCGGTCGGAACCGGTAGCCCGGTATGCTGAGCTGTATTTTGCATAGATGACACAATTCGGCCAATGGAGTCCATTAAAGTGCCGTCCCAGTCAAACACCACAAGTCGCTTATTGTGCATCATTATAAGCAGTCCTTATTATTGCGCGGTCAGTTGTTTTAACGTTTGCTGCAAGTTGTCATCCAGAGGAGCTTCAAAAGCGACTTCTTTTCCCGTAACAGGGTGTAAAAAACGCAGCTGCCAGGCGTGTAAAAACAGTCGGTTTAACCCAAGCCCTGACATTGCGTTATCGAAATCTGCATCACCATACTTAGGATCTTTCGCTATAGGATGCCCCGCATGTAACGCGTGAACCCGAATCTGATGGGTACGGCCGGTCACAGGCGATGCTTCAACTAATGTCCCTTCCTTATACCTTTGCTGAATTCTGAAACGAGTTAAAGAGGCTTTGCCTTCGGCATCAACGCGCACAATTCTCTCGCCGGACTTTAAGGTGTTCTTTTTTAACGGCGCCTCAACACTGCGAACCCGCTTTTGCCATTGGCCGCGAACCAACGCCAGATATTGCTTATTCATTTCTTTGTTACGCAGCTGTTCGTGTAAGCTTCTCAGCACTGAACGTTTTTTAGCAACCAGCAATAAGCCACTGGTGTCCCGGTCTATCCGGTGAACCAGTTCTAAGCTTTTTTCTTTTGGCCGCAACGCTCTTAAACCTTCAATAAGGCCAAACTGCAACCCTGAGCCACCGTGAACAGCAACACCTGAAGGTTTATTAATTAACATCAAAGCATCGTCTTCATAAAGAATTGCATGCTCCAGTGCCGCAACCTGCTCTAAATTAGCAGAAGGTAGTTCCGGTCTTTCGCTCACTTTTACCGGAGGAATGCGAATAAGGTCGCCTTCCTTTAACTTATAGTCCGGTTTTATCCGCTTTTTATTCGCCCGCACTTCACCTTTACGAACAATTCGGTACACCAAAGACTTTGGTACACCGCGTAATTGCGCAATGAGAAAATTATCGATTCGCTGCCCCGACTCTTCTGCAGAGACGGTATGCCAGCGTACTTCTTGTTGAATTGTTTTCATGCCGCTATTTTACCATCATCTACAAGATTCAACAGCGAAATTGTTGCTTGTATTTTCAGTGGTTTTCATGGAATAATTAAGTGTCAAAGTCCATCGAAGATGGCAGACGAAGAATATATTTCGCGCAATCGAAATAACAGAGCGACGCATTATCCACATCAGCGTACGGTTTTAAAGTCTAATGAAGTGACTAACCGAGATGTTGATGGCACGGAGAAGAACACAGCACATCGAATACGCTTTGTTTCATAATCGATTGCAGACGTAAAATTTAGCGACAATATGACACCGAACAGTTGGTGTTATCGGCACAGTCAAACTCATTTTAGTTACACGTTGTAGATGACGGGTAACGCAGGTCCCAAAGGGCCTGCAGCGACAGACGAATTCGATAATTGCACGATCGCCATTGGGGCGTGTCATATTGTGGCCCAAAGAATTGAGTCACAGTAATGAAAAGAATGCTAATTAATGCCACGCAATTGGAAGAATTGCGTGTTGCGCTGGTTGACGGCCAGCGCCTATACGATTTAGATATTGAAAGCCCTGGTCACGAACAAAAAAAAGCAAATATTTATAAAGGCAAAATCACGCGCATAGAGCCAAGTCTCGAAGCCGCCTTTGTCGATTATGGTGCAGAACGCCACGGGTTCCTTCCTCTAAAAGAAATTGCTAAAACCTATTTTCCGCAAGGCTATACCTTTCAGGGCCGCCCCAACATCAAAGATGTGGTTAAAGAAGGCCAGGAAGTTATTGTTCAGATAGACAAAGAAGAACGGGGCCAAAAAGGCGCCGCCTTAACCACTTTCATTTCTCTGGCGGGTAGCTATTTGGTGCTAATGCCGAATAACCCCCGTGCCGGTGGTATATCCCGCCGCATCGAGGGCGATGAACGCTCAGCACTGAAAGAAGCCTTGTCTGACCTCAATGTTCCCAAAGATATGGGACTCATTGTCCGTACTGCAGGTGTCGGTAAGTCTAAGGAAGAGCTTGAGTGGGACTTAAATGTTCTGCTCAATCATTGGGAAGCCATCAGCAAAGCTGCAGACGAACGCCCTGCTCCTTTCCTTATTCATCAGGAAAGCAACGTTATTTTCCGTGCCTTACGCGATTACCTGCGTAGAGACATCGGTGAAGTGCTCATCGATAGCCCGAAAGTTTACGAACAGGTTCGCAGCCACATCCAACTTATTCGCCCTGACTTTTTACAGCGCGTTAAACAATACGAAGGCGATGTTCCGCTTTTCAGTCACTACCAGATAGAAAGCCAGATTGAATCTGCATTCCAGCGCGAAGTCCGGCTTCCGTCGGGTGGTTCCATTGTTATCGACCCGACCGAAGCACTGACATCCATCGACATTAACTCGTCACGTGCAACTAAAGGTGGCGATATCGAAGAAACGGCGTTGCAGACCAACCTTGAAGCAGCCGAAGAAATAGCACGTCAATTGCGTTTACGCGATGTTGGCGGCTTAGTGGTTATCGACTTTATTGATATGACCCCTGCACGCCATCAACGTGATGTTGAAAACCGTTTACGCGACAGTTTATCTCAGGACAGAGCACGTATTCAGGTGGCCCGCATTTCGCGCTTTGGTTTGATGGAAATGTCCCGTCAGCGTTTACGTCCTTCATTGGGTGAATCAGCAAATAATGTTTGCCCTCGCTGTAATGGTCAGGGAACCATACGGTCAAGCGACTCTTTAGCGCTGTCTATTTTGCGTTTGATTGAAGAAGAAGCCATAAAAGACAACACCATTCAGGTGCATGCTCAGGTTCCGGTTGATGTTGCTACTTATTTGCTCAATGAAAAGCGTCAATCCGTCAATCATATTGAAAAGCGTCATAACGTAAAAATCGTTATTATCCCGAATCACCATATGGAAACACCGCACTTTGAAGTGTTACGTATTCGTGATGACGAAGTTCCGGAATCGGCCAGTTTTGAGTTGGTACAAAAACCAGAGCAAACCGAATCTACGGTTTCTATCACGTTAACTCAGGATAAAGCGAAGTTTGAAGAGCCTGCACTAAAAGGCCTGCAGGCACCAAGTGCCGCGCCAACACCAGCGCCGGCTGCTAAAGTTGAAGAGAAAAAGGCAGCTCAACCATCGTTATTGAGTCGCTTATCGACCTGGTTCTCTGGCTTGTTTGGTTCAGATGAAGAGCAAAAACAAGCTGAAGCTGAGAAAGAAAAAGAGCGTAATGCTCAGAACCAACGGAATCAGCAACGCCGTGGTCGCAATCGCCGTTCAGGAAACCGCCCGCAACGAGGCCGAAACCAGTCGGCTGGCAAGGACAAGGAAGCCAATAAAGAAAGTACCTCGGCTGCGACAGAAGATAAATCAACGGAATCCCGTGATGACGCAGGTAATCGTAACAGTCGCAACCGCAACGATCGCAGACGTCGTGGCCGCAGCAATAAAAATCAGCAGCAGCCAAAACCAGAAGCGGCTAAGAACGAGCAAGTTGATAGCCCGGCTGAAGCAGAAAAGCCGAAAGAGCCTAAAGCTGTTCAGGATAAACCGCGTCGTCAGCGTAAGCCGATTGAAAAATCCGTTCGCGTTTCATCTACTGGCGATTCATTAGAAGCTAAAGAACCAGCGCAACCAGCTCAAAAGACTGCTGATGCCTCGACTGATGGTGCGGATACTCAGAAACCAACTCAGGCTAAAGAGAAGCCATCAAAACAGTCGGGTTCTGGCAAAAGCGAGAATAAAGCGATTTCTGATAAGGTGCTGGATCCGCGTATGCAGGCAGCGGCTGAGCTGGTGCAAAATCAGGCTCAATCTGCGACTCCGGAGGAACCAGGCGTAGAAAAGAGTGTTGAAGAGGCCGTTCAGAGTACTGAAGATAAAGCCCCTCAAACAGACGCTCAGGCCGCCACTCAACAAACTGAAGCCAATACAGATGACTCGGTGCAAAAGCAGGACACAGCTAAACCTGAAGCTAAGCCTGAAGCAACATCTAATGAAAAAGTAGAAACGCCGGTTGAACAGGCCAGTGAGCCAGTTTCTGAGCCAGTTGAAGATAAGCAAAGTAACACCTCTGAAACTGCTGAAGAGGCACCAAAGCAAGCTGAACCAGTAGAAAGCGTTGAAGAAAAACCGGAGCCAAAAGCTGAAGAGAAGAAAAGCCGGGATCGCTCTCGCCGCTCTCCTCGCCATCAGCGGGCGGCCGGACAAAAACGCAAGCAAATGAAAACCGAAGCGGTTATACCTAACCGTTCACTGAGTGGTTCATCATTTTCTGCAATGACAAAGGCGACAGCTGAAGAACGTAAAGAAGCCTTTAAGGCTCTGCCTGTTGCTTCTTCAGATAATCGCCCTCAGTTTGTTAAAGACAGTCGTATCGCCAGTATTTCTCAGGCGCGTTCGACTTCTTATGCCAAAATGGCAAAATGTGACTAAATTCAGCTAAACAAAAATTTAGTTAGAAAATAAGAAGGCCGGTAGCAACAAACTACCGGCCTTTTTTATCTCTGGAGTTTGCCATTATTATTGAATGGTAATAAAAGCGCGGTTTTTCTCTAACGTCTTAATACCAATTCCCTTTACGTCAAGTAATTGCTCTACTTCGGTAAAACCACCCAGTTGCTCTCTTAACTCGATGATCTGCTCAGCCCGTTTCTCACCGACACCAACCAGGACAGCCGATATCTCTTGTGCTGAACCCGTATTGATATTGACGGTTTTAACCTCTTCAGCCTGTGCTGCCGGCGATAAGTTTAAATTTGCCAGAGTAAGTAATGGGGAGGCTTGAGCCCCTGCTGTTACAAACAGCGATGAGGCAACAAGTATGGAGATTAATTTTAGCTTCATAGTGTCATTCCCTTTGAAAATCACTGCGTCACTGCAGTAAGGACACTATAGCCGAAGTTTTTAGCCTTATTAGAAGATTGCGACATTACAGAGACGTAAGTGCGTTATTCTCCTATAGAAGCTAATATTTCCGTAACGCTGGCGGTTGGGTCAACGGCCTGCGTAATGGGCCGGCCAATAACCATGTAATCGACTCCGGCCTCTATTGCGGCCTCTGGTGTCATAACCCGCTTTTGGTCGCCCGTAGCACTGTTAGCAGGACGGATACCCGGCGTTACCAGCTTAAATGACGTGCCCAAATCATGTTTCAGCATGCTGGCTTCCTGAGCCGAACAGACGACTCCGTCTAAGCCTGCCTGCTGAGCTAACTTTGCCAGTTTAAGCACTTGCTGTTCTGCAGTTGCCTGGATCCCAGTTTCTGCAAGATCAGAATCACTCATGCTGGTGAGTACCGTCACGGCTATTAATAAAGGGGGCTTATCAAATTGCTTTAATGCATCCCTTGCCGCGCTCATCATTTCAGTACCGCCGCTGGCGTGCACGTTCACTATATCAACACCAATTTTAGCTGCTGAGGTTACCGCCTTAGCCACAGTGTTTGGAATATCATGAAACTTTAAATCTAAAAATACTGAAAAACCTTGCTCAACCTGCTTTTTCACCCAGTCGGGTCCAATAGCAGTAAACAATTCCTTACCCACTTTAAGCCCAACTTTTCCAACAGGTAATTGACTCACCAAATTGTCAGCGGCTTCCTGTGTCTGGCAATCTAATGCAACATAAATTTTCGGTAACGCCATGTTGTTATTCACCATCTAATCCAAAAATAGGTTTTGTTGTTGCCCAGCTTTTACACGAAGGACAACGCCAATATAAAGTATGTCCGGAGAAACCACAGTGACGGCACTTATAATTGGGGCGCTGCACTATGTGCTCATGAACCATTTTGCGCAGTCTCCGCAGGCTGTCGCGCGCATTGCCCACATCCGCGGCTCTAATGTGTAACCCCATTAAATGATGGAAGCCGCGCATTGTCGGATGCTGCTCTAAAACGTGGGTCATAAAGTGTTCTGCGTCTTCAATACTTTGCGATTCACAAATTTTTTCTGATAGCGTAATAGCTGCCGTTATTCCGGCATTGTGTTCAACGCAACTGTGTAGAAACTCAATAAAAGTATGAGTATCCGATGTTTTCTCGTAAGCTTCTTCCAGCAAAGGAATGGTTTCGCAAACAAATGATTTATCTTGTTCAAACACCCGGGTTAAATAATTAATAGACTCTTTGTACTCCCCTTCTTTCATATAAATTTTACCCAGGGAAAGTACAGCTCTAACACAGTTATCATCATGTTTAAGTGCTTTGCTGTAATGCTTTATCTTACTCGGGACATTGTCGTCTAATTCTGCAAGCTCACAGTATAACTGGGCGAGAACCACCCGCGCGTGGCTGCTTTGTTTTGCCAGCCGTAAAGCAATTTTTATGGCCTTATCCCATTCATGGGTTGACTCATAAAGTTCCAGAAGATGCTTTTGGCTTTTTTCCCGGAATAATTTGTAACTCTGTAAGCCGGCAAACATTTGTTCAGCGCGGTCATAGATTCCGGCAGAAAGGTAATCTTTGCCTAACTCGTACATGGCTGTTAGGCGGTCATGCTCAGACAAATTGGGAAGTGACGTCAGGTTTTTATGAATTTTTATTGCGCGGTCAACTTCGCCTCTACGGCGAAATAACTTACCTAACGTCCAGTGAGTCTCAATGGTTTCGCTGTCGACATCTAATAACTCGACGAATAAATCAACCGCCTTATCTGGCTGGTCTGACAGCAAAAGGTTGATACCAGTCGCATACTGTTTGGAAAAACGCTTCTGCTCTTTTCGTTCTTCTGTGCGAACACTATTGCGCCCCATGAACCAGCCATAGGCAGCAGCAATTGGTAAAAGCAGGAAGAGAAGCTCCAACATGAGCCGTTAGCTCTCCTTGTCCAGTTTATTTAAACGCTTAACTAAACGGTTGTACTTGTAGCGCCAGGATAAACTCGATAAGCAAAGTAATAAAATACCAACCAGAAAGCCGCTACCAAAAAAGATAGCAAGCAAGGACGCAACAGCCATTTCGGTTTGCAGAACCAGTAGATTAACCACTACGGTTTGCGGGTTCTGTGCCCCAAAAGCCATTGCCAAAAGAAATATGATTAATACAGGAATGAGAATAAGCAGCTTTTTAAGCATAATTGCTTACCTGTTAGTTATAAAAAAACGGCATGCCAGTATAGCATGCCGTTTTTATCAATCGAGCGGAAAAACTAACTTAATGTATCGACCCTCTCGCGAAGCTCTTTGCCCGCTTTAAAATGCGGCACGTATTTTCCGTCTAATTCAACAGGCTCACCTGTTTTAGGATTACGACCAACACGAGGTGCCCGATAATGCAGAGAGAAGCTCCCAAAACCCCGAATTTCAACGCGCTTACCCTGCGATAAGGATTGCACCATTTGTTCGAGTATTTCTTTAACCGAAGCCTCAACCTGCTTAGGAGGTAACTCGTGCTTCAAAGTTAACCTTTCAATCAGCTCTGATTTAGTCATCATTACCTCCTTTTAATCAACTGCATCAGTGCAGTAAATTATTCGTCGTCAGTTTTTGCAGCTTTAAAGGCTTCAGCCATTGCGCTGTTAAGACCAGAACCACTGTCCTGCTGCTTATTAACGCTTTCAACCGCTTCTTTCTCTTCAACTTCATCTTTCGCACGGATAGACAAGCTAAGAGTACGGTTTTTACGGTCAACGCCCATGAAGCGAGCTTCAATAGAATCACCAACGCTCAGTTCAGTGCTTGCATCTTCAACACGGTCGCGTGAAATGTCTGCGGCACGAACATAACCTTCAACGCTTTCAGCTAATTCAACTTTAGCGCCTTTAGCGTCTACTTCAGTAACTGTACCTGTAACAATAGCACCTTTTTTATTGGCCGCCAGGTAGTTATTGAATGGGTCTTCTTCAAGCTGCTTGATACCCAGAGAAATACGCTCGCGTTCAGCATCAACCTGCATGACTACAGCGGTAACTTCTTCACCTTTTTTGTAATCACGAACAGCTTCTTCGCCAGTAGCGTTCCAGCTAATATCTGACAAGTGAACCAAACCGTCAATACCGCCGTCAAGACCGATGAAGATACCAAAGTCAGTGATTGACTTGATCTTACCAGTAACTTGCTCGCCTTTATTGTGGTTCTTCGCAAACTCTTCCCAAGGGTTTGGTTTGCACTGTTTCAGGCCTAGTGAAATGCGACGACGTTCTTCGTCAATTTCCAGAACCATAACTTCAACAGTGTCGTCCAGGTTAACCACTTTAGAAGGATGAACGTTTTTGTTAGTCCAGTCCATTTCTGATACGTGAACAAGACCTTCAACACCCTCTTCGATTTCGACGAAGCAGCCGTAATCAGTCAAGTTCGTAACACGACCAGTTAAACGGTGACCTTCTGGGTAACGGTTTGCGATATCAGCCCATGGATCTTCGCCTAATTGCTTAAGGCCAAGAGATACACGAGTACGTTCACGGTCAAACTTCAATACTTTAACAGTGATTTCATCGCCAACGTTTACGATTTCACTTGGGTGCTTAACGCGCTTCCAAGCCATATCGGTAATGTGCAATAAGCCATCGACGCCGCCTAAGTCAACGAACGCGCCGTAGTCAGTCAGGTTCTTAACGATACCCTGAACTTCCTGACCTTCTTGCAGGTTTTCAAGCAGCTCTTCGCGCTCTGCACTGTTTTCTTTTTCGATAACAGCACGGCGAGAAACAACAACGTTGTTGCGCTTCTGATCAAGCTTGATAACTTTGAATTCTAAATCTTTGTTTTCCAGGTGCGTTGTTTCACGTACTGGACGTACATCAACCAGTGAACCAGGCAAGAACGCGCGAACGCCGCCTAAGTCTACTGTAAAGCCACCCTTAACCTTACCGGAAATAATACCGATAACGGTTGCATTGTCTTCGTGTGCTTTTTCCAGCTGCAGCCATGCTTCATAGCGTTTCGCTTTTTCGCGAGACAGGATAGTTTCACCAAAGCCGTCTTCAACAGCATCAAGGGCTACGTCAACTACGTCGCCGACGCTGACTTCTAATTCACCTTCTGCATTACGGAATTGTTCTGCTGGAATCGCGCTTTCAGATTTCAGACCAGCATCAACTAAGATCAGGTCTTTTTCGATAGCAACAATAGTACCTTTAACAATGGAGCCCGGGCGTGTTTCAACTTCCTTTAGGCTTTCTTCAAATAATTCTGCAAAATTTTCTGACATAGTAATTAACTTCGCTTATCAATAAGACGTCCACTGAACTTCCGTATACAGCGGGGTTATTAAAATAGTCTGTTCGCTTCCTTACAACAGACGCCTAATTAAGGTCACCTGACCCTAGCTAGTCTTTGAGAGTTTGCTGTGCGCAAACGTCAATACGTGTTCCAATACGTCTTCAATCGACGTATCAGTAGAATCCAGATACACCGCATCCTCGGCTGGCTTAAGTGGTGCCACCGAGCGATTCGTATCACGATCATCTCTTTCTTTAATTTCGTTCACTAATTGATCAATATTAGCATCAAAACCTTTTTCCTTCAATTGCTCAAAGCGTCGTCTTGCTCGCTCTTCGGCTGAAGCCGTCAAAAAGATTTTCGCATCGGCATCAGTGAACACAACAGTCCCCATATCGCGGCCGTCGGCAACCAGACCCGGCAACTCCTTGAAGCCCCGCTGGCGGCGTAGAAGAGCCTCTCTGACGCGTGGTAAAGCCGCTATTTTTGACGCCATATTACCCACTTGTTCAGTACGGATGGTCATGGTCACATCCTCACCTTCAAGAATAATATGTGTCAATGAGCGTTCTTCTTCCGCTTCAAATTTCACATCCAGATGCGCCGCCAGTGCCACCAGGCTCTCTTCATCTTCCGGCGTAAAGTCATGATGCAAAGCCGCCAGTGCCAGCACGCGATAAATTGCGCCACTGTCCAGCAAATGCCATCCTAGCTTTTCTGCCAATAATCGGCTTATTGTCCCTTTTCCTGCCCCACTCGGCCCGTCAATCGTAATGACTGGAATATGAGTTGTCATAAAATCCTCTAATTGCTCTGCATTACGCAGCATTTAGCCGCGCAATTATACGCATTTGTAAAAAAATTGCATTAATCAAAGTCAGCGAGTCTAAGAGTTAACTGTGACAGAGCCGTGAAAACTCGGAAAAATAGTCAGGGTAGGTCTTAGCGCAACAAGCGGGATCGTTGATTATCACCCCAACAGGAGAAAATGCCACTAAAGAGAAACACATTGCCATACGGTGGTCGTCATAAGTATCAATGGCAGCATGCTGCCAGTGTTTCAGCGGCTCAATACGGAGGAAGTCGTCGCCCTCATCGACCGTTGCGCCAAGCTTGCGCAGCTCAGTCGCCATAGCATGAAGCCGGTCGGTTTCTTTAACCCGCCAGTTTGCTACATTACGAATTGTCGTCGGCTTATTTGCGAATAAAGCCAGTGGCGCGACTGTCATTGCCGCATCGGGAATATCATTAAAGTCCTGATCAATGCCCTGTACACGTCCTGTGCCGGATACGGTTATGCTGTTTTTATGGTAGCTCACTGACGCGCCCATGGCTTCAACCACTTCGGCGAAACGTTTGTCGCCCTGAATAGAGTTTTTACCGACACCGATAATCTCAACCGGACCTTTGCCTAACAGCGCGGCAGCCATCCAGTAAGACGCAGCACTGGCATCGCCTTCGACCCAGTATTCGCCGGGCGACTGGTAGCATTGCCCGCCGGTAATAGCGTAGCGCTGAGGAGAGTCTTCTTTTATCGAAATGCCAAAGTCTGCGAGCATTTGCAGCGTCAGTTCAATGTAAGGTCGTGAAACCACATTCCCTTTCAATGTCAGGGTTGAATGACCGGGCAGTAACGGAAGTGCCATCAGTAAGGCCGAAATAAACTGGCTGGATACCGAACCGTCAATTTCAAAGTGACCCGAGGCTAAGCCTGCCGTTATTTCCAACGGAGGAAAACCAGACTCGCCCAGGTAGTTAACTGCCGCACCTTGGGGTTGTATGGCATCAACCAAATGCTTAACTGGTCGTTCGTGCATTCGGGCATCCCCTTTTAGCACTACCGATTTATGTTCGCTTTTTAATGTTGCTGCTAACACGGCTACGAGTGGCCGCATTGCCGTGCCGGCATTGCCCAGATAGAGCTCAGAAGCGGGGGTATTCCAATGCCCCCCCAAACCGCGCACCCGGGTAGTGAGTTTGTCATCTTCAAAGCTCACTCCCAATGCACTAAGAGCTTCACGCATACGGCTAGTGTCATCGCTAACCAGTAAATTATGTAAGGTGACGGGAGTCTGACATAAAGCGGCCATAAGCAATGCCCGGTTAGCAATGCTTTTTGAACCCGGTAAGGTGACAGTACCGCAACAATACTGTTGCGGCTCTATGTGAATAGAATTAACCACGTAGCTTTTTCATTGCCTTAATAAAGGCCTGGTTTTCTTCGGGCAGACCAATACTGACACGTAAATGGTTCGGTAATTCATAACCACCGACTGGACGTACAATAACGCCTTCGTGCAGAAGCTGGTCGTAAAGTTTCTCAGCATCGGGGCCAACTTCTATGGTTAAAAAGTTACCGTAAGATGGAATGTAGTTAAGCCCTGAATCTTCACAAAAATCTGTTAACTGCTTCATACCCTGAGCGTTTAGCTCAACGGCTTTTTGCAGATAAGCGTGATCATCTAATACGACTTCAGCAGCTTTCAGCGACAACGAATTCATATTAAATGGCTGGCGAATGCGGTTAAGAACGTCTGCCACACTTTCGTCGCTGACCACGTAACCTGCACGTAATCCAGCTAAGCCATAGGCTTTAGAAAAGGTTCGGCTGACCACTAAGTTAGGGTACTCTTTTATCCACTCAACCGACGGTGCCCGTTCGTCTTCCGGCACGTACTCGTAATAGGCTTCATCCAGAACAACAATGATGTTCTGCGGTATTTTATCCAGGAAGTTCTTCAGCGCCGAAGTCGATAAAAACGTGCCGGTTGGATTATTCGGGTTGGCGATAAAAATCATCTTGGTTTTATCGGTCACCGCTTTTGCCATACCATCAAGATCATGGCCATAATCTACCGCAGGAACGGCAACGGGTTTTGCGCCAATAGCCTGAGTCACCAGCGGATACACAACAAACGCATGCTGAGAGAAAATGACTTCGTCTTTATCTGACACAAAGGTCCGGGCTAAAATTTCCAGAACATCGTTAGAACCGTTACCCAGAGTTATTTGCTGCGTTCCAACTTCATGTAACTCGGCCAGACGACTTTTAAGGTAGTAACCGTTCGCATCGGGGTAACGCACTAAATCCGTTAACTCGGCTTCCAGCGCGGTTTTTACTTTTTCACTCAAACCCAGGGGGTTCTCATTTGAAGCTAGCTTAACCACGTGCTGCAGGCCTAACTCACGCTGCAATTCAGACGTAGGTTTACCCGCCTGATACGGACGTAATTGCTTTACTCCGGAATTAACCAGTTCTAATGCATTAAATTCTGCCATAGCGATTCACTACCTTTTTTATTCTATTTATTAGCCAAGCTTACGTTCAAAATCAGCCATATAACTTAGCAATGCTTCTACGCCTTCCACCGGCATTGCGTTATAAATACTGGCTCTCATGCCACCAACAAAGCGATGCCCTTTTAGCCCCAATAAACCTTGGTTTTTAGCGCCTTGCAAAAACTCAGCATCGAGCTTGTCGTCAGCCAACTGGAAAGGAATGTTCATAATTGAACGGTAAGCCGGATTAATAGTGTTACTGTAAAAATCGGACTTATCGACAAAGTCATATAAAAGCTGCGCTTTATGACGATTGCGTTCGCCCATAGCGGTTAATCCGCCCTGAGCTTTTAGCCATTTGAATACCAACCCAGCCAGGTACCAGGCAAAAGTATTGGGCGTGTTGTACATAGATCCGTCTTTTGCCTGCAGCTGGTAATCCATGATAGAGGACACCTGCTTCTGCGGATGGCCTAATAGAGACTTTTTAACAATCGCAATGGCAAAACCGGAAGGGCCAATATTTTTTTGAGCTCCAGCGTATATGACGCCAAACTTTGAGACATCCAGAGGTTCAGAGAGAATATTCGATGACATATCAGCCACAATTGGCGCCTTTACGTCAGGAATCTCATGCAGCGCAATGCCATCGACGGTTTCATTAGGACAATAATGAAAATAAGCGGCATTTTCAGACAAATTCCAGTCTTTTGACGACTGAATTTCCTTGCCTTTAGCGCCTTCCTGAACTTGCCCTGCAACATTCACTCTGGAAACAAACTTTTCGGCTTCCCGGATAGCAAAACCAGACCAAATTCCTGTATCCAGATAATCGACGGTGGCATCCGGTGACGCAATATTTTGCGGAACCGCAGAAAACTGGCCGCGGCCACCGCCTTGCAAAAAGAGTACTTCATAGTCATCCGGTACGTTTAACAGGTCGCGCAGGTCTTGCTCGGCTTCACGTGCCATGTGGACATAAACAGGGTCGCGGTGAGAAATTTCCATCACCGAGACGCCCTGTCCATTCCAGTTTAATAGCTCTTCCTGAGCCTGCTTCAAAACGTCGACCGGCAACATTGCCGGTCCGGCAGAAAAGTTAAACAACTGACTCATGACTCGTCGGAACCTTCTTGATTTTCAGTATTGTCGTCAGCTGCGGTTTCACCTTCTTCAGCAACAACCTCGCCGTCAACTAACACTTCATCTTCATCAATTTCGTCAATACGCTGTAAGCCAACGACTTTTTCGTCATCAGCGGTGCGAATTAAGCGCACACCCTGAGTGTTACGACCAACAGTAGAAACCTCGTTGACGCGAGTTCTTACCAGAGTGCCTTTATTACTGATCAACATGATTTCGTTGCCATCAATAACTTCCATAGCACCAACCACAGAGCCATTACGTTCGCTGACTTTAATAGAGACAACACCTTTGGTGGCACGGCTCTTCGCCGGGTATTCGCTTAGCGGTGTGCGTTTGCCGTAACCGTTTTCAGTCACGGTTAATACATTCGCTTCTTCCTCTTCGTATTCACGAGGAACAATCAGTGATACAACACGCTGCCCTTCTTCTAAGCGAATACCACGGACACCTGTAGCTGTACGACCCATTGAACGTACTTGCTCTTCAGCGAAGCGCACCACTTTACCGGCGTCAGAGAACAGCATAATTTCGCCGTTACCGTCAGTGATATCAACACCAATCAGTTCATCGTCATCAACCAGGTTCAGTGCAATGATGCCGCCGTTACGAGGACGTGAGTACTCTGGTAATGGCGTTTTCTTAATCGTGCCTTTCTTCGTTGCCATAACCACGAACTTATCTTCCGGGTAATCCCGTGTTGGCAGAATAGCGGTAATACGCTCGTCGGCTTCAAGCGGCAACAAGTTCACTATTGGTTTACCACGAGAGGCACGACTTGCCAGCGGCAACTGGTAAACTTTCATCCAGTAAATACGGCCACGGGTTGAGAAGCATAAAATGGTGTCATGCGTGTTCGCTACCCACAGTCTTTCAATAAAGTCTTCGTCTTTCATCTTAGTGGCGGCTTTACCTTTACCACCACGACGTTGCGCTTCGTATTCGGTCAGTGGCTGATATTTCACATAACCTTCGTGAGAAAGCGTCAGAACCACGTCTTCTTCGTTGATTAAATCTTCCATGCTGATGTCGTGTGCAGCAGCAGTAATATCGGTTTTACGCTCATCGCCGAAGTTGTTACGTATTTCTACCAGTTCTTCACGAATCACTTCCATCAGGCGCTCTGAGCTGTTCAGAATATGCAGCAGTTCAGCAATCTGTTCTAACAGGCCTTTATATTCATCCAGAATTTTTTCGTGTTCTAAACCGGTCAGTTTGTGCAGGCGTAAATCCAGAATCGCCTGAGCCTGTTCTTCGGTCAGGTGATAGTTGCCATCGCGAATACCGTATTCTTCTGGCAGATGATCAGGACGCGCAGCATCCACACCGGCAGTTTCCAGCATGGCCGCAACATCACCCAGCTGCCATGCACGGGCAATTAGACCAGCTTTCGCTTCAGCAGGCGTTGGTGAGCGACGGATAAGTTCAATAATTTCGTCAATATTGGCCAGCGATATCGCCAGACCTTCCAAAATATGAGCACGTTCACGAGCTTTACGTAATTCGTATACTGAGCGACGTGTCACCACTTCACGACGGTGGCGAATAAAGCAGTCCAGCATATCGCGCAGGTTGAACAAACGTGGCTGGCCTTTATCCAGCGCAACCATGTTGATACCAAACACAACCTGTAACTGGGTGTTAGCATACAAATGGTTAAGCACCACTTCACCCACATCGCCGCGGCGGATTTCGATAACAATGCGCATACCGTCTTTATCAGACTCATCACGCAAGGCACTTATACCTTCAACGCGTTTTTCTTTGACCAACTCAGCAATTTTTTCAATTAAGCGAGCTTTATTCACCTGATACGGAATTTCCGTAACAATGATGGTTTCTTTACCCGTTTTCTCGTCAACTTCAATTTCCGCCTGAGCGCGCAAATGAATACGGCCACGACCGGTTTTATAAGCTTCGACAATACCGCTACGTCCAGAAATTGTTGCCGCCGTCGGGAAGTCCGGTCCCGGGATGTATTCCATTAACCCTTCGACATCAATCTCCGGGTTATCAATCATGGCAAGTGCACCATCGACAACTTCGGTCAGATTATGAGGTGGGATGTTTGTAGCCATACCAACGGCAATACCAGAAGAACCGTTAACTAACAGGTTAGGTACACGGGTAGGCAGAACGTCAGGAATACGCTCGGTACCATCATAGTTGTCTACAAAATCAACCGTTTCTTTATCTAAATCGGCGAGTAACTGATGCGCAATTTTCGCCATACGAATTTCGGTATAACGCATCGCCGCAGCTGAATCGCCGTCAACCGAACCAAAGTTACCCTGGCCATCGACCAACATGTAACGCAAGGAGAAGTTCTGTGCCATACGCACAATAGTGTCGTAAACAGCACTATCACCATGTGGGTGATATTTACCGATGACGTCACCAACGACACGAGCTGACTTTTTATAAGGTTTATTAAAGTCGTTGCGCAATTCGCTCATTGCGAACAAGACACGTCTGTGTACTGGCTTCAGGCCATCACGAACATCTGGTAAAGCACGCCCAACAATGACGCTCATGGCATAATCGAGGTACGAGCTTTTTAGTTCGTCTTCGATATTTACCGGTGACACTTCTCTGGCTAGATCGCTCATAGTTTATTCCCTAAATATAGATCCGCATATTCATTGTTATTTTGATCCAATCATTGTACCCATCCCAACCGCGTCTCGCACCCTCTTTTTCTTATTCTTTGCCTGAGGTAGACTAGCCGCGTTATCCATCTCTTAAAGACGCATAATCTATGACCACCAGTCGCTCTAAAAGTGAACAAAAAAACGTCGATCCGGAAGAGATCGCAAAATTTTCAGCCCTGGCCTCGCGTTGGTGGGACCCCGATGGAGAATTCAAACCCTTACATAAAATAAACCCCGTTCGGCTGGGGTTTATCGAAAATCATACAGAGGGTCTGTTCGGCAAAAACGTACTGGATGTTGGTTGCGGTGGCGGGCTATTAAGTGAAGCGATGGCTGAACGCGGTGCAAAAGTTACCGGTATTGATTTAGCCGAACAGTCATTAAAAGTCGCACGCTTGCACGCGTTAGAAAGCGGCCGTGAAATTGATTACCAGTGCATTGCCATTGAAACTCTGGCAGAGCAGCAACCGGAAAGCTTTGATGTGGTTACTTGTCTGGAGATGCTGGAGCACGTACCCGACCCTGACGCTATTGTCCGGGCTTGCACAAAAGCACTTAAACCTGGTGGGCACATCTTTTTCTCGACCTTAAACCGCAATGTAAAGTCGTGGCTATTAGGTATTGTTGTCGCCGAACATGTTTTAGGCTGGGTTCCCAAAGGAACTCATCAACATCAACGTTTTATCAAACCGTCAGAGCTACTGCGTATGACAGATGCAGCCGGATTAGAAGATATCGCCATTAATGGTCTTATCTTTAATCCGCTTAAAGGCTTTGTTCTTTCAGAAAAAGATGTTGATGTGAATTACATTATCGCTTTAAAAAAACCGGAGTCATAAATGCCCTCATCAGACAGAAATTCTCCGGTAAAGGCGGTGTTGTTCGATTTGGATGGCACACTGCTTGATACAGCCCCCGACCTGGGTGCCGCACTAAATGCCGTGTGCGAACAATACCAACGCCCTGCCATTACGGCTGAGGTATTTACGCCTGTTGCATCACATGGTTCCAGAGGCATGCTACAGCTTGCTTTCGCTAATGAGTACAGCGACAGGGAAGCCGAACTGCGACATGCTTTTTTGAGTGCTTATAAAGAAAACATAGCCACTCATACACAGCCTTACCCGGGCGTTCTGGAGCTACTGGCTGTGCTGCAACGCGAATCCATTCAAGTTGCCATAGTCACCAATAAACCAGAACGACTTACACAACAGTTATTGCCTCATTTTCCGGAGTTTGAAGCTATTAGTGTAGTCGTAAGCGGCGATACCTTAAGCGTCTCAAAGCCGTCGCCGGAACCTTTGTTCTATGCGGCTGAACAGCTGGGAATAGAACCTGCCGACTGTCTTTATGTCGGAGATGCGGAACGGGATATCGAAGCTGGCCGCAATGCCGGTATGGTTACTGTGCTTGCTGAATATGGCTATATTAGCAATGAAGATCAGCCACAACGCTGGCAAGCCGATTACCATATTGCCTCGCCCCTGGAGTTACTGGAGCTACTTGCTATAAATAATTCTTGATCTATAAACACATTTTGAAAGATCAAAAAAATATATAGCAAGATTACCTGCGCAAACTCACGCCAAATAAAGGCTGACAAAAAATCAAGATTTCTAAATCAAAATTATTCTTGTTTTTGGCCGTAAATTTACTTGATCGAAGTGACAGTTAGACCTAGCATACTCCTCATTCCCAAGACACTAGATATTGTGTAAATATCGCCCTGTACAACTAATAAGCACAATATCTTGTGGCTACAAACATATAACAAAAGCTAAGAGTCAGCGCAAAATGAACGAGCAACTATATGTCACTAAACGCAGCGGCGAACGCGAACCGCTAAACCTCGATAAAATTCACCGGGTCATCATGTGGGCCGCTGAAGGTCTTAACAATGTTTCAGCTTCTCAGGTCGAAATTAAGTCTCACATTCAGTTTTACGACGGTATTAAAACCGAAGATATCCACGAGACCATCATCAAAGCTGCAGCTGATTTAATTTCAGAAGAAGCGCCTGATTATCAATACATGGCCGCGCGTTTAGCTATTTTCCACTTGCGCAAACGGGCCTACGGTAAGTTTGAGCCTCCGCGTCTCTACGATCAGGTCAAAAAGATGGTTGCAGAGCATCGCTACGATGAGCACCTGCTGGAAGACTATACTGAAGCAGAATTTGACCAGATGGACGAAATTCTGGATCACTGGCGTGACATGAACTTCTCTTACGCAGCCGTTAAGCAGCTTGAAAACAAATATCTGGTTCAAAACCGGGTTACCGGCGACATCTATGAAAGCGCTCAGTTCTTATACATTCTGGTAGCGGCTTGTTTGTTTGCTAACTACCCGAAAAGCACTCGTATGGACTACGTTAAACGTTTCTACGACGCCGCTTCTGAATTCAAAATCTCGCTACCAACACCTATCATGTCGGGTGTGCGCACGCCTACGCGTCAGTTCAGCTCCTGCGTTCTGATTGAAGCCGGCGATAGCCTTGACTCTATTAATGCCACTTCAAGCGCCATCGTAAAATACGTATCGCAGCGCGCCGGTATTGGTATTAACGCCGGGCGTATTCGCGCTCTGGGCAGCCCTATTCGTAACGGTGAAGCCTTCCACACAGGTTGTATCCCGTTCTATAAATACTTCCAGACAGCGGTTAAAAGCTGTTCGCAAGGCGGTGTTCGTGGTGGCGCGGCTACCCTGTTCTACCCACTTTGGCATCTGGAAGTTGAAAGCTTATTGGTACTGAAAAACAACCGCGGTGTTGAAGAAAACCGGGTTCGTCATCTGGATTACGGTGTGCAGTTTAACCGCACCATGTACCAACGTCTGATTAAAGACGATTATATTACCCTGTTCAGCCCGTCGGACGTTCCGGGGCTTTACGACGCGTTCTTTGAAGATCAGGACGAATTTGAGCGTTTGTACCTTCAGTACGAACAGGATGAAAGCATCCGTAAAAAACGCATTAAAGCCATTGAGTTGTTTGGCCTGTTTATGCAGGAACGCGCCAGTACTGGCCGTATCTACGTACAAAACGTTGACCACTGCAACACGCACAGTCCGTTCGATTCTAAAGTTGCTCCTATTCGTCAGAGCAACCTGTGTCTTGAAATTGCGTTACCAACTAAGCCCCTAAGCCATGTGAATGACGAAGAAGGTGAAATTGCCCTTTGTACTTTATCGGCTTTTAACTTAGGCAAAATTGAGAGCTTAAGTGAATTTGAAAACCTGGCCGACTTAGCCGTGCGCGCACTGGACAGCCTGCTGGATTATCAGGAATACCCTGTTCCGGCCGCTTATAATGCCACCATGAACCGCCGTACTCTGGGTATTGGTGTTATTAACTTTGCTTACTACCTGGCCAAGCACGGCGTTAAATATTCGGACGGCTCTGCCAATGGTCTGGTTCACCAGACCTTTGAGGCTATACAGTATTATCTGATGCAGGCGTCAATGAACCTGGCTAAAGAAAGAGGTGCCTGCCCTAAATTTAATGAAACCACCTACTCTCAGGGCATTATGCCAACCGATACCTACAAGAAAGATCTGGATAAGGTTTGCGATGAGCCTCTGCATCTGGACTGGGATAAGCTTCGTGCTGACATTAAGCAGCACGGCATGCGTAACTCAACGTTATCAGCGTTAATGCCTTCTGAGACGTCCTCGCAGATTTCTAACGCGACCAACGGCATTGAACCGCCTCGTGGCTTTGTCAGCATTAAGTCGTCAAAAGACGGTGTCACCAAACAGGTTGTTCCGGACTACGAAAACTTAAAAGACAAGTATGAGCTGTTATGGCAAATCCCTAATAACAAGGGATACCTGGAGCTGGTTGGTATTATGCAAAAATTTGTCGACCAGACAATTTCTGCAAACACCAATTACGACCCAAGTAAATTCCAAGCCGGTAAAGTCCCCATGAAGCAGCTTCTGCAGGACTTATTAACGGCCTATAAACTTGGCGTTAAGACGCTTTACTATCACAACACCCGTGACGGTGCTGCGGATAACCAATCCGACATTGCGGCACGTAAAGGTGTTGCTGCGTCTCAGGCACAGCCGACAGAAGTGATCATTGAAGAAGATGATGACTGTGCCGGCGGCGCCTGCAAAATTTAATAAGAAGGATTTTAGCGAATGTCGTACTCAACTTTTAATCAACAGCAGAATGACCCGTTAACGGAGCCGATGTTTTTAGGTAACTCTGTTAACGTTGCTCGCTATGACCAGCAAAAACACAGTATTTTTGAAAAGCTGATTGAAAAACAAATCAGTTTTTTCTGGCGCCCGGAAGAAATCGACGTCAGTCGTGACCGTATTGACTTTAACAAGCTAACCGCCAGTGAAAAGCATGTGTTTATTTCTAACCTGAAGTATCAAACACTGTTGGATTCAATTCAGGGGCGTTCACCGAATATCGCGTTACTGCCAATTGTTTCTCTGCCTGAGTTAGAAACCTGGATTGAAACCTGGTCTTTCTTTGAGACCATACATTCGCGTTCGTACACACACATTCTGCGTAATCTGTTCAGTGACCCCAGCGAAGTCTTTGAAGACATTGTCATTAATGAGCAAATTAAAATTCGCGCGAATGACATCTCCAAGTACTATGATGATCTTATTTTCTATACTCAGCTGTTGCAGACGCACGGTGAAGGCGATGTGGTTGTTGAAGGCAAAACCCATACCGTAACCCAGCGGGAAATTAAGAAGAAGCTATTCTTATGCATTAACTCGGTTAACGCGCTGGAAGCTATTCGTTTTTATGTCAGTTTCGCCTGCACTTTCGCTTTTGCAGAACGTGAGTTAATGGAAGGCAACGCAAAAATTATTAAGCTGATTGCCCGTGACGAAAACGTTCATCTGACATCGACACAGCATATTCTTAATTTGTGGCAATATGGCGAAGACGACCCGGAAATGAAAGAAATTGCCGAAGAACTGCGTGACGATGCCTATGAAATTTTCATGACCGCAGTGAAGCAGGAAAAACAGTGGGCGCACTACCTGTTTAAAGACGGCTCAATGATTGGCCTGAACGAGAGCATGCTCTGCCAGTACGTGGAGTATATTGCGAACTTACGTATGCAGGCCATTGGCTTTGACGCACCGTTTGAAAACCAGCGTTCCAACCCACTACCCTGGATGAACAAATATCTGGTATCAGACAACGTTCAGGTAGCACCACAGGAATCAGAAATCACTTCTTACCTTGTTGGTCAGATAGACAGTGAAGTTAATGCTTCCGACCTTGGGGACTTTGATCTCTAAGCTATGGCTAACACCTTTAAAGTCACAGTCAACGGTGGGCCTGAACTTGCCGTTGATGCGACTGAAGGCACCTTACTCGAGGCCTTAGAAAAGCATCAGTTAGAAATGCACTACCACTGCCGCAGTGGTTTTTGTGGTGCCTGTCGTAGCACTCTAAAGTCCGGCAAAGTCCGTTATACAACAGAGCCTCTGGCTTATGTCAGAAAAGGCGACATTCTGCCCTGCTGTTGTATCCCGGAGTCGGATCTGGACATTGACCACTAAGTATTATTCATTAAATCGATTGTGCCCATCGTGCAGAACAATTGTTAACCAACAATAAAATCTGGATAATGGCACCATAAATTTTTGTGAGAGAGGTATTCCATGTTTACAGTCATTTTTGGACGTCCGGGTTGTCCGTTTTGTGTTCGTGCCGTAGAAGTAGCGGATAAATTAAAAGCCGATATGGATGATTTTGATTATCGCTATGTCGACATTCACGCTGAAGGCATCAGCAAAGCTGACCTGGAAAAAACGGTAGGCAAACCGGTACAAACGGTTCCTCAAATTTTTGTCGACGAACAACATGTTGGCGGCTTCACAGAATTTGAAGCCTACGCAAAAGAAAACTTAGGGCTTTACACTGCATAATTCTGTGTAAGTAATGTAACCCTAGTATAGAGGCGGCTATTTAGCCGCCTCTATTGCTTGTTTCACCCGCTTTTCTGACACCGGATATTTCGTTCCCAGCGTCTGCGCAAAGAATGATACTCGCAGCTCTTCAATCATCCAGCGAATTTCAGAAACCTCATCGGGAACCACCGAACCTTTATTTTCATAAGCTTTCACGACCGCTTTATACTGCTCTTCAAGGTTAGCCAGAGTCAGAGTCATCAATCTGTCTTTATTCGGGTCGACCGGCAGTTTTTCCAACCGACGTTGAATAGCTTTTAAATAACGCACAATGTCATTCAAGCGTTCCCCACCAAAAGCGGAGACAAACCCCGCGAACACTAAGTTGTCCAGTTGATCCTGAATATCGCCCCGCGACTGGATCTGATCCAGTGGGATTTTACCTTTAAGAGACTTTCTAACCTGCTGCGACAATAACAGACATTGCTCGACTTCCAGCGCAATTTGCTCAACGCGCTCATTCAAATTAGCACGAACAATATCTTTTAATTGCTCAAAGCCCTTTTGTTCACGGAGCTCATTGCCCTGCTCAATCTGTTCCTGAATGAGGCCGTCTACCGCCGCTGCGATACAGTCGGCTATTAACGCATCCACTTTCCCCCAGGGGTTAAAGTACATAGCCAATTTGGCTTTATTCGACAGTGACTTCTGTAAATGCTTAATTGGCGAGGGTATTTGTTGCAGTAACAATTCACGTACACCGGCTTTATGATGCTTTTTCGCCTGCTCCGGGTTATCAAACAATTGCAGAGCAACCTGTCCTTTGCCTTTATTTATCAGGCCCGGATACGCCTTAAGCTCAAAACCTTGTTGACGTTCGGTGATCACTTCAGGTAGATCATCAAAGTCCCAGCTATCGACACGCTCACGGCTAATATCGTCACCTGCCGTTTTCTCCAGCCGCTGTTGCACTTTACCTGACAACTGCTGTTGAAGGCTTTGCAAGTCACGTCCCTGGTTAACCAGCTTTTTGCCGTCAAGAATCTTAAAGTTCATGCGTAAATGAGCCGGTAGCGAGGACTCATCCCAGCTTTCATCCGGAACCGCCACGCCGGTCATACGCAGTAGCTTAGTCGCCATAGCGTCAGTTAAGCGCCCTTGCAGCGGCTCAATATCGGCGATAATCGCACCAGCGAAGTTAGGAGCAGGTACAAAGTTCCGGCGTAAGGTTTTCGGTAGCGACTTAATTAAATGCGCAATACGTTCCTCACGGAGCGCCGGAATATGCCAGTCAAACCCCTCTGGCTTCACCTGATTAAGAATCCCTAACTGAATATTCACGCTGACGCCGTCGTCTTCGGCGTTAGGCTCAAAATGGTAGCTTAACGGCAGGCGCAGGTTGCCCTGGCGCCAGAATTCCGGATACTCGTTTTCAGTAATATGTTCCGTGTCACCGGCAATAAGATCATCGCGTTCAAAAAACAGTAGTTTAGGCTCTTTTTTAGCCGCTTTGTGCCACCAGCCAGCTAACAATTTCTCGTTATAGATCCCTTCAGGTATAGCGCGATCGTAAGCCTCAAACAACACCTCTTCGTCCACCAGAATATCGCGACGGCGAGATTTCGCTTCCAGCGCCTGAACGTCCTGAATTAACTTTAAGTTGTGTTGAATAAAAGGTAGCTTGCGCGTTAACTGCGAATTGACCAGCCCTTCTCGAATGAAAATCTCCCGGGCTTTAACCGGTGAAACCGGGCCAAACTGGACGCGTCGTCTGGGAACCAGAATAAGCCCCAGTAACGTGACCTGCTCATCGGCCGCCACACTGCCCTGCTTTTTCTCAAAGTGCGGTTCAAGATACTGCTTTTTGACTAAGTGCGGTGCCGCTTCCTCAACCCACAACGGATCGATGTCAGCATTAATTCTCGCATACAATTTTGAAGTTTCCGCCAGCTCGGCTGTGACAACCCACTTAGGCGGTTTACCGAATAAACCCGACCCCGGGAAAATATGAAAACGCGTTTGTCGGGTTCCCTGATACTCGTGTCGGTCCTCTTTTACACCCACCTGAGACAATAAACCGGTGATCAAAGCGCGGTGTATTTGCTCAAAAGTCGCCGGCTCCTCGTTAATAGACAGCCCCATTTCCCGAACCGTTTGCCGACTTTGCGTGTAAATGTCCTGCCACTCGCGCAAGCGCATAAAATGAATAAACTCACGACCCATTTGCTTACGGAACTGGTTACCAGACAAGGCTTTTTGTTTTTCTTTGACGTAATTCCATAGATTCAGAAACGCCATAAAGTCAGAGCTCTTATCGCGAAAACGCTGATGCCACTCATCGGCTTTTTGCTGTGCATCGTGTGGTCGTTCACGCGGATCCTGAATACTTAAGGCTGCAGTAATAACCAGCATTTCACGGACACAGCCATACTGCTGACCGGCCATGACGATTCTGGCTAACCTCGGGTCCAGTGGCAGACGGGACAGTTGCCGACCAATGTCGGTTAGACGGGGTTGTTCATTTTTACGTCCGGGCTTAATGGCATGCAGCTCTTCCAGTAGATTCAAACCGTCTTTAACAAAGCGTTCATCCGGCTTTTGCACAAAAGGAAATTGCCGAATATCGCCCAGGCGCAATGACGACATTTGCAGTATCACCGCCGCCAAATTGGTTCGGAGAATTTCCGGGTCAGTGTATTCCGGTCGCTGTAGAAAGTCCTCTTCGCTGTATAAGCGAATACAAATACCCGGACCAATACGGCCACAACGTCCTTTACGCTGATTGGCGCTGGCCTGTGAAATGGGTTCAATGGGTAAGCGCTGCACCTTAGTTCGGTAGCTGTAACGGCTCATACGCACTGTACCCGGGTCAATCACAAAGCGTATCCCCGGAACCGTTAATGAGGTTTCCGCTACGTTGGTGGCAATAACCACCCGACGTTGACTGTGCGACTGAAATACACGGTTCTGCTCGTGCGATGACAAACGCGCATACAAGGGTAATACTTCGGTATTACGCAGTTTCAGCTCACCGATAGCGTCCGCGTAATCGCGGATTTCGCGCTCACCACTGGCAAAAATCAGAATATCGCCTTCGCTTTCCCGCTGCAGTTCTTCCACCGCATCACAAACCCCTTGTAGCACGTCGGAGTCCGCCGCTTTGCCATCTTCTTTCGGCGGCCTATACCGAACTTCAACCGGGTACGTTCGGCCGGTTACCGTCAATACCGGTGCATCGTGAAAATGTTTGGAAAAACGTTCAGTTTCAATAGTTGCAGAGGTAATAACAACCTTCAGGTCGCGACGTTTGGGCAATAGCGTATGCAGCACGCCGAGCAAAAAGTCGATGTTCAGACTGCGCTCATGCGCTTCATCTATGATGATCGCATCGTATTGCAGCAGCAGAGGGTCTTGCTGTAGTTCGGATAACAGCATACCATCGGTCATTAGCTTGATTGCCGTTGTCGGCGCCGTTTCATCCTGAAAACGGATTTTATAACCTACCTGTTTTTTTGCGTAGTCCTGCAGCTCGTCGCCAATGCGGGCGGCAACACTGCGGGCAGCGAGGCGCCGCGGCTGAGTATGACCAATGGTACCTTTGCGGCCATAACCCAGTTCCAGCAACATTTTAGGTAACTGTGTGGTCTTACCCGAACCGGTTTCACCGGCAATAACCACCACCTGATTCTGTTCAATGGCTTTCTTAATGTCACCACGCTGCTGGGCAACCGGCAATTCTTCGGGGTAACTGATATGAAACTTTTGCTGCTGACGCTCCAGATACGCCAACTCAGCAGTCTCGATATCTGCGGCTATGCGCTCGAGCACCTGCTGCTGTCGTTGCTCGTTTTTAATCTTACTCAGACCACGCAAGCGACCGCGCAAAAGCGCGGCCTGTTGTGTTGTACATTGCTCTAATTGTGTCTGAAATTTATCAACAAAAGGCTGACTTTGTGATTTATCGTGCGATTTTTGACGACTCATAGACTCCGAACTTATTCATCCTCGTTATAAATAGCAATATGGGCATCACCTTCGCCCTTAATATAGCCACGATACATACCTTCGGTATTAAAAGGCATAGCAATATTGCCTTCTGCGTCAATAATAATAACGCCTCCGGTACCACCCGCTTGTTCCAGCACACCGTGAATGACTTCATCGCCGGCTTCACTTACCGAAAGCCCTTTATACTTAACCCGTGAGCAGATATCAGCCGCCACGTGGAAGCGAATAAAATATTCACCGTGTCCAGTCGCAGACACCGCACAGCTGTCGTTATCCGCCCAGGTACCGGCACCAATAATGGGGGAATCCCCTATTCTACCATAACGTTTGGCTGTCATGCCGCCGGTTGACGTACCTGCACTTAATAGACCGTTTTTATCAACCGCCACAGCACCGACGGTACCGTATTTGTAGTCCAAATCCAGATACTCCCAGGCTTGTTGCTCTGGCTGTTCACTTTTCTTAATGGTTTCTTTGGCTTTCTGTAGCTGCTTGTAACGGTGCTCAGTATTAAAATAGCTGTTCTCGACCTGCTCCAGCCCTTGTTGCCGGGAAAACTGCTCTGCGCCTTCACCACTTAGCATCACATGAACAGATTCTTCCATTACTTCACGAGCCAGTTCTATTGGGCTTTTTACCGTTTTCACGCCAGCAACAGCCCCGGCATTGCCGTTCAGACCTTCCATTAACGAAGCATCCAGCTCATGTTCTCCATCCCAGGTATAAACCGCGCCTTTGCCAGAGTTAAACAGCGGCGACGCTTCCATTACCTGAATAGCCGCAATAACTGCTGTGGTGCTGTCACCACCTTCTTTCAATACTTTACGCCCAGCCTCTAAAGCTTCCGTCAGTTTATCTTTGTAGGCTTGCTCTTGTTCAGCGGTTAAATTCGCGCGAGTAATCGTACCCGCTCCACCATGAATGGCCATTGCGTATTCAACATCATGATCATCCGCCTGTACGGCTGGTAATAGCGATCCAAACGCAGCGGTGGCAAGTACTGCAGATAAGTAGAGCTTTTTCATCCTGACCTCGATTTTATTGTTATAGGCTAGATTGTTAGTCATAACATAGTCGCAGGAAAGCAACGAACTGACAACGAGGAGATATTCAGATGCCGACTTATCGCGTTGAGTACACACACTTAGGCGACAGACAGCAAATTACGCTGGAAGTAGATAATGAAGCATTAGATAACGAACAAAAGTTCAGAGACGCCGTTGCACAGCGTTTAGCCGACCGCATTCTGCCGCACGCTGAACTTGCTTTTCGCCACGAAGACGACCGCACATTAGAGCAAAAGCTCGACAAAGCTTACGACGTGCAAGTGAACAAGATTGAAAGAGAGTGAGTGGCTGAATTTATCTGCGGGCTCGTGCTATAGTTTTCCTTTTCCGCTGAGCAGTTAGGCTTATGGCACAAAACGAACAAGAAACCTTTTACTGGCACGATTATGAGACATGGGGCGCTAACCCGTTAGTGGATCGCCCCGCACAGTTTGCCGGCTTGCGCACAGATACTGATTTTAATGTTATCGGTCGCCCGCTAACGCTTTACGCTCAGCCCACACCAGACTTTCTGCCTAACCCGGAAGCCACCTTAATTACGGGTATTACGCCGCAGCTTGCTGCGAAGCAAGGAGTCGGTGAAGCGGAGTTCAGCAAAGCCATAGCAAACGAATTTCAAAAGCCCAATACCACCATTATTGGCTACAACAACATCCGTTTTGATGACGAAGTCACCCGTTTGCTGTTCTATCGCAACTTTTATGACCCTTACGAATACAGCTGGCAAAACGGCAATTCACGCTGGGATTTAATTGATGTCGTGCGAGCCTGTTTTGCGCTGCGCCCTGACGGTATTAACTGGCCGGAGAACTCTGACGGACAACCCAGTCTAAAACTGGAGCATTTGAGTGTTGCCAATAACATTGAGCATGGTCAGGCGCACGATGCTATGTCGGACGTTTATGCGACCATTGGTCTGGCAAAGCTCATTAGCGAAAAACAGCCGAAATTGTGGCAGTGGGCTTACAGTATTCGCCGTAAACAAAAGCTACTGAACCTGTTTAACTGGCAGGCACCGGAGCCGCTGGCGCATGTCAGTGGTTTTTACGGTACGGCTAACCGCTATTTGTCGGCTATATTGCCGCTGGGTTTTCACCCTAAGCAAAATAGCAACGTTGTTGCCTGGGACCTGCGCGTTCCGCCCATGGATTTTGCCGATAAATCGGTAGAAGAATTAACGGAGTTAACCTACACCAGTCGTAGGGAACTGGAAGAGCAAGGCTTACAAAAGAGCGGCATACAAAATATTCACCTCGGTCGCTGTCCTTTCTTAGCGCCTATTAAAACTATTTCTGCTGAAGCTGCTGATAGTGCCGCATTAGATACAGCCGCCCTGGAGACAAACGCCAAATGGTTACAGGAAAACAGCGACTTTCGCGACAAACTCATGCAGGTGTTTGAGCAGACCAAAGAATTTGCCCCCAGAACCGACGTTGACCACCAGATATACGACGGCTTTTTCTCTCCTCAGGATAAAAAGCATATGGAGATTATCCGTTCGTCAGAGCCACACCAACTGGCCGGTCTGGAACTGGATTTTCAGGACAAGCGTATGCCTGCACTGCTGTTTCGTTACCGGGCGCGAAACTACCCGTCGACTCTTAGCGACAAAGAACTAAATAAGTGGCGTCTGTTTTGTCAACAGCGCTTAATAGAGCCGCCAGAAGGCTTATTGTCCGCAGAAGACTTTGCCCTGAAACTAGAAGACTTGGCGAACCAGCATCAGGAAGATGCGCATAAACTGCGGTTGCTGAAATCACTGTATGACTACGCCGCATCTCTCTGACGCTAGCGCGTCGTTCGATTACATTATTGTCGGAGCCGGCTCTGCCGGTTGCACCCTTGCCAACAGACTCACAGAATGCGGCAAGTTTCGGGTGTTGTTACTAGAAGCCGGATCATCACATGGTGGACTATTTTCTGACATGCCCTCAGGCTTTGCCCGCTTTATGCATAGCCGCAAATTTAACTGGCTTTACCGAAGCCATAAAGAGCCGCAACTGACTAGCCCCAAAGGTTGTTATACACCGCGAGGGAAAATGCTGGGTGGCAGCAGTGGCATTAACACCATGATTTATACTCGGGGGCTCTCCAGTGACTACAATTCTTGGGCAGCTAAAGGTAACGACGGCTGGAGTTACAACGATTTATTGCCTTATTTTATAAAAAGTGAAAATAATAGTCGCGGTGCCTCAAACTACCATGGAAACAGCGGCCCCTTAACCGTATCCGATGTATCCCCCTTTTACCCGGTATCAAAATGTTTCTTAGAAGCCTGCAGCGAATTTGGTTTGCCGCCTAACCCCGACTTTAACGGCGTACACTTGGAAGGACACAATTCATACCAGTTCACAATGAAAGATGGGAAGCGTTGCAGTGCTTACCATGCCTACCTGAAGCCAGCACTGAAACGAAACAACTTGACGGTAATATCCGGATGCCTGACCGAGCGAGTGGCTTTTTCAGGGATAAAAGCGACCGGAGTCTGTTATCAGCAGAATGGTCGCCGATACATAGCCAGCGCAAGGAAAGAGGTTATCCTTTGTGCGGGGGCCTTTAACTCCCCCCAAATTCTCATGCGCTCCGGTGTAGGCTCTGCATCAGAGCTTGCAAAATTTGGAATAGAAAGCGTTTATGACAACCCGGCTGTCGGTAAGAACTTGCAGGAGCACGTGGACGTTAGCATACAATGTAAAAACAAAATGAGAGACGGCCTGACACTGAGTCCTCTGGGGTTAATCAAGCTCTCAGTACCTTTTATTCAATATATACTCTCTAGCAAAGGCCAGCTGGCACACTCACTTGCTGAAGTCGGAGCTTTTTACCGCTCATCGAATGAAGTTAAAGAACCGGACATTCAGGCTCATTTGTTGCCTGTCATGTTTAATGACAGCGGCTACGACTGGAATCCTACTTTAAAACACGGATTCACCTGTCATGTCTGCTTGTTACGCCCAGAATCACGTGGTGCAGTGCGCCTAAACCCGGAAAACTCAATGGCTAAACCGCAAATTACTTATGGCTTTTTAAGCGAAAAGAGTGACCAGAAGGCCTTACTCAACGGTATAAGAAAAGCATTAAAGATACTGAAGCAACCGGCTCTGGCAAAACATAATGGTGGGATCATGTTTCCCAATCCCTGCTTAAGCGACGCCGAACTTCTGGAGCAGATAAAATCCAAAACTGGGCTTATTTATCATCCTGCGGGGACTTGCAAGATGGGGCCTAAAAACGATACAGGGGCTGTTGTAGATCCTGAATTAAAAGTAATAGGTGTTGAGAAACTCAGAGTAATAGATGCATCCATTATGCCTACCGTTATCAGTGGTAACACCAACGCTCCTACTATCGCTATAGCTGAAAAAGGCGCCGACTTAATAAAAGCCGACGCCTTAATTCACTAACTCAAGTTATAAGGTAAGAGCTAAGCTTTTTTATTCCCTACTCTGAATAACCTTGCCAGTGCCGGAATTAAGATAAGCGCACCCAGCATATTCCACAGGAACATAAAGGTTAGCAATATACCCATATCAGCCTGGAATTTAATGGGTGAGAATATCCAGGTAGCGACGCCTATAGCCAGCGTTAAGCCAGTAAAGCCGACGGCCTTGCCGGTGTTATCCAGCGAGTACTTGTAGGTTTCCTGCAACGACATGCCCTGCTGCAAGCCCTCTTTCACTTTACTGTAAATATAAATGCCGTAATCGACACCAATACCAACCCCTAAGGCAATAACCGGCAAGGTAGCCACTTTAATGCCTATGCCTAACACCGCCATAAGTCCCTGACTCATAACAGTAGTAAAGGCCAGTGGTAGTACAATACAGGCTACCGTGCGAACGCTTCGGAAGGTAATAAAGCACAGCACGATAACGACGCCGTACACCCACAGCAGCATCTTGTTCTGGGCTGCTTCTATAACTGAGTTGGTTGCCGCTTCAATGCCGGAGTTGCCTGCCGCCATCAACAGCTCTAAACCTTCCTGCTGATAGTTCTGATTAAACTCGTTAACCGAACCAACCACATTCTTTAATGTTTCCGCTTTATGGTCGTCCAGGTAAATAATGACCGGCGCCATTGAACAATCGTTATTGATCAAGCCATCCGGAATACGGCTTAACGAGGCGTTGGTAACGTATTTATTACGGTTTAAGCTAAACCACTTAAGGTTACCCTCGTTTATGCCGAACATGCCCATTTTAGAAACGTAGACGACAGACTTAACGTCCTGAACACCGCTGGTATTTTCCATATGCCAGCTAAAACGTTCCATAATCTCAAGGTTATCGTAGGCAATACATTGCTCAGGCGCGGAAGCCGCCATCACCACAAAAATATCGGTACTGGAGCTGTAGTTTTCAACAATAAAGGCATTGTCCTGATTGTAGCGACTGTCCGGGCGAAGCTCCGGCGCGCCTTTATCGAGATCCCCAATTGCCATGTTTTGACTGTTCACCAGGCCCCAGGTCAGCATAATAAGAGCAACAACTAGTGCCGAATAGGCCCATTTAGGCTGAGTAAACTTAGCGAAGAAATCAAATAAAGGATGACGCTCGCCTTTTATTTTCTTCTGATAAGCAACGCCGTTGTCCGAGGTTCCCAGGTAGGACATCAAAATAGGCAGTAACCCCAGATTGGTCAGCACCACCACGGCGACACCAATACTGGCTGCTATAGCCAATTCTTTTATGACTTCAATATCGATAACCATCAAGGTCGTAAAGCCAATGGCGTCACTTGCCAGAGCCGTTAACCCTGCAATATACAGACCGCGGAACGCTGTGCGAGCTGCAGCGACTTTATCAAGTCCGGCAACCCGGTTAGTACCAATTGCATTTATAATCTGTACGCCATGCGAGACACCAATGGCAAAGACCAAAAATGGCACCAACATCGAGTACGGATTAATACCACTGCCTATCAATTCAATAATGCCAAGCTGCCAGATAACCGCAATAATTGAGCAGCTAAGGACCATAAAAGTGCTGCGCCAACAGCGGCTGTAAAAATAAAGCATGACCAGGGTAATAGCTATGGCCAACAGGAAGAACAGCCCCACCTGCTCAGCACCTTCTATCAGATCGCCTATCAGTTTCGCAAAACCAGTAATGTGAATTTCAATATCTTCACTTTGGTATTTATCGCGAACCAGAGTCTCCAGCTTTTCAGAGAACTCTTGATAATCCAGTTTCTCACCAGTTTCAGGGTTAACTTCATCCAGCGGAATATAGACAATGGTTGATTCAAAGTTATTTGCAACCAGGTTCCCGACTTCCCCCGAACGCAGAACATTAGTTCTTAATTGATCTAATGATTCTTCACTACCGTCATAACCATCAGGAATAACCGGACCACCAACAAAACCTTCTTCCGTTACTTCCATCCAACGAACATTGGGTGTCCATAAACTGCGAAGCCCTGAGCGGTTGACGCCCGGAATGAAGAAAATTTCATCTGTAATTTTTTGCAGTTCTCGTTGAAAATCGGCTTCAAAAATATCGCCGTCTTTATTTTCAACTGCCACCCTAACAACATTCCCCAGGCTGGCTAAGTCGTCCTGATAATCAAAATAGTTTTGAATAAATGGATGGTTAGTCGGGATCATTTTGCTCAGGCTGGCGTCAGGGCGAACCTGCGACGCGTGATAGCCCAGGAATAAGGTCAGTAACAAAAAGACGATTAGCCAGGGAGCACGCACCGTGAACAATAACTTCTCCAGCACTCCTGCCGGTTTATTCGCACTCGGATTATCCATTACTTCGCTCCTTGCTGCGTTGCTGTTGCCATGGCTTCTGCTTCAGTGATTTTGGCCGGCCAGTGCAACAAACCACTACGCCCAGTCATAATCCATTCACCGTCGGTTAGTTCAATAATATCAGTCATAACCGAACCGCTCGGGTGAGTTCTCTTTTTAACCTTGAAGTTCTCGTCAACTTCAAGAATGGTTCCTGAATGCCCGACAATTAGCTGAGTACCATTTTCAGTGTTTATTCCCGCAGAAAGATTCACTCTGGTGCCTGTATCAACGGTTGTAAAGCTTTGTCCTTTATCGTCTGAGACAAAAGCATTGCCACGCAAACCGTAAATCCATACACGCCCCCCGGCATCAATGTGTCCGCCAAAAAGCGAGCCGCGATAAGGCGAGTCAAGGGTCTCCCAACTCTCACCACCGTCGTGGCTAGCGAAGGCTAACCCGGCTTCGCCGACAATATATAAATCATCACCCTGACCAAAAATAGTATTTAAATGATAACCGCCCGGGTTTTCCAAACGACTCGAGATAACCTGCCAGTTTTCACCGCCATTTTCGGTTTTCAGGAAAGTACCATAAGCGCCAATCGCAAATACCGTTTGATTGTCTTTAGCATAAAGGTCTAAAAAGGGCTTGCTGGGTCCTTCCTCCTGAGCAACTTCTATATTACTGATCTGAAACTGAAGTTCTTCAAGCTGCCATTCAAGCTCACCTATCACGTCTTCATCGTCAGTTGATTCAAGTTCTTCTTTCAGTTTTTCAATACGCTGTTCAAAATAACGTTTTTCTAACGTCATTAGTTCAAAACCATCTAACTGCCGTTTCCAGGTTTTACCACCGTCTTCGGTTTTAATAATGACACCATGATGCCCAGTCGCCCATCCGTTGTCTTCGTCGGCAAAAGCGACGCTCGTTAGAAGAACACTGGTATCTACCTTAGCCTGTTCCCAGTTATCGCTCTCTTTCCAGATAATATTTCCATGCGCGCCGACGGCTACAAGCCGCGCCCCAACAGTCGTGACTTCAATAAGCACTTCGCTTTTAATTCTGTCTGATGACAATGCTGGTGCACTGATCACGTCATAATCAGTGATTGTTGTTGTGTCGCTATCCTGTGCGAGCACTGTGGTGCTAAAAATAGCTCCCAACAACACCCCTAATGGGGTTAAAGACAAGCGCATGGAACCTCCCGGGTACTAAAAATGTCATAGGATTGTATAAGCTCAAGATAATTTGAAAACCTTTTTTCGTTAATTTCATGCTTTTTTTCGTTAAAGTATTGCTTGAGAGGTCAGTCCTCTGGCAAAGTGATGTTGGAAAGTAGAACAACAAGGAAAATTATAATGAATAAACTGATGCTAAAAGCTGGCGTTTTTGCCATGTCGGTGATTTCCGCGAGCGTTGCGGCTAAGGTATCACCGGAAGAAGCCGCAAGGCTTGGTCAGGATCTAACCCCAATTGGTGCTGAAAAAGCAGCAAATGCTGATGGCTCTATCCCGGCCTGGAACGGTGGGTACTCTGATCATTCGGTGGAAGTTGTTCGCGGTAATAACCCATTTGCCGATGATAAGCCGTTATTTACTATTACTCATGACAACTTAGATGAGCACAAAGAACACCTGAGCGAAGGCCAAATCGCCATGTTCGATAAATACTCAGACTATAAGATGATTGTCTATCCAACCCGCCGTTCGGCAACATACCCAGACGAGCTTTGGCCTAAAATTAAATCAAACGCTGAAAGTGCAGAAATGGTCGCCGGTGGTAATGGTGTCGAAAACTTTGATACAACCATTCCGTTCCCTATCCCTGAAAATGGCTTAGAGGCCGTATGGAATCACATTACCCGTTACCGTGGCGGTGCTGTAACTCGTAACGTTGCCCAGTTCCCGGTGCTATCTAACGGTGACTACGTAACTGTTGAACTAAAAGAAACTTTGGTATTCCCGGAGTATCTTGAAACAGGCCGTCAGGAAGCCGACGACAACGTTCTGTTCTATTTTATGCAGGAAGTTGAAGCGCCTTCTCGCTTAACCGGTACCGTTTTGCTGGTTCATGAAACCATTAACCAGGTAAAAGAAGGACGCCGTGCGTGGATTTACAACGCAGGTCAGCGTCGTGTTCGCCGAGCACCTAATGTCGCTTATGACGGTCCGGGCACAGCAGCAGATGGCTTACGTACGTCTGACAACCTGGATATGTACAACGGAGCACCAGATAAGTACAACTGGGAATTGAAAGGTAAGAAAGAAGTTTATATTCCTTACAATAACTTCAAGATCATGGATCCTGAGCTGAGTTATGATGACATCATTAAAGCAGGCCATATGAACCAGGATCTTATCCGTTATGAAAAACACCGTGTCTGGGTAGTCGAAGGCAACCTTAAAGACGGCGAACGTCATATCTACTCTAAGCGTACAATGTACCTTGATGAAGACACCTGGACAGCCTCACTGGTTGATCACTACGACGGACGTGGCGAACTATGGCGTGTTGGTGAAGCTGTGAACACTCAGTTCTATAACCAGGACGTTCCGTGGATGGCTGCGGAAGCGTTATATGACTTAGACTCCGGACGTTATATTTCTCTGGGTCTTGGTAATGAAGAGAGTACTTACATGGAATGGGATATTTCTCCAAACCGTGAAGACTTCAGTACTAACGCATTACGTCGTAAAGGCTTCAGATAAGCCAATACCGCTTAAATGAAAAAAGGAGACTCATTCCGAGTCTCCTTTTTTAATGTCCGTAACCTGATGAATTCTATGTAGCTTGACGTTATTACATAAGAAGGCACCAGCATCGCTGGTTGTTACGGGTCATCTCACCTGATGCAATAGCATCAGGCTACTTTTCCAGACGAGCCAGAAGACTCGAAGTATCCCAACGACTGCCGCCCATTTTCTGAACGTCGGCATAGAATTGGTCGACTAATGCTGTCGCCGGCATCGACAACCCCTGACGGTCAGCTTCAGCTAAAGCAATTTTTAAGTCTTTACGCATCCAGTCGACAGCAAAGCCATGCTCATAATGGTTATCCCACATGGTTTTATAGCGGTTTTCCATTTGCCAGGAACCCGCGGCGCCCTGACTAATAGCCGCAATAAGCTTATCCGGATCTAAGCCGACTTTACGCGCCAGTTGGAGGCCTTCCGATAACCCCTGCAAAACACCGGCAATACAAATCTGATTCACCATTTTAGCTAACTGTCCGCTTCCGGCAGGCCCCATTAACTGACGAGTTTTGGCATAGCATTGAAAGAGCTCGTCCGCGACTTCAAAGGTTTGCTGCTCACCACCGACCATAGCGGTTAAAACGCCCTTTTCCGCTCCGGCCTGGCCGCCTGAAACCGGCGCGTCTAAAAAGGCACCTTGTTTTTCCTTTACAGCCTGTTCGAGCTCTCGTGCCAGTTCAGCAGACGCCGTAGTGTGATCAATAACAACGGCACCGGGTTTTAAATTCGCCAGGATACCGTCGTCACCATAAAATACACTGCGTACATCGTCATCGTTACCAACACAAACCATAACAAATTCAGCTTCTTTAACCGCTTCAGCCGGGGTTGGCTGGCAGCGTCCGGAGTACTCCTTTGCCCATTTTTCGGCTTTAGCCTGAGTGCGGTTATAAACCGTTACCTTGTGGCCCGCCTTTTGTAAATGACCGGCCATTGGGTAACCCATAACGCCTAATCCAATAAATGCACATTGCTTCGACATAGTCATTCCTCCTGACAATTCGGTTTTTCTATAAGCCAGTGTTGGTAACGCCCCAGCTCACGATAAGGGGACATTTGGTTGTATTTCATTTCCAGTGCCAGTAGCTCATCGAATCGTTGCTGATGAGTCAAGTCGCGTAAGTAATCATGAAAACAGCGAACACCGGTCTTTTGTTGAACTTTTAACCCTTCTTGCTCTAACCAGTCGTCAACCTGTTCCGGTACCGCCGGGTTCTGCGGACTCAGCCGAACGGTTTTCTTCACCTTAAGACCACGTTCGATATAATCAAAATTGCCGTAAACGGCGTTGGCAAAGAGCTTCGCATGGTAGTTATAGAACATGAGAGACAGTTTGCCGCCGGGTTTTAATAGTGAAGCCAGTTGAGCAAGGGCGAGCTCGGTATCCGGCAGCCATTCCAGCACGGCATGACAAAGAATAATATCGTACTGAATTAACGGTTGCTGATTAGCAAGCTCGGTTAAACTTTCCGCAACATACTTGCACTTATGCCCCAGGCCTGCCGCTTTGTGACGTCGCTCAGCTTCTTCAACCATTTCGGTTGAAAGGTCAGAATGCACCACCGCAAAGTCTTTTTCCTGAAACCATTGATTTACCTGACCAAGCCCGGCCCCTACATCCAGCACTAAACATGGTTCAGTAGCTAATAGCGGCGCTAAATCGCGCTTGAGCACCTCAACCCTGAGACGCCCTTTAGTCGTATCATAAATGGACTTAGAGAACTTTTCGCTGATACCACTGAAGTCACCGCGTTCCTGCTTCTTTTTATTCATTAAAGGCTTCTTTCCCTCAGGCCGGACTGTCAATGTCAATAAATTGGACATCAAGCTCAAATTGCTTCGCTAAATGTTCGCCCAGCGCTTTTGCACCGTAACGCTCTGTGGCGTGATGCCCGGCCGCAAAAAAAGCGATTCCCTGCTCGCGGGCACTGTGGATAGTTGGTTCAGAAACTTCACCGGTAATAAAGGCGTCGGCTCCAAGCTGAGCCGCCCGGTCAATAAAACCCTGACCACCACCAGTGCACCAGGCAACTGTTTTAATTTCATTTAAACTGTCGACACGACAAACTAACTGACGTTCTAATCGCTGCTCCAGTTCACGGGCAAATTCGTCGCAGGAAACGGCTTTAGCTAAACGACCCGTTACCAGCGGGCAGGCCGGATCAGAATCATCCACCGGCCCGTCAAATTCCCAGCCCATTAACTTAGCCAACTGTGCGTTATTTCCCAGTTCCGGGTGAACATCCAGCGGTAAGTGATAAGCAAATAAATTGATATCATGCTTCAACAGCTGCTGTAAGCGCCGCTTTTTCATACCAACAACTTCCGCCGGCTCGCCTTTCCAGAAATAGCCATGATGAACGAGAATGGCATCGGCGTTCTCGTCAACTGCTCTGTCAACCAGGGCCTGGCATGCTGTTACCCCGCTAACCACTTTTTTGATCTCGGATTTACCCTCGACTTGCAGCCCATTAGGGCAATAGTCTTTAATTTTCTCACTATTTAATAGCTTATTAAGATAATTCTGTAATTCATCTCGAGTTATCGGCATATCTAAAAACCAAATTGCTGTTCTGAATGGTCTCAGTTTACCCGAAATTAGACAATAATCCGAAAAAACGGTATAAACGAATAGCGAAGCATTTTTATACAAAACTTTTACAACCAAACCTTGAATAAAGGAACATTTGAATGAGCAAACTGGATAAAGAAAAGGTACTCGCCGAATATACCGAAGCTTATCAAAAGGCTCACGGTAAAAAGCCCGAAATAGAAAGCAGTAACGGCTGGTATAGCGTTAATGGTGGTAAGAATGTACGTCTTACTCAGTTGGCTGATGAAGCGAAAGAGTTGGCTAGTGAGAAGTCATCATCGGCTAAAAAGCCGGAGCCCAAAAAAGCAGAGGCGAAAAAGCCTGCCGCTAAAAAAGCTGAAACCAAGAAACCAGCAGCTAAAAAGCCTGCTGCGAAGAAATCTTCAGCTAAGCAATCTGCGGCGAAAAAATCCAGCTCTGGCGGCTTAACCGCAAAAGAACTGTGGAAACAAAAGTTAGAAAGTAAAAACAGTGACTGTCGCCTGCCTCGTGGCAGTGCCTGACTTACAGTGATAAATAAAAAAAGCGACCTTGATGGTCGCTTTTTTCGTTATAAGACGTCTGGATTCTTGCCGGCAACGCGGTCAATCGGAACTTTAATTTTACGATAACGATGCACCAGAAAATCGCTACGTTTGAAAATGACTTTTTCGGAACCAAAGTCAGCCTGAGACACCAGGAAGCGATCGTTATCCAGAGTTTTTGCTATAATTCCTAACTTCCCCTGATGCGGTCCGCGCTTAATAAAAATCGTCTGCCCTTGTATGCGGGGGTTGTTATAAGAAAATGTCGGATAATTAATTGCCACTGCCGTTTCCCTAAACCTTTTTAGGCTATATCAATATCAGGATTATACTCCTATTATCGGTCGCCGACAGAGATTCTTGATATTTATTTCTTACCGATATAAAGCGTGATCTCGCCAACCGGCAAACCCCATTTAGACATATCGGTACGGTTGATCATATTGTTTTCGTCAATCAGATACAGCCAGTCATCCAGCGTCAATACTAATGGTTCTCCGTCTACCACAACTTCCAGTTGGTATTCCCAGTTAAGAACATTTCCTGCGGTAGTTCCTTTGGCGACACCTTCAACATCGTCTGCACGTCCTTCGTAGCTGTTAGGGCCTGTTTTTGTTATGTGCCAGACGCGTTGCTGCTCACGACCATCAGCATAAGTAAAATGCTCATCAAGGACACCCTCGTTGCCTTCCCAGGTACCTGTCATGGTGACTTCAAAACGTTGAATGACTTCACCGCTGTAGTCCTGAACCATGCCGTAAGCAACTAGTTCGCCATTGAAAAACTCTTCGAGTTTTAACTTAGGTTCGGCCGACTTATAAGTATCAATACCCGTTGAGCAGGCCGCCAGTAAGCTGAGCAAAACGCTAAATCCTAAAACCTTTAAAGCCTTCATATTATTTCTCCCCGATGAGTTCATTGCGCTCAGATTCAAAGCGGCTATTTTCCGACAGCCAAATCGCTAAAAACTGTTCGGTAAAGTCTTTATCGTCAATTTCACCCAGCAACGTATCGCCCTGATAAAACTCGGCGGTTCCGTCTTGCTTTTCAACCAGTAAAAGGCAGTCACCCTCTTTAATGTCAGGCCAGATGGAACCCAGTTTTTCTAACCATTGCTCGTGTTTATCACTATTTAACTCAAGCTTCTGCCATTCTTCTTCCGTCGTTTCGATAAGATCTTTCGCCTTAATATCACGTAGGTACTCCAGTAACAGAGCCTGTCGCTCGTTCTGTTTGTATGCACCTGACGGACTGTATAAAGTGGCATCGTAGACATCCCAGAAATAGACGCTGAGGCGAGTTTCACCAACTTTAGAAAAGTCATCGGGTACTGAATCGGTGCATTCAGCAGCATAGGAGTTAAGGCTGAAAAGCGCGACAATACCGCATAAAATGGATCTCATACTCTACACTCCTTGCTCTTTTTTAGGTGACATGGAAAAAACAAAATACGTCATCATGAGTCCCCATACGGCAGCGTAACAAGCAATAACAATGGGCATTGAATCAACGGTTGCAGCGTTAAGTTTTATTCCTGCAAAATAACTCAAAGGACCTGAAACCGCGCCAAGCAGAACAGCTATTACCGGTTTAGGTGCCAGCCAGTCCAGTGCAACCGGGGCCATAGACGAAAAGCCCAGCCACAGCATGACCAGCCACAAGGGAAAGTATCCTCCGGCAAAATCGATAACGCCCAGGCTAATCACAATAGCCTCCAGCAATAATCCAACGGCGAACAGACGTAAAATTAAGGTCCAGCTGACCCGGGCTACGGCAATGCTGTAAAAAAATTGCAAGGCTAATAAAACCCCGCTAAGCACAATGTAGTTCTCACGCCCGGATACGGCACTAAGCCACAGCGCATTAAATAAAACAAAGCTAACAATTTTATGCTGAATAGAAGTCATTAGTAGGCCTGCGATTTGCTGGCGGTAACCTGAACAACCGATACCCGTTGCTCCAGAAATCCGCCTTCACAATAGCTAAAATAGTAATTCCATAATCTGGAAAAGCGTTCATCGTAGCCAAGCTTTTCGAGCTCGCTTTGGTGGGCGTTAAACCGTTGTTCCCATTCTCTAAGAGTTTTTGCGTAACTCAGCCCAAAGTCGTGTACGTCACGTACCACCAGGTCGGTGTATCGTGTAAACAGTTGGGTCATTTGGCTCAAAGACGGAAGAAAACCACCGGGGAAAATATGTTTTTGAATAAAATCTACAGAGCGAGCGTAGGATTTCGCCCTCTGATCGGCAATAGTAATAGCCTGTAACGACATTCTTCCGTCTTCTTTCAACAGTTTGTTGCAGGTTTTGAAAAAGGTCGGTAAGTATTCTTTTCCTACCGCTTCTATCATTTCAACCGAAACCAGCTTGTCGTACTGCCCTTCTAAGTCCCGATAGTCACGCTTCAAAAGTTCAATTCTGTCGGACAAGCCTGCCGCTTCAACTTGCTGTTTAGCGTACTGGAACTGTTCGTCAGAAATTGTTGTCGTGGTTACCCGGCAACCATAATTTTTTGCCGCATAAATAGCCAGGCCACCCCACCCTGTACCTATTTCCAACAAGTGGTCTTGCGCCTTTAAATCAAGCGAGTCGCATAAGCGCTGCATTTTATGGCACTGAGCTTGCTCCAGCGAGTCTGAAGTGTTTTTAAATAAACCACTGGAATATTGCATGGCACTATCAAGAAAGCGGGTATAAAGCTCGTTACCCAGGTCATAGTGAGCCGAGATATTCTTTTTTGCCTGCCCCTTGTGGTTGCGGTTACTCCAGTGCTGGTATTTATTAAATGGAAAAGTTAGCCAGGCCAGTCGTGTTTCCAGTTTATCTAAGGCCGGTAAGTTACGGGCAAAAATACGAATAACCGAGGTTAAATCGGGAGTCTCCCAATGCTTATCAATATACAACTCGGCTGCACCAATACTGCCACCAGTCACCAGGCGACGGTAAAATGACGAATCCTTCACGTCAATTTCAGCGTTCAGGTCTTTATCAGAGTGACCAAAAGTTTCAATGAACGTGCCTTTTTCTTTTATCGTCAGCTGCCCATACTGCAAATGAGCGAGTAGCTTAAAAGCGATAGTACGGAAAAGCTTATCCAATACACCATACTGAATAGGCGCTACCATAGTTGTTTCACCACTGGACATACAAACTGCCTTCTAATTATTTTAGTTACCAGGGTTTCCGTAAAATGGAACCCGCTTGATAAAAAGCTTTAACGCCTGCCAATAAATGCCCCCAATAATTTTTAGAGCCATAACAGGTGTCGTTCTTAATACGCGGTAAACTTCACTACGGTTTAGCGGTTGTCTATTTAATTTTATGCCGGCAACAAAATCTTTCTCTTGCTGGTGGGCGCTTAGAGTGACTTTTAAACTCTCGGTGGGTGGCTCTATCTGCCAGTGGTAGGTCATATCCATAGGATTAAATGGAGAAACATGAAATTGCTTTACGGTTTCAGGGCTCTCTTCAGACAAATCGACCAAGTAATAATGACGTTGCAGCCAGGGCGTATTGCTCACTTCCGCTAACATATGAGTGTACTTGCCATTATCCTGACGAAGAAAATACATATTAATGGGACTGAAGAAAATTCCAAAGGTACGTAAGTTCCCGACAAATACAACCTGACCGGTTAACTCTTTCCCGGCAAGGGAAGACATTTTTTTCAGTGCTGCCTGCTGTAAGTTCCCCTCTTCATCTTTCAGATAGTCTTTTCGACGAAACCAAAGGGGAGCAAAATTGTTACAGGATAGCCAACGGCTTATAGAGCTGACTTGGTCAAGTTCAGATAAATCGATGCACCATTGTTGAAAACGGTAATTAAAGGCGTGACGTTTGGGTCGATGTCTTACGTGAAAAACATCCCCCCAATAAATGGCGCTCTTCATGAGTTATCAATCGCCACACTATTCAACCGGTTAACAACGTCGATAGCACTTCTTACACCGTCTTCATGAAAGCCGTTATACCAATAAGCACCAACAAAATGAGTGCTGTTTTTACCGCAAATCGCATTTCGTTCTGCCCTGGCTTTTAAAGACTGAACCGAATATTGCGGGTGCTCATAGGTAAAAGTTTTCATGATCTTGTCAGAATCAATTGCAGCGGTGTTATTCAATGTAACGCATACGGTTTCATCGCATTGCAGCCCTTGCAGAATGTTCATATTATAAGTTACTGAGCTTGGCTGTTTTTCTGCTGCATCATCGTCTCTTAACAGATAATTCCAACTTGCCCAGGCACGTCTGTTTCTGGGTAACAAGTTCTCGTCGGTATGCAGAACAACCTCATTCGGGCAATACTTTATCTCACCGAGAATGCGTTTTTCGTCAGGGCTGGCATCGTCAAGTAAAGCAAGTGCCTGGTCACTGTGACACGCAAAAACCACTTCATCAAAATAGCGTTCCTCACCATTACTAAAGACAAGAACAACCTGTTCCTGTTGGCGCTTAACCGCAACAATTTCACTATTTAGCTCAAGTCTTTCTTTAAACGGTTCGGTCAGCATAGGAATGTACGCGTGAGAACCACCAATCAGCGTGTGCCACTGAGGACGGTCGCTAACATTCAATAACCCATGGTTATCAAAAAAACGTAGGAAAAAGCCCAGAGGAAAATCCTTTGCATCGGCCAGACTGGCTGACCAGATAGCCGAAACCATTGGTAATAAGTAGTACTGTGAAACCGATTCCGGAATATCATGCCGAACAAGGAATTCTGCTAATGTGATGTTATCAGCCTCGCTGATACCCTCTTCTAATGCACTTTTCGCGGCGGAATTAAATTTCAGAATGCCTTGTAATAAACGGTAAAAAGACAAGCTAAACAAATTTTTCCGTTGCGCAAACAACGTATTAAGGTTGTGCCCGTTAAATTCCAGCCCCGACTCAGGGTCACGCACACTGAAGCTCATTTCAGTGTCACGCCAGGCCACTTTCAGCTCCGCAAGCAAGCGTTTAAAGCGTGGATAAGTCTTATCGTTAAAAACAATAAAGCCTGTGTCCACAGCATACATACTGCCATTAATTTTCACATCGCTGGTGCATGTGTGCCCGCCAATGTAGTCGTTTTTTTCAAATACACTGACTTGATGTTCACGACTTAAATAATACGCACTTGTAAGACCCGCAATACCACTTCCAATAACGGCTATCTTCATGAGGACTGCTTCCTTGCCATTTGTTCCGATAGTTTCACTTGTAGCCCTTCCGGCAAAATAGACATCAATTTCAAAAGACGACTAAATAGCCATGGAAATGCGATATCCCGTTTGTTCTTACTAATACCTTTCATTATTGCCTTTGACGCAAATTCAACGTCAACACGCATTGGCATCTCAAAGTCGTTAGCATCCGTCATTGGAGTTTTCACAAACCCAGGCGATACGGTTTGAACTTTGATGCCCTGAGGTTTTAAATCAACTTCCAGACCCCGGGCGATATAATGCATAGCGGCTTTTGAGCCACCATAAGCCTGAGCCCGGGTAAACGGGAGAAGTCTCGCCAGACTGTCAACAATAACCAGGCGAGCGGGATCACTGAACTGGGGAAGTAAGGCTTCCACACAATTCATTGTGCCAAATACATTCACTTTAAACACACGCTCAAACATGTCGGCATCGAAAGCCTTAACGTCAAGGTATTCACAGACGCCTGCGCAAAGTATCGCAATATCAATATCATTCACTTTTGCTAACGCATTTTTCGCCGACTCTTTGTCAGTGATATCAAAGGCACTGCAGGTTATTTTATCCGGGTATTGTTTCTGTACCTCTGACAGCGCGTCATTATTCCTTCCACACACAACAACGTCATTGCCGTCAGCGGCGTAATCCAGCGCCAGCTGACGACCAATACCTGATGAAGCTCCTGTAATTAAGACTTTCATTCGTCTGTTAGCCTCTTTTTAATTTTATCAATGACATAGCCGACCAGCGGTACGTGTTCATAAAGCATTGCACCAAGGTCGTAGTAATCTCTTTGTTCTCTGATTTTGCCGTCTTCAAAAGTTAAGTACGAAGCACCCGGCAAGATAATTTCCATGCCATTGGCAAGCTTCGGGTGTGCGTAGCGCATCTGCCATGCAAGAAAAGCCTGTTCTTCTCCGACGCATTCATCGTCAAAAGCAAAGTGACAATACTCGACGTTTTCCATTGTGTGTTTTAGATACTTGTGAAAATCATCCAGCCCGACAACATGCTGTATTGGATCAGTAAAGGAAATTTCTTCATGGTATAACTCATCCAGGTCATCGAGGTTTTCGGTTTTCAGCTCATCGTAGAATTCTTTGAGTTTTTCGACTAATTCACTGTTATCCATTTTTCACCTGCTTAAACGTTGTTAAGAATCGCTCACGAGCAAATTTGTGCTCGACCATGGGTTCGCAATAGTTATTACTGCTTTGTTGCTGAAGCCAACTATGAGGCCAGTGAATATACTTTGTTGGTACTTCCTTAAGCTCGTCTACCCATTTACGAATGTACTGTCCGTCAGGATCAAATTTCTCACTTTGCTTAACCGGATTGAAAACTCGAAAATACGGTACAGCATCCGTTCCGACTGAAGCGCTCCATTGCCAGCCCCCATTATTTGCCGGAAAGCTGCCATCAATTAAATGCTGCATAAAAAAGGCTTCGCCTTTTCGCCAGTCCACTAATAGATCTTTTACCAGAAAATTGGCCGTGATCATCCTTAAGCGGTTATGCATCCACCCGGTTGATGTCAATTGACGCATCCCGGCGTCAACAATCGGATAGCCTGTGCGTCCTTCGCACCAGCGCTGAAAAGCATCATTGTCCTCTAACCACTGAATGCTGTCGGTTTCAGTCTGGAAGCTCTCACCTTTTGATAAACGCGGCACAAAATACATGAGATGCTGATAGAACTCTCTCCAGGCCAGTTCGGTAAGCCAGGTATCGGCACCGCTATCAAGACCGAACGGGAACTCGGGAGAAAACTTGTGTAATGCCCTCGCGGCTGTCTGTGGCCCAATCACGCCAAGCGCCAAATAGGCGGAAAGTTGTGAGGTTCCGTTTTCAGCAGGCAAGTCCCGGGCTTGTTGATAATCATCAACGCTGTGGCCAACGAATTGACCCAGTTTCCCCAAAACTTGTTGCTCACCAGCACTCCAGTCAGACGAGTTTTTTCTCTCTAGCGGGCATTCAGGGAGGCCTTTTGCAGTAACTCTGGAAAAAGATTTAATTTGTAGCGGTTCGCTGTAGGCTTTTTCACTTAACACCTGTCGCCAGCGCCGGTTAAAAGGTGTGAACTTTTTGTAGTAGTCACCTTGTTGCGTTCTGACCTCTCCGGGCGCTACCAGTAAGTTACCATGATGCGAAACCAATTCGATATCATCATTACTTAATACTGCATTGGTCGCCGCGTCTCTGCGCTTTTCATCCAACGCGTATTCCGCGTTAATATGTACCCGCTCAATTCCATTATCCCGGCAGAAGGCCCGTAAAGCTCCCGGAACCTGACTGAATTTGGGTACTAACTGCACTTGCAGTTCAATGCCCCTCTCAGCTAAATCCTGCTGCAGGCATTCTAAATTTCGCCATATAAAGTCAATTTTTATCGGTGCCCAGTCATGGTTTTCCCAGGTTTCATAACACGCAAAAAATATTGCTAACGGAGGCTCATTACCCTGGCATGCAGAAAACACAGCCGGGTTATCCAAAACTCTTAAATCACTACGAAACCAAATTGCTTCTCGCATCGCTACAGCCCATAACGTAATTTTAAATCATCGGGGTAAGGCGTCAGATACCATTGCCCTTCTAAATACTCTTTTGGAAACTCGCGCAAATAATGGCGTATCAAAGTAAGAGGCGACATCAGCGGTAAAATACCGTCATGGTACTGGAGAATGATGTCGCTCAGTTCTTCGCGACGCTCATGAGCCAGATCCGATTTAAAATAGCCCTGAATGTGCTGGAGTACATTGGTATGATTCTTCCGTGACGCCGGTTTTGATAAGGCTTCCATCACATCAATAATATACTGCTCTGCAAAAGCAGTATCGATGGTTTCTTGTTGTCCAAGACGTTTGCCCAATTCGCGATAACGCTGCTGGTTATGGGCTAACAAAAGCAGTTTACAGCGCTGATGGAACTGCAAAAGCTGATGTTTGGAGAGCTTCTGCGTCATTTCTTTCCATTGACTGAACACATAAACCCGCATGACAAAGTTTTCACGTAAATGCGGATCATTGAGCCGGCCATCCTCTTCCAGAGGCAAAGCAGGGTTCTTTTCTTTCAGACGCGCCGCAAAAATGCCCATGCCCGCTTTTTGTGCATGCCCGGTTTCCGGATCATATAATTTGACTCGCTCCATACCGCAACTGGGCGATTTCGCACAAAGAATGTAGCCACTTAGTTGCTCAACTTTCACCTGAACCTTATCGGCAAAAGCAGCGAGTTGCGACGTAACATTTTCACCGGTTTTGGGCACGACCGCCTGCACGTCCTCATGTTGCTCAAGCCGGATTGTCGGTCTGGGTACCGGCATTCCAATGCCAACTTCCGGGCAAAAGCGCACCAGTTCAATGTGTCTATTTAGCTCATCAACACAAAATGCGGATTTCTTGTGCCCCCCGTCAAACCTGACTTCGTCACCCATTAAACAGGAACTAATACCCACTTTTAATTTTACCATTTTAACCCCTGCTGAATTCCACTGATAACAATGTACGGTATATCGCTAAAAATAGTTTGGCATTTACTCGACAAAAAAGATCCAACCATGCCCCCCTCAACGTAATGTTTCTTAATTGTTCAAACTACTAGCCAAATGAGGTTATATGCAGCAGTATCAGCAGTTACCGCTATTTCCGCTTACCTCGCATATAATGCCGGGCGGACGCATGAAACTTAAGGTGTTCGAGCCTCGTTACACCAGGCTGGTAAAAGAGTGTCTACAAAATGACAGCGAATTTGTTGTAGCTATGTTTAATAACGAGCATGCAACCACATCAAGCGATTACCTTCTTCCTTATGCCACCACAGTGAAAATCATTGACTTTGAACCAAGAGACGATGGCTTACTCGGTATTACCATTGAAGGAAAAAATCGGGTTCGTATTGACGAGCACTGGTCAGAAAACGATAAACTCAGATTCGGCAAAATAGAATATCTTGAAAATTGGCCAGAGCTTTCTCTGGATAGCGCCGCTGCTAAACTCAAAACCCGGCTACAGGAAGCTTTTGAGACTTACCCGGAACTGTCAGAGTTGTTGCCCGATCTCGGCTACGAAAAACTTGACTGGGTCTGTTCAAGGTGGCTTGAAATACTGCCTCTGGACGTCTATACAAAACAAGAGCTGATAAGATGCGAAAGTTGTCTAAAAGCAAAAGAATATCTGTTAGACTTAATTCGTTAATTGAGTAAACATTCTGCCATCTGGGTGATCCATTTTCTCAACACCCCGTAATAGTTAGAACATTGTGTGAAAAGAAGCAGGTCTAATTATGCAAATGGTGTCAGAAAGAACATCGAAACGGGGGCCTATGGCTACCACCCAGACAGACGCTGCCGAGAAAGCAGCGGAACTGCTGGCAAAGATTGCAGAAAATAGAAATCGCGCTGCCTTTAGTGAACTTTTCAGGTTATTCGCACCCAAGCTGCAGTCTTACGCTACAAGACAATTTGGTAACGAACAAACGGCTATGGATCTTGTTCAGGAAACCATGACGAACGTGTGGCACAAAGCTCACTTGTTCAAGCCTGACCGTGGCTCTCCTTCTACCTGGATATTTACTATAGCGCGTAATATCCGCTTCGATTTGCTTCGTAAGAACAAAAAGCGTAAAGATGACATTAGTGCCGATGAACTCTGGCCGATTCTTTCAGAGCAGAACGATAGCCTCGATGATGGTTACGCATTGGATCACGATGTTCTGATGCAGGAAATTTCTTTTTATTACGCTCAATTGCCCGATGCACAACGGGTTGTTATTGAGAAGATTTATATTGAGGGAAAGTCTCAGCAGGAAGTCTCTGACGCTCTGGGAGTACCTTTAGGGACAATTAAGTCCCGAACTCGTCTAGCATTAAAAAAACTGAAAGAGTTGATAGTCGATGATGATTAAATCACACCCTGGCGAAGGCCTTTTATATCAGTACGCCTCTGGCGACCTTAGTGCGGCAATGACCTTAGTTGTCGGCACACACATCGATATGTGTAAAACATGTCGTCAAACCGTCTGTGAGATTGAACAGAAGTTGTGTGAAGAAAATCTGGATACTCTGGTCAGCGTTGCCAGCACAACAATGAGTAAGTCTCAGTGCGACCAAATGCTGGAAGCCATTTTTGCATCGTCGGCATGTAACAAGCCAACACACCAGCCAAATGAAATGTTGTCTCTGGAAGGTCGTCGCTTTACGCTACCCCGAACCCTGGCACATAACAGTCACCGCATAGGTGAGTGGTCAAAACTGGTCGGTAAACTCTGGCGCGCACCATTAACTCTGGACAATGGAAATCAGACAAATCTGATTTATATGGCACCAGGAGCCAGGCTTCCGGAACATACGCACAAAGGAAAGGAAGCAACGCTGGTTATTGACGGTGTTTTTAATGACGAACAGAGCGAGTACCGGGATGGTGACTTTATTTTGTTAGACCCGAGTCGGACTCATACTCCGGAAACTCAGGATGAAGACTGTTTAACTCTGGCTACATTAGATGCACCGTTACACTTCACTTCAGGCATCAGCCGGTTACTGAATCCCTTTAGCCAGCTCTTCTTTCGTTAATTTCCGGCGACTAAGTACAGACTCAAATAAAAAAGAACCCGAGGTTAATCCTCGGGTTCTGCGTTTTCAACTCGACTTTTAAACTTCTGGCCAGGTTTGAAGGTGACAACCCGACGCGCTGAAATAGGAATTTCCTCGCCCGTTTTCGGGTTACGCCCAGGGCGCTGATTTTTAGTTCGCAGTTCAAAATTGCCAAAACCTGACAACTTCACCTGCTCGCCTCTTTCCAAAGCAACTCTGATTTCTTCAAAAAAATCTTCAACTAACACTTTGGCATCTTGTTTACTAACACCGTATTTGTCGAACAGCACTTCTGCCAGTTCTGCTTTGGTCAGCGCCATAGTTTAATCCCTCAATGTTGCATTAAACTCACTCTTTAATGTCTCAATAAATTTAGTCATAAGCTCAGTGACTTCCGCTTCTTCCAAAGTTTTGTCGCTGTCTTGCAAAGTAACGGATAGAGCCAAGCTTTGTTTACCTTCTGCCACGCCATCACCGATGTAAACGTCAAACAAGTTTAGGTCAACTAACTGTTTTACGCCAACATTTTCCATCGCAGCTATCAGCTCACCTGCCGCAAGGTCCTTATCAACCACAACAGCAAGGTCGCGACGAATAGAAGGATAACGAGACACCGGCTTGGCTTGCGGTAAAGGTCGCTCAGTCACGGCTGATAACGCCAGCTCAAACACAAAGGTGCGCTGGTTAAGGCCTAAAGCCTTATCAAACTTAGGATGCAAAGCGCCGATATCACCGATTTTTTCAGAGCCTCGGTAAATTGCCGCTGATTGCCCAGGGTGCAGTGCTGGGTTTTGTGATGCAACAAAACGAAACGCCGCAGCATTGCCTGTTTGAGCTAACAAAGCTTCAACATCACCTTTTACGTCATAAAAATCAACCGCACGGTCACCTTCTGACCAGTGTTCTGAATGCGCTTTACCAGAACGTATACCGCTGATAACCGCTTCCTGACGAACACCGTTTTCAGCTGACTCGTCTGGAATAAAGCATAAACCCGTTTCTACGAAAGCCAGCACAGACTGCTGACGCTTCTGGTTATGAGCAACCGCGCCGACTAATCCCGGCCATAGGCTCACACGCATAGAAGACATATCAACCGAAATTGGGTGTGGCAAGGTCAGCGCTGCGGTTTCATCAAACATCAGTGCCTGATGCTTTGGATCAACAAAGCTGTAGGTTATCGCTTCCTGATAACCACGGCTGACCATAGCATCCACCAGTTGATGGGTACTAAGCTGGCTTTCTTTACGCTCAGTCATGCGCAGTTGCGCTGCCGGCGGTGCAGCATGAATTGAGTTGTAACCGTAAACCCGGGCAACTTCTTCAATTAAATCTTCTTCAATGCTCAAGTCAAAACGGTATGACGGAATGCCCACCTGCCACTGTTCACCGTCAAATGACACATCGAAGCCTAAACGCTCAAGAATTTCAGTGACATTGTCATTAGCAATGCTGACACCCAGTACTTTAGCCAATCGGCTGGCTCTTAGGGTAATGCCGTCACGCTTAGGCAAAAATGCTTCTGCAACCGCTTCGGTTACCGGCCCTGCTTCACCGCCGCAAATTGCCAAAAGTAATTCTGTAGCTCTTTCCATTGCCGTACGCTGCAGCTGAGGGTCTACGCCGCGCTCATAACGATGAGACGCATCGGTATGTAACCCGTAACGACGCGCTTTGCCTAAGATGGCATCTGGTGCAAAGAAAGCGCTTTCCAGAAAAATATTTTTACTGTTTTCGGTTACACCACTGTTTTTACCACCGTAGACACCCGCCATGGCTAATGCTTTTTTCTCGTCAGCAATAACCAATGTATCTTCGTCCAGCTCAACCTCTTGATCATCAAGCAAAGTAAGCTTTTCTTTAGGCTTGGCTAAGCGAACATCGATGTCCCCTTCAAGTGAATCGAGGTCAAATGCATGCATGGGGTGACCCAGTTCAAGCAACACGTAGTTAGTGATGTCAACTACCGGGTCAATGCTACGAATACCGCTGCGTCTTAATTTTTCTGTCATCCATACCGGCGTTGGGCGAGTTAAATCGACACCTTTGATAACGCGGCCTAAATAACGCGGACACTGCTCAGTAGCAGACAAAGTAATGCTTAGCGTATCTTCAATACTGGCCGCTACTTTGTTGCTCTCTGGTACTTTAACATCCAGACGGTTCAACACACCCACTTCGCGTGCAATACCACGAATACTCAGACAGTCACCACGATTCGGAGTTAAGTCGATATCGATGCTGTTGTCGTCAAGTTGCAGGTATTTACGGTAATCTTCTCCAACCGGAGCATCAGTCGGAAGCTCAATAATACCATCATGCTCATCAATAAGGCCCAGCTCTTTAAACGAGCACAGCATACCGTTTGACGGCTGACCGCGAAGCTTCGCTTTCTTAATTTTAAAATCGCCGGGCAATACCGCCCCAACTTTAGCAACCGCGACCTTAATGCCTAAGCGGCAATTGGACGCTCCGCAAACAATATCCACCGGCTCGTCTTCACCAACGTTAACTTTGGTCACTTGCAGTTTATCTGCGTCCGGGTGAGGACCACATTCAATCACTTCACCAACCACGACAGTATGGAATTCATCGGCAACCGGCTCAACAGCATCTACTTCAAGACCTGCCATGCTGAGCTGTTCACTCAATTCATGACTGCTGATGTCGGGGTTAACCCATTCCCTTAACCATTGTTCACTGAATTTCATTGCTTACTGCCCGTTAGTTAAATTGTTTGAGGAAACGCAAATCGTTCTCGAAGAACGCACGTAAGTCATTCACGCCGTAGCGCAACATGGTAAGACGTTCAACGCCCATACCAAACGCAAAGCCGGTGTACTTTTCCGAATCAATGCCTACCGCCTTCAACACGTTTGGGTGCACCATGCCGCAACCTAAAACTTCTAGCCATTTACCATCTTTACCCATCACATCAACTTCTGCCGAAGGTTCGGTAAACGGGAAGTACGAAGGTCTGAAACGCACTGTCAGTGACTCTTCAAAAAAGTGATTGAGGAAGTCTTCTAAAATTCCTTTTAATTGGGTAAAGCTGACGTCGGTATCAACCATTAACCCTTCGACCTGATGAAACATCGGTGTGTGGGTCTGGTCGTAGTCATTCCGGTAAACCCTGCCCGGAGAAATGATCCGCAGTGGCGGTTTTTCATTTTCCATAGTACGAATTTGTACACCAGAAGTTTGCGTACGCAGCATTGTTGAGGGGGTAAAATAAAACGTATCGTGGTCGGCTCGTGCCGGATGATTCGCAGGAATATTCAGCGCATCGAAGTTATGAAAACCGTCTTCGACTTCCGGGCCTTCTTTCACGCTAAAGCCTAAATCACCAAAAAACTGCTCAATACGGCGAATGGTCTGAGTTACCGGATGCACTCCGCCTACCGCTGAGTGCCGTCCGGGTAAAGTAACGTCTATGCGCTCCGCTTCCAGCTTTTGCGCTAATTCAGCCGCTTTCAATAGCTCTTTACGAGCATTGATACTAGTCTGAACTTGTTGCTTGGCTTCATTAATTTTTTGTCCGGCTTCCCGGCGCTCAGACGGGTCTAACTTACCTAAGCCTTTTAAAAGCTCAGTGAGCTGCCCTTTCTTGCCCATATACTCGACGCGGACTTCGTCTAACGCAGTCGGTGAATCTGCGGCCGCAATGGCCGATTCAGCCTGCTCAACAATTTGCTCTAGCTGCATCGTATCCCTCAACAACACAAGATAAATAATAAAGGCGCTATGATAGCGAATTTTCAATGAAAAAGGGAGCCAATTGGCTCCCTTCTAAATCTGTTTATTCGAACCCATAAAGGTTTTGAATAATTACAGTGCGCCTTTTGCTTTCTCAACCAAAGCGGCAAAACCGTTTTGATCATGAACAGCGATATCGGCTAAGATTTTACGATCGATTTCAATAGATGCTTTTTTCAGACCATTGATAAAGCGGCTGTAAGACAGACCGTTTTGACGAGCCGCAGCATTGATACGAACAATCCACAATTGACGGAATTGACGTTTTTTGTTGCGACGGTCACGGTATGCATATTGACCTGCTTTAGTTACTGCCTGGACCGCTACGCGATAAACGCGACTACGGGCACCATAATAACCTTTCGCCTGCTTCAGGACTTTTTTGTGACGCGCTCTCGCGATTACACCACGTTTTACTCGTGCCATTTGCCATCTCTCCTTATGCGTACGGTAACATGCGAACGACTAATTTAACGTCGGCCTCATGGACCATGCTCTTAGCGCGAAGCTGACGCTTACGCTTAGGGCTCTTCTTAGTCAGAATGTGACGCAAGTGAGATTGCTTGCACTTAAAACCACCAGAAGCAGTCTTTTTAAAGCGCTTGGAAGCGCCCTTGTTCGATTTCATTTTTGGCATGAAATTAAACTCCGCATTGTTGATAAAAGTGTGAAAGGGTGAGCCTGACAATCAGACTACTTGTAAACCACGATCACTTCTTGTTGGGTGCCAAGACCATAATCATCTGGCGCCCTTCGGCACGTCTTGGGAACGACTCAACAATTGAGATTTCTTCTAAATCGTTTTTAACGCGATTCAGCAATTCAATGCCCAACTCTTGGTGTGCCATTTCCCGGCCACGGAAACGGATAGTGACTTTAGTTTTGTCACCTCCCTCGAGGAAACGACGCAGGTTGCGCAGTTTTACCTGGTAGTCGCCCTCATCAGTACCAGGTCGGAACTTAACTTCCTTGACCTGAATCTGTTTCTGTTTTTTCTTCTGCTCTTTCTGTTCTTTACTCTTTTCAAAGAGGAACTTGCCGTAATCCATCAAGCGGCAGACTGGTGGTTCTGCGTTAGGGCTCATCTCCACCAAATCAACACCAGCTTCCGCTGCTGCATCAAGAGCCTCGTTAATACTGACGACACCAGCTTGTTCACCATCGGTTCCGATTAAGCGAACTTCATCAACGCCTGTAATTTGTTCGTTGATACGGTTTTTATCTGCAGCTTTCTGAGTTCTTTTTCCGCCTTTAATGGTTTATTCCTCCAAACAATTAATCAATTTTGCGAGTACGGACTTCGTCCTCTACACGAGTAATGAAGTCTTCTAACGGGAATTTGCCCAAGTCTTCACCACCACGTGTACGTACCGCAACCTCACCAGCTTCGACTTCTTTATCGCCGACAACCAGTAAATATGGAACACGTTTTAATGTGTGTTCACGGATTTTAAAGCCTATCTTCTCATTTCTCAAGTCGGCTGATGCACGAATTCCCTTTTCGTTCAGGGTTTTGACAACTTTTCGTACATAATCGCTTTGATTATCCGTGATATTCATTAATACAACTTGCGTTGGCGACAACCACAATGGGAAGTGCCCTGCGTACTCTTCAATGAGAATACCCATGAAACGTTCAAGTGATCCCAAAATAGCGCGGTGAATCATAACTGGCGTGTGTCGCTCGTTATCTTCGCCTACGTATGTGGCACCTAAACGCCCTGGCAACGCAAAATCGAGCTGTATTGTACCACATTGCCACGCTCTGCCCAGACAATCGAACAAAGTAAATTCTATTTTCGGGCCATAAAAGGCACCTTCACCCGGTAAATAAGAAAAATCGATGTCATTATTTTTCAAAGCCTGAGCTAGTGCAGTCTCCGAGCGGTCCCATGTGGCATCGTCGCCTAAGCGTTTTTCAGGGCGGGTTGAAAGCTTCACATCGATGTTCTCGAAACCAAAGGTTTTGTAGGTTTCGTACACCATTCTGATGCAACCCGCGACTTCTTCCTGAATCTGCGGTTCCGTACAGAAAATGTGCGCATCATCTTGTGTGAAACCACGAACACGCATCAGACCATGCAACGCACCTGAAGGTTCATTACGGTGACAACTGCCAAACTCTGCCATACGTAACGGCAAGTCGCGGTACGACTTTAAGCCCTGATTAAAGATTTGAACGTGTCCCGGGCAGTTCATCGGCTTAACGGCATACTCGCGGTTTTCCGATGACGTAGTAAACATCAGTTCTGAGAATTTCTCCCAGTGCCCCGACTTTTCCCACAATACCCGATCCATCATCATCGGACCTTTGACTTCCTGGTATTCGTACTCGCGCATTTTTTCGCGAATGTAAGTTTCTAACTCACGGAAAATGGTCCAGCCATTGTGATGCCAAAACACCATACCCGGCGCTTCTTCCTGCCAATGGAATAAATCCTGAGCTTTAGCAATTTTACGGTGATCGCGTTTTTCCGCTTCTTCTAAACGCTGCAAATAGGCTTTTAACTGTTTTTTATCTGCCCAGGCCGTACCGTATATACGCTGCAACATTTTGTTGTCAGAATCACCACGCCAGTAGGCACCGGCCATTTTCATAATTTTAAAATGCTGGCAAAACTTCATATTGGGTACATGCGGGCCACGACACATGTCGATGTATTCTTCGTGGTGATAGAGCCCTGGCGTTGCATCGGTCGGGATGTCTTCGTCCAGAATTTCTATTTTATAAGGTTCATGGCGCTCTACGAAAGTTTCACGGGCTTCTTTCCAGCTGGCTTTTTTCTTTATAACGGCATATTCCGTTTTAGCCAGCTCTTTCATCCGCTTTTCAATCTTCTCCAGATCTTCCTGAGTAAAGGTGTGATCAACGTCAATATCGTAGTAAAAACCGTTATCGATGACCGGGCCTATTGCCATTTTTGCGTCTGGCCACATCTGTTTAACAGCATGCCCCATTAAATGAGCACAAGAGTGACGAATAATATGCACGCCGTCGTCATCTTTTGGTGTCACAATTTCAATGCGGGCATCATGTTCAATGAGTTCACAGGCATCAACCAGCTCACCGTCAATACGGCCCGCAACTGTTGCTTTCGCAAGGCCAGCACCGATATCGGCGGCAACTTCCATAATGCTTACAGGTTTATCGAATTCGCGTTGACTTCCGTCAGGGAGAGTAATTACAGGCATGAAACTTCCTTTCCAACCAGTGGTGACACCTACCAAGTGCCACGTGCTCTATTTTGGTTTTATCTGCTTGATAGAAAAAACCTACGAAATTTTTGCGTTCGGTACCATCGAACGCGAGACGCTACTATAATCGACCGCTTACATTTGAGCAACCGCCGAGCCTGTTTTGACATCAGACATTACCGGAGAATTAATCGGACAACTTGCCGCTTTATTAGCCGCTGGTTTCTGGGCTGTCGCTACCGTACTGTATCACCGTGCCGGTAGCCACTTCTCGCCTTTACAAATGAACTTAGTTAAAGGCGTTGTTGCGACTCCCCTGCTTTTGATCATGAGTTTGTTGCTGGGTAACTCGTTAGAGCTAAGCTCAGGCCTGTGGTTACTCGCCCTAAGCGGCATTATAGGTATTACCATTGGCGACAGTTGTCATTTTGCCGCGCTGCGGCGTTTAGGCCCCTGGCACGCTATGTTGCTGGAGTATCTCGCACCACCACTGGCTGCATTCATGGCCTGGGTATTTTTAAGTGACGGTTTATCCACCATTGAAATTACCGGTGCGGTCATAACCTTAAGCGGTGTTCTGTGGGTCGTTACTGAAAAAGCCCCAGACAAACAGCCTGCGCTTTCATTATCAGGTATATTCTTCGGCTGCGGCGCCGCACTCTGTCAGGCTACCGGTTTAGTCATGGCTTTTGCGGTGCTAAAGCAATCCAGCGTAAACGCTATTGATGCGGCATTTGTGCGTCTTGCCGCCGGCTCCTTTTTACTCGCCATAATTGTCGGACTTTCGAAACGAGGCGCGTACAACGCAATCATAAAACAAGTTCGCTCTATTAACCCTTTGCCGCTACTCGGCGCCATTGTATTCGGTACGTTCCTGGCTATTTGGTTACAGCAAATATCTATCGCCAATATCAACCCGGGCCTAACCCAGACTTTACTCTCCACCGCTCCACTCTTTTTAATACCGATATCTTTACTGAAAAAACAACGAATTACCCCACGTTCTATAACCGGAGCGTCAATCTCATTGGGCGGAATCAGTATTTTATTTCTATAGTTACAAGCAAAACTTGATAGGAACGAGTGAATTATGAACGAAGAAAATTTACAAAGTGTGCCGGTGAAATGCCCGCATTGTGGGCACAATACCTTTTTAGATATTGATGCCTCGGAAGGCAATCAGGATTATCAGGAAGAATGTGCTGCCTGCGGTGACCTCATTCATGTTCAGTTACAAGTTGATGAAGTTAACCAGCAGGCGCGAGTGAAGGTCGACGGGAACGATGAGCAGTTTTACTGACGTTTAGCCAGCACACGCTCAACTGTTTCAACAATAGTGATGGTTTGCTGATCAAGTTCGATATTCAGACTGTCACCCACCTGCGTTGATTCCAAATTGGTCAGGCGCAAAGTTTCCGGAATTAAATGCAGACTAAAGCAATTAGCTTCAACCTGACCTACCGTCAAACTGGCACCGTTAACCGCAATAAACCCTTTGGCAAACAAGTATGGGGTGTATTGCTCTGGTAGTTCTATCCACATAGCAAGGTTATTCTCAGAGGTATCAATTTTAGTCACTTTGCCCTGGCAGTGAATATGACCTGAAACCGCATGTCCGCCAATTTCATCGCCCACTTTTAGTGACCGCTCCAAATTAACTTTGTCCCCCTCACCTAACAGCCCCAAATTTGTTAGCCGCAGGGTTTCATCAATGACGTCAAAGTGCACCTCAGTATCGCTGAATTCGACCACGGTTAAACAGCAACCATTTATGGCAATACTTGCACCAATAGCCAGGTTTTGTAGAAATTGGGGTTCAGTTTTAATAACCAGGTGTCGAAATGTCTTGTGATCAGAAACTACTTGGTCGGAGACTGAAAATATCGTAGCTTGGGTTTGAACAATACCTGTAAACATCGATAAGAACCTTGTTGCAAGGAATAATACAATGAAGCGAAGTGTACTGATTTTCCGTTCTTTTGGCTATGCGTTCGTCGCCTTTGGGTTATCGGCCTGCTCAGATGACCAGGGTCTAACGGAATACGCAGATGAACTGCATAACCGCGTCCAGAGTACACTTGAGCTCCCCAATAACTCAATAGAAGCCCCTAGACCTCAACTCCAGTATCCGGCCAAGCGCGCACTAAGCCGAAATATTGAACGGACAAGCATGGGCTTACTGGAAAGCCTTCGGCTTAATCATTGTCAATTAGGCCAGCTAATAGCTGAAAACAACAGTTCACTGGGAAAGCTAAAAGATGGGTTTAGCCGCTATCATGCGGACCTGAGGATGATTCAGGCACTGAAGAAATGCATTGAGCATCCTGAATCAGCCAATGTTAAAGACAAATTGAAAGAAGCATTAGTGCATAAGGAATCTCAACTGCAGAACAGCCTGGCAAATGCTTTCTCCCGTGACGACGGGTTGAGAAAAGCTCTGTCTGTAGGCAATAACTCTTTACCCAAAATACATGTAACAGAGTACAACTACGCTGTGAATGCGCTGGAGCGATTTACCCGCATTTTAGAGCGTTGGAACTACACAAAAGAAGCAGATGCCCCCGATGAGCTAATAGAGATGCTCGGTCGTTTAGAGCGCAGTGACTACCTTCCTGACTTGTTCCGTACTATGCTAGATTACTCTTATAAACTGGAGAAAATGACCGAGCTGCTGCCTGAAGTTCCTAAGTCAGTTTATTGTCAAAATGGAAAAGTGCCAGATGACGCATTAGCGCTAAAAGAAGCTTTTAACGCCATTTACCTCAAAGAAATGCAAAGTGACATAGCAGAATTGATTGAACAGCATCAGCGCTTACTCATGACTCTGGAGAACCTCGCAGGTATAGCCCCTCAACCGGAGCTAAAAGCTTACATTGCAGAACTCGGTACACTCAGTAAAAAGCTAACCGATGCATCAGTGCATTTTGTACGCCCATGGCAAAAATTCTATAGTGCCTGTGACTTTACACCAGGGCTGGATTAGCGGTTCGCTTAAAGATGCCAGTGTTTAGTTAGGCCAGGGTGTGGCGTACCCTGCTCTTTTTGATGAATTTCATTGATAACGTACCGTAAGCCAATAAAGACCCAAAGCCAGAACGCGGCATGTAGAGCCCCCGCCATAACAACAATGACGGAAGAGCGCATCAAAATATCGACATGTAATATATTAAAAGCAAGCTGTGCAATAATGCCGGCGATGGTCGCCAGAAAAAGAAGCCCTGCAACGGCACGTATTACTCGTAAAAAAGCAAACATTTAACCACCTCTTTTTCGTCAGTAAAAACTGAGTATAGTGAACATTCTAGCAAAAGCCTTCTAAAGAAAATAAGCATAGTCATTCAAAGCTGAATAGAATTTCGACAAACAAATGCATTTAGTAAAAAATCGCTTGCACCTGTGAGCGCAAATCACTAATATACCGCCCGTCGTTAACGACATTCCCCATAAAGTGCGTCCGTAGCTCAGTTGGTTAGAGCGCTGCCTTGACATGGCAGAGGTCGGTAGTTCGAGTCTACTCGGACGCACCATTCTAAGTGACCGGTTTACCCCATAGAAAAATACCTTTACTCGGTTAATTGAAGTATCCCTCAAGCTTTATTCATTTACTTTGACTTTAATGGAAACACAACGGTTAAAGCCTGAACGGGTTCTGTCTGTGGTTTTCTTAATGAAAATGAAGCATTGTTTGTATCGAAGTTTAACTAGCGCGGGCTTTAAGAAGGTAAGGGAAGTCTTTAGGGTAAATTGCCGCCCGTCTAAAACGACAGGCGGCAGGCTTAACTGGCTTGCTTAGAAGTGCCAAGCAGCGCCAATGAAATAGCTATCATCTGTATCGCTGTCAAAACCATCTACATAAGCTGCACTTAAGCTGAATGAGCTGTTAATGTACCAACGAGCAGACAATTCAAATTGTTGGTAATCATCTTCATAGATGTCGAGGTGACGAACTAAACCGCCAAATTCAACCGCTTCGTTTAAACGATAAACAGCACCAGCTTGCACTGCATAACCATAATCATCATCAATACCAGAAGCATCCGCATAAGCCAGGTTAGCATCGACAAAACCCGCAAGCTGCTCAGTAAAGTCATGCTTATAACCAACACCAACTAAAGCTTGGTCAGATGAAAGACCGTGGTCACTAGTGTGGATGTAATCGCCCGTCAAGTAAATAGACTCGTCAAGCATTACACGACCATTAAGACCGAAAGCATCGCCATCAAAATCACTAGCGTCAATGTAGCGTGCTTCTACGCGGTCAAAGTCAGAACCTTGATCAGCGGCTAAAGTTGCACCACTGAATAACGCGGCGCCGATAAGTGTAGCTAATACTGCTTTTTTCATTCTTAATACTCCGTTATGTCGTGCGTGTCCCGCACTTACTACTTCCAAGCTGCCAGGCAGCACTGCTTCATTCAGCGAAGCAATGTATGTAATAATAACGAAATAAACTTATATTTTTTGTTGTTTTTTAGTTGATTATCATATGATTATCGACATTTTTTACGACAAAAAGCAAAGAGATATGCAGGCAGATATGCCTGCATACTCTTAAATGAAAGGCTACTTAATAACGATAGGATTAATTGGAGAACCGGAGCCTCGCTCCATCTTTAAAGGCGCAGCAGTAAACATAAAGGTATATTGACCATCTTCACGGCTATCTGCCGCTAAATCGTCCAGCCAGTATAGCTCGCTCAACACCACACCTAAGTCCCGAATAAGCGCACCATGTAGCGGGATCACATAATCTTTACCTTCAATCTTTTGCGGTACAAGTTCAACTGCCAGATTATCAGCCGCAATCACGGGTATCTCCATGTTATCAATCCATTTAATCAGGTCTTTGCTATAACACAAGCCGGGCTCTGTTGTTGCGCTCCACTCAGCATCTGGTTCCTCTTGATAAAAACGTCCTACAGATCCTGTTCTGATTAACAAAATATCGCGTTTTTCAACAGTTACATCCTGCGCTTTTGCGGTGTCCTTGAGGTCTTGTAAAGTAATACATGAACCCGGTGCCAACCGTCCTATGTCACCACCTTTCAAATGCCCGACATCCAGCAGTACGCCGCGGCCAACAATACCGTGTTCAGCTAAGACACCAACATCAACATGATCATGCCCATGCACTGTGCTATCAGCCGATACCCCGCCATATACTTTATCGCCATACCATGCGTGGCCTAGAGCATCCATGTGTGTCGTGCCCTGCAAGTACATGAAAACGGCATCGTCTGAGTACTTAACACCACCGGCCAGTTCATCCAGCTTATTTACGCTGTACATACTCTCGTCCTGCGTCATGAAGTGCATTGCCGGAACGCGTCCCGGGAATACTGGCCCTACTCCATGGGTAATCGGCAGTTGAAGCGTAAAAGTTTCCCCTGAACGAACGGCTTTTATACCACGTAAGGCCTGTTTTTCATCAAGGTAGTTAAGGGCGCCAAGTTGATCGGCATCGCCCCATTTCCCCCAGTTTTTGGGCATATCTTTTTGAAGGTTTTCAATATCGCTGGTCTGAGCCAACGAAACTCCGGAGGCACTCATAAGTGCGGTAGCTAAAGCCATTGATAGTACTGATTTTATTGTTTTCATTGTTCTTCCTTTTTTGTTGTTCTAACGCTTATATTAATAACTAAGTTTGATGTACTTAGTTTCTAAATATTCTTCAATTCCATGGCGCCCGCCCTCACGGCCAATCCCCGACGACTTAACGCCACCAAAAGGCACTGCCGCGTCAGATATAACGCCGCTATTAACACCAATCATTCCAACTTCAAGAGCTCTCGAAAGACGTTTTATTTGCCCTAAATTCTGGCTGTAAAAGTAGGCAGCTAATCCGGTTTGTTGCTGTCTGAGTTCTTCTAATAAAGCTGTCTCATTGTCGTATTGAACAATAGGTGCAACGGGCCCGAAGATTTCTTCATTCACACAATGCATAGAGCTATCAGCGTTGAGTAACACGGTCGGGTAATACCAGCGCTCTGAGTTTACCCACCGCTCTCCGCCACAGGCGATTACGGCGCCTTTTTTTACTGCATCTGCGACTATCTGCTCTACTTTTTCGAGTGCATTTTCGTTAATCAATGGACCAATATCGACGGACTCATTTTTGCCGTTACCCAACATGAGTTGATTTACCCGGGCGATAAATTTCGCAGTAAACTCATCGTAAACTTTGGCATGAACGTAAAAGGCATTAGCACATACGCAGGTTTGCCCCGCATTACGAAATTTTGATTGGATAGCTCCTTGCACTGCACGCTCGACATCTGCGGTTTCACAAACAATAAAAGGCGCATTTCCACCGAGTTCAAGTGAGAGTCGTTTAACCGTTGAAGCTGATGAAGCCATAAGTAAACGCCCGACTCGAGTTGAACCGGTAAAACTTAACTTTCTGACTACGGCGCTTTCACTGAATATTTTACCAATAGCCTCCCCGTCGCCGGTTACAATGCTTAAAACGCCTTCGGGAATCCCCGCCTGTATCGCTAACTCAGCAATTGCAATTGCTGTCAGCGGGGTTTCAAGAGCGGGTTTCACCAACATTGTGCAACCAGCCGCCAGTGCAGGTGCAACTTTGCGCGTGATCATCGCCGCAGGAAAATTCCAGGGTGTTATCGCAGCACAAACACCTACCGGCTCGGTAATAACCATCATTGATTCATCGGTTGACGAGTACGGCAGAATGCTCCCCTGGTCTTGCAGGCCTGGCTGCGCATACCATTGAATGTAACTTGCTGCGTAACGTATCTCGCCTCGTGACTCAGATAATGGTTTACCCTGCTCACTGGTCAAAATGCCAGCAAGCTCCTCTTCCTTTTCAAGCATGAGTTGATACCAGCGAAAAAGCTTCTCGCATCGCTCTCTGAGAGGAACGTCTCTCCACTTGTAAAAAGCGGCTTCCGCAGACTCTATAGAGCGGCTAATTTGCTTCGGTGTTAAATCGGGTACGTGACCTATCACATTCCCAGTTGCAGGATCATCAACAGCTATTGACCTGTTTGTTGACGGGCCAACCGGGCTGTTTTTCATTAACTCCACATTATCGGGCTGTAAAACTTGTTCATTATTCATCGTTCGGTAAGTCCCTTTTTTGTTCTATGCGCCAGCGTTTTTGTTTTTTAACTAAGGTCGACTGATCAACGCCCAGAGCGCTGGCTGCCGCCCGCGTGGTACCGTGCATCAATAACGCCTCTTCAATTACTCTCTTCTCAAGCATCTCTACCTGTTCTTTTAGCGAGCACCCGTCACGCCCTAACGGCCTGTCAGTTGCTATTTCTATAGGTAACTGAGCCGTTGTGATCAGCGACTGTTCAGAAGTCACCATTAATCGTTCTGTCAGATTAATCAGCTCGCGAATATTGCCCGGCCATTCATATTGTTTAAGACGAGCAATCACATCAGCATGCCAACGACAGTCCAACTCATAGTTTTCATTGAAATGGTTGAGATAATGTTCAAGCAGTACGGGAATTTCTTCGATCCTTTCTCGCAGGGGAGGCAGTTCAATTGGTACCACACTTAATCGGTATAACAAGTCTTCCCGAAAATGACTTTCGGCAACCAGTTTCTTTAAGTCATGATGTGTTGCTGAAATTAACCGAAAGTTCGTTTGCTTAAACGAAGTAGCACCGACCGGCAAAAACCGTTTTTCATCAATAACTTTAAGTAACTTGGCTTGAAGAGTTAGCGGCAAATCACCAATTTCATCAAGAAACAAAGTGCCATTATTAGCCGCCTCAAGTAACCCTGTCTTGCCTTTCTCGGAGGCTCCGGTGAACGCCCCGGAAGCATAACCAAATAACTCAGACTCAAGCAGAGACTCTGGCATCGCGGCACAATTTAATTCAATAAAAGGCCCGTTAGCGACATTGCTGTAACTATGAATAGTCCGTGCAAGCAGTGTTTTCCCGGTACCCGTTTCTCCCTGTAGCAATACTTTTGCAGAGGAGCTTGCCACTCGTTTTGCGAGATCATAGCAAGCTCTCATTTGCCGACTAATGACAAAAGGCTCTTTATGACCATCGGTTGAAACAGAAGCACCATATTGCTCACGTAAGCTCAGTAATTGTTCCAGCTTTTCCTGCGCTCTTTTGGCTTTTAGCAGCTCAGTGACATCCCGAACCGTGGTAACGATGTATTCAATACGCCCGTCGGAGTCGAACATCGGTGTACCAGAAACTAAAATTTGGTGCTCTTTACTTACGTCCTGCGTCAAAGTAACCGGTCTTCTTTCTTTCAAAACCTCCAAAGATACCGAGCGCGAAATATAACCACGCTTCACAACTTCGGACATATGTAACCCCCGAAGCTTTTCCTTCGGAATACCGGTAATACGCTCATAAGCCGTATTGACCGTTATCGTAATACCGTTACCATCGGTGACATAAACGCCGTCGCTCATCGCATCTAATACACGTTGTAACCTATCGCTACCGAACATCCGTCTGCTCCTTTTTAGGTGCGCGCAAACGCCAGCCATATAGCAAAAAACATAACAGCAGCCCTGCAGCGAAAGCCCAAGTTGCTCCTTTAACTACAAGAATTGCCCCGATAATTCCAGCTATGCCCAAGTCGCGTTCCGTTTTTGCTTCCTGAATGCCAATACGAACGCTGACGTAGCCTTGTATAAGCAAAGTCAGAGCTAAAGCAATTCCCAGAATCGGTTGAACTAAGCTAACCACCGGCAGAAGTAAAAGGCCGGTATTGGTTCCCCAGCGAAAAGAACCCGCGCCTCCAAAAATGGAGTCCATAGCTTTCCGCCCTTTTTTAAAGCGCTCAACAATTACCACATGCATTGCCGCCCATAACGGTCCGCACATCGCAACATCCGGGCCAATTATGCTCATACCAAAGTTGCGGGCACCAAAAATGAGATGCGCGCGATCGGCGTTGTAATCAATTTTTTCGTCCTGACGCATCTCATCTGCTTCCGCCAGAATAGCTTTGCTCTGTAACACATCGCCGAACAGCACAATATAAGCTGCCAGCACCGTTGGTATGGCAGTTAAAAACATACTAAGAGGCGGTAGCCCGACACCAAAAACGGTGTAATGCGCGAATAAGGTTGCGAAGTCAGGTGATGTTATGCCCCATTCGATATCTGGCCATGGAGCTTCTGAAGCCAGTGGTGCAATCACAATAGCCAAAGCGATAATGGGAAAAATGCCGAGCTTACCCAGTACACGAAGAACCCAGTGTTTATTCTGAACCGTCGCGAAATGACGTGAAAAAATAAGATAAAAAGCAATGCCGACCGCAATTGAGATAGTAAACGGATAGGATTCGAAACGGCCTCCCTCCTCAAATACTACCGCTACCGCAGCTAAGCCGGAGCCCATGATGATTCCAGCTTTTATAGCGCTGGGAATAATCTGCACTACTCGTTTTGCAACACCGGATGCTCCCAGCCCAATGGCAAAAAGACCCAGCATCATCTGAAACGCTATCAAAGCATGCACTCTCGCTTCGCCCTCTGCAAAGGTCGATACGTACATCATCAATAAAGGAATAGCGGGCGTTATCCATCCGGGAACTACCGGGTCACCCAATAAATGGTGTAACAGATAAAACGCTCCGTTAATCAGAACAACGGCTAATGCCGCTTCAAATGGCATTCCCAGTAATTCGGTCATTAATGATATTGCAGCCAAATCGACGGCGCACATTAATAACCCCTGCAGATAGTCTGGCCACTCAAAGCGATAATGCAGAAATGGCAATCTGACCTTGAATGGTCCCATAGGCCAGAAAGGTGCTTCCGCCCCGTCTTTTCGTTGTTTCCATAACGACATAATGAATCCTTTTAATAAGCGCCCTGATAAATTGCTTCGATATCATCGACGCTAAGTTCACGAGGGTTATTTCGCAGTAAACGAGTCACACCACTCGCCGCTTCAGCCAGTGAACGCAGATCACTATGTTCAATACCAAATTCTCTTAATCCACCAGGAATCTCGACAGCCCGGCAGAGGGATTCAAGTTTCTCGATAACGAAATCTCCTGCGTCGGCTTCGCTAATCGTTGCTTCAGCCCCCATCGCCAGTGCAATATTGAGAAAATCATTTGGGCAGGATGATAGATTCCAGCGCATGACGTGAGTGAACATCAGTGCATTACTAATTCCATGCGACAAGTGATAACGCCCGCCCAGAGGATAAGCCAAGGCATGTACTGCACCAACTCCTGCATTTCCGAATGCCAACCCAGCCATTAAGCTACCGGTAGCCATACGCTCTCTTGCGTCGAGATCATCAGGACGTCGATAAGCATCGGGCAAGGCGTTGACAATCATTTTTATGGCGCCTACTGATAACGCCCGGGTGATATCTGAAGCAAAATTAGAAATATAACTTTCTACGGCGTGCACCAATGCATCAATGCCACTTGCTGCCGTTACAGATGGCGGGCAACTCTGCGTCAATTCCGGTGCAACAATCGCCACATCCGGCAGCAGTTCATCGCTGACAATCCCCTTTTTCAGTTGTGCCTCTACGTCTGACAGGATGGATATATTAGTGACTTCGGAGCCTGTTCCTGCGGTGGTCGGTAAACAAACTAAAGGTACGGTTCGCCGCGCACAGTTGTTCTCACCAAACAGTTCGTTCAAAGCTCTCTTCTCACTTTGATATACCGCAACGGCTTTTGCGGTATCCATTGCACTGCCGCCACCAATTCCAATAATCCCATCACAGCTTTCATTAATGAAAACGTCACGGCACGATTCAACGACATGGGTTTCTGGCTCCGCTGATATCTCAGAGTAAATAACAATACCCGTAATGCCCTGACTTTTAAGTTCGGCAACAATAGGTTGGATTAGCCCGGCATCAAGTACGCCTTTATCCGTTACAATTAAGGGATGCCTCAAGTTAAGCCTGCACATCTCGGAAAATAGCTGGTTACTTGCTCCTGAGCCGGTAAGCAATCGTCCCGCCGTTTTAAAAACCTGTACGCTATTAGCTGTCATAGATTTCCTTCATCTATACCTTCAAGTTATGTCAATAAACTGTAGCAAAACCCGTACCACTCACAACAAAATTATATAACCCTTTGTTTTTAAATCACTTTACGTAACTTCACCTGCTGAAATTAAAATATTTTGATGAATTAAATCATCAATATAGCCAGATTTGATGAGATATTTCATCAAATAGTTAAATGTAAATACATTAAAAAATCATAAAAAACATAGAGTTACTCGAAGCCCACCGTTTGGCACAAGCATTGCTACTCAAACCGCTGACATTAGTCACATAATAAAAAACCAGGGATTATAAAAATGAATAACAAATACACTATTTACCGGTCGCTAGGTATTGCAGGAATGTTAATCAGCGGAAGCTCAGCAGCGCAGACAACTCCGGACTGGGATTTCAACTTTAACGGCTACATCAATGCACATGCGGTATACGCAAGCTGTGACGACTCTGATAACACCGTCGCAGGAAACGCACTGCTATGTATTGGTGAAGACGCTACGTCAGTATCAAATGGATACAGCCCGTCCAGCTTTCAATTCTCAGCAACAACTCAGACACATGACTTCGATATAAAAGCATTTTTAGCAATTGAACCAGGATCTACTGATAACAGTGCCTTTAACGGCAACGGAGACAATCGGGCTTACCGAGCGTATTTTACAGTAGGAAATGACGATGTCGGAACGTTAAAAGTCGGACGCGGCTATGGAGTATTTGGCATTGATGTCGTTTTAGAGGATATGGCATTGAGCGGTGTCGGTGCGCCGGCCTCAATTCGCAGCCCATTAAATACCTCGTTGGGTGCCGCAGGCTATGGCTATATTTTTGCCGACCGACTTTCTCAAATTACATACAGTCGTGAACTAGGAGAAAACTTCCACGCTGATATCGGCATTTTTCAACCTTTAGATTCTGTCAGTTTCGGCGGTAATGGTTATGTTGGCGATTCAGGTTCTGAACGCCCTGGACTTCATGGACGGCTTCGCTATAACTACGATTACGGGTTTATTTCAACAACTTTCTATAATCAAAAGGTCAGTACCTCACTTGATGATTACAATGCAAAAGGAATCGATATCACTGCCGCCATTCAGCTTGATGACACTCGGTTATCACTCTCAGCTTTTGATGCGTCAGGCCTGGGCTATTATGGCTTATTAATTGATGCTGCTGACATCAACGGCAGTCCACGCGACAGCTCAGGCTGGTTTACACAGCTAACCCATCAATTTGGTGCAACCAAAGTTGGCCTGAATTATGGCACGTCAAAAGTGGACTTAGCTGGCGTAGACAGCTTAGAGCAAGTCAAACAACAAACAAAAGTCAGCGCTGCCGTTTATCACACCTTATGGGAAATTTTTACGGTTTCGGCTGAAGTGTCGGCGCTAGAAGCAGAAAACCACATGAACCAAAGCATTAAAAACGAAGCTTTCAGTATCGGCTTTGCGCTGTCATTTTAATCATTAGCATTATTTTCAATAGACAGTCACTGCTCGCGCTTTCAGAGCAATGACTGTCAAACTGGCAGTTTAGTAGCTAAGCACCATTTGAAAATCTCCTTCCTGTCTTCTAAATTCAATACTTTAGGTTCATTCAGCACTCCAACAGAAGTTGACCGAAGCAATGACGAATTCAGGCATCATACTGGTGGCGTCAGCGGCGCTGTTCTGGGGACTGTCCGGCGGAATAGCCGGCATTCTAATCAACGACGATTGGAATGCCGTTTTAGTATCTTTTTGCCGGGGTGCTGTCGGGCTTATATTTGTGCTGATGTGGTTGGTTTTAAGACCTCGCAATAGTGGGTTCACTAACGGTAAGTTATGGTTGTGGTCTATCATCGCCGGGTTTGGGGTCTCCGGAAATTTCGCTTTTTATTTCTTCAGTATTTCTGAGAGCAGCGTTGCCGTTGCAGCGACACTCATGTATTGCGCCCCCATATTTGTTTACCTAATTTCTTTCGCTATTAAAATTGAACGCCCCACGTTAAGCAAATGTGCCGCAATATTGTTAGTAATGGCTGGTGTCGTATTACTCACCCGTGTGTATCAAGTCGACAGCGGTGGTATTACTTCTATAGGCGTCATAGCCGGACTTCTTTCAGGTATGTCACTGGCGCTTTTTATTTTTGGTTTTAAATACGCAGCCAGGCAAGGCAGTCCTCAGGCCGTTCTTGCAATCGCGTTTTCTACCCTGACACTGGTTCTGGGCACATTAATCGATATAGAGGAAGCCGGCAGAGTCGTCAACTCCGTAGACTGGCCGCTCTTTGCTATTCTCGGAGTACTGGGCGGTGGCGCATCCTTTATTCTTTATATTATTGGGCTGAGAAGAACATTGCCCGCGCTGGCGTCCATAGTGGCGACAATAGAACCCGTTACGGCCGCGCTATTCGGCGTGATTATTCTAGGTGAGGTGCTGGCTTACACGCAGGTACTAGGAATGCTGATAATACTGGCTACGGTCACTGCCCTGGGCGTTTATTCCAGCAAACAGTGAGCTTTTACTCAGATTACCTCAGTATATTTGTCCAGAACCCTGTTACAATAACCACAGAAACCTGACACAGAAAGTGGCCCCTTTAATGCCTATAAATACGCCTGAAAATATCTCGGATAACACTTCTGATACTTCACCTGAACTCCTTCACTTTAATCAACTGAACCTGCCGCCAGCGTTACTGACACGGCTTGATGAAATTGGTTACCAACAAATGACACCGGTGCAGTCCTTAAGCTTGCCGGTTATTTTAAATAGCACCGACGCCGTTGTTCGCGCTGATACCGGTTCAGGAAAAACCACCGCTTTTGCGCTGACTTTGCTGGCAAAGCTGGAGGCAAAAGGCTTTTCGCCACAGGCGTTGGTATTATGCCCTACTCGTGAACTCGCCCATCAGGTTGCTGACGAGGTTCGTAAGCTGGCTAAATCAATGCTTAATATCAAAATACTGACCCTGTGCGGTGGCGAGCCATCACGTATTCAGACCAACTCGCTTGAGCATGGCGCTCATGTTTTAGTTGGCACACCCGGTCGGGTACTTGATCATCTTGAGCAGCGCAATGTTGATTTGTCCATGTTGACGACTCTGGTTCTTGATGAAGCCGACCGAATGTTAGAAATGGGATTTCAGGACAGCCTGAACGCCATCGTCAAACACATTCCAAAAACACGACAGACACTATTATTCAGTGCCACCTACCCTAAAAATATCGCTGCCTTAGCAGAACAGGTGACAACTAAGGCAAGAAATATTGAGGCCATTCAAGAGCAGGCAAAGCCACAAATCGAACAGCTCTTTTATGCCATGAATAATGAAGACAGCGCACAGCTGGTAATGAATTTACTGGGCGATCATCAACCCGAAAACTGTCTGGTTTTCTGCAACACCAAGAACGAAGTAAAAGACATTTTTAACACACTTAGGGCCAATAAATTCAGCGTATTAGCTCTGCATGGTGAGCTTGAGCAAAAAGATCGCGATCAGGCGATTATACAATTTAGTAATGGCAGTGCTCGCGTACTAATTGCAACCGACGTAGCCTCCCGCGGCTTGGATATCGCCGAACTTGATTTAGTGATTAGCGTTAATATGGCTCATGATTTAGACACTCATACCCACCGCATAGGTCGTACTGGACGCGCGGGCAAAGAAGGCGTCGCAATAACCTTAATTGCGGAAAAAGATGATTATAAAATGCGCTTGCTTGAGGATACTTTTGCCGAACCCATTCAGGTAAAGCCTGCGCCAGCGCTGCCTAACAACAAACCGTTGAAAGCCAATATGTCGACCATACAAGTCAGTGGCGGGAAAAAGGACAAGTTGAGACCGGGTGACATTGTTGGCGCCCTAACGAAGGATAACGTTTTAAGTGCTGACGACATTGGAAAAATAAAGCTGGAAAGTACCTTTGGTTTTGTTGCGGTAAACTCCCGTTTGGCTAAGCACGCTTTAGGGCTTATCAATAATAATAAAATAAAAGGTAAGAAGTTTCGGGCAAAAGTACTTTAATTCGGGGTGCCTCAGCCTGCTCTCTTAAATGACAATGTAAAAAGCGGTGATACTCTCTTCGTTCTGAAGAGAATACCACCGCTCACACGCTTAACTATTATTTCAGATCAAAGCGATCTAACTGCATGACTTTCGTCCATGCCTGAACAAAATCATTAACGAACTTTTCGTCTGCATCACTCATTGCATACACTTCTGCAACAGCACGCAATTCAGAGTTTGAACCGAAAATCAGATCAACCGTCGTAGCAGTATATTTCTGTTCTCCAGTTTTACGATCAAAGCCTTCGTATATCGCTTCGTTGTCCGATGACTTTTTCCATTCGTTATCCATGCTTAGCAGGTTAACGAAAAAGTCATTATTCAACGTGCCCGGCTGGTCTGTAAAAACACCATGGTCACTATCGTTATAATTAGCGTCCAGCGAACGTAAGCCACCCACTAATACCGTCATTTCCGGTACCGTTAAAGTTAGCTGGTCAGCTTTATCGACCATATGCTGAGCTGGTGACACACGGTTGCCTTCAGCATAGTAGTTGCGGAATGCGTCAGCTTTAGGCTCAAGGAACGAGAACGAGTTAACGTCCGTCATTTCCTGAGAGGCATCAGTACGACCCGGCTCAAAAGGTACCGTCACATCGTAACCGGCATCTTTTGCTGCTTTCTCGACAGCGGCAGCCCCGCCTAAAACGATAACATCAGCTAAAGACACGTACTTGTCGCCGGACAGCTCATCATTAAAGTCTTCCTGAACGCCTTTCAGCGTATCCAGCACTTTCTTAAGCTCAGCCGGGTTGTTCGCTTCCCAATTCATCTGAGGCTCTAATGCAATACGAGCGCCGTTAGCACCGCCACGCATGTCAGTACCGCGGAAGCTCGATGCCGAAGCCCAGGCCGTACGAACTAACTGAGGCACGCTAAGGCCTGAGTCCAGAATAGCAACCTTGAGCTGTTCAACATCATTGCCGTTAATCAATTCAAAATCGACTTCAGGAATTGGATCCTGCCACAGAAGATCTTCCTGCGGAGCCATATCACCAAGATAACGCTGTTTAGGGCCCATATCGCGGTGAGTCAATTTGAACCAGGCTTTTGCAAATGCCAGTTCAAACTCTTTAGGGTCTTCATGGAAGCGTTTAGCAATTTTGCGATACTCAGGGTCTTCTTTCAGCGAAAGATCCGTCGTAAACATAATAGGAGCATGGCGCTTTCCTTCAACGTGAGCATCAGGAACTAAATTAGACGCCTGACCGTCAACAGGGATCCACTGAATAGCACCGGCTGGACTCTTAGTCTGTTCCCATTCAAAACCAAACAGGTTATCCAGATACTGAGTTGTCCAGGCTGTCGGGTTCACTGACCACGCCCCCTCTAAACCACTGGTAATGGTATCTTCGGCGTTACCTTTACCACATTTATTTTTCCAGCCCAGACCTTGCTCTTCAACACCTGCAGCAGCCGGTTCAGCGCCTAAACATTCTTCTGGCTTGTGCGCACCATGTGCCTTACCAAAGGTATGTCCACCGGCAATCAGAGCAACGGTTTCTTCGTCGTTCATTGCCATGCGGCCAAAGGTGTCACGAATGTCTTTCGCGGCCAATAAAGGATCCGGCTTGCCGTTAGGTCCCTCAGGGTTAACGTAAATCAGACCCATCTGAACAGCGGCCAGAGGGTTTTCAAGTTCACGATCACCAGAGTAGCGCTCGTCACCCTTTAACCATTCTTTTTCGGGACCCCAATAAACAATATCAGGTTCCCAGGCATCTTCACGTCCGCCGGCAAAACCAAAAGTTTCGAACCCCATAGACTCAAGCGCAACGTTACCGGTTAGCACCATCAAGTCAGCCCATGAGATATCTCTGCCGTACTTTTGCTTGACCGGCCACAACAATCGACGCGCTTTATCCAGACTGACGTTATCCGGCCAGCTATTTAGTGGCTCAAAACGTTGTTGAGCGCCAGCAGCACCGCCGCGGCCATCCTGAACCCGGTAGGTTCCGGCACCGTGCCAGGCCATACGAATAAAGAATGGACCATAATGACCGTAGTCGGCTGGCCACCAGTCCTGATCCGAGGTCATCAGCTCTTCAATGTCTTTTTTAACCTGCTCAAGGTCAAGCTGACTGAAGGCTTCAGCATAATCAAAATCGTCGCCGTAGGGGTCTGATTCAGGACTATGCTGACGCAATGGCTCTAAATTGAGCTTATTTGGCCACCAGAAATCGTTCGACTTAGGCTCTGGAGAATTCACCTCATAAGATGAGTGTTCCTGAGCACTTGCAACACCAGTTCCGGCTGAAAACGATATCGCAATCGCTACAGCAGAAAGTAAAGGTACTGTTTTCTTAAACATGATTAATTACCCTTTTCGTTAGACACAATAAGTGCGTCAGTAATATAAAACAAACGCAGTGTTTTAGGGGGCTCAGATAGGCTCGAAAAATAGATTGCCATAATCGGATTGTCTGTCTTGACCCAAAAATTTGAGTCATAAATATGTTAAGAATGTTTAAAAATTGAGGTAAAAATAACGATCTGGGTATATACCTACAACTAAGTTAATTGTTAAAACAGTGTAGGTTTTATTATGAATAAACACAGAAAAAGCTACTTATCACTCTGTACTCTTGCCGCTTTAAGTTCATTTACTCTCCCCCTTCAGGCACTTGCCATGCAGCAAGATCGCAGTGAAGATGATGAAGAGGCAATGGAAAAAATTACTGTGGTAGGCAGTAATATTCGGGGGGCGCAGGCTGCCGGACGACTCCCGGTGACTATCCTCGATTCAGATGACATCATTAATACAGGCGCTGTTACTGGAGATGAACTGCTTCGCTCTATTCCTCAAGTGGGCGATATCAGTTTTAACAACGAGCGATCTATTGGTGGTGTTAATGATGCACGTGGCGATGTCGCTTCCATTAACTTGCGAGGCATAGGCACAGGTAATACCTTAACTCTGCTGAACGGTCGTCGTCTGGTTTTGCACCCGGGAACCCAGACCGAGAACTTTGTTCCTGTTACCACGGTAAACTCGAACACCCTTCCGGTAACCGGTTTAAGACGACTTGAAGTACTTCGTGATGGTGCCTCAGCACTTTATGGAACCGATGCCGTAGCTGGTGTCGTTAACTATGTTCTGAAAAAAGAAGTCACTCAAACTCAGTTAAACCTGAGCGCCGGCAACGCTGAAGGAACTTCAATGCAACAGTACCTTGCCAGCGGTTCAACCGGCGTATTTTTTAACGACAATAAAAGCCATTTAAGTCTGTCTTTCGCTTATTACACCCGTGATGAAATCGGCGCCAATGAGCGCTCATATTCAGCCAGCGAAGACCGTCGTTTTAACGACAGAATACCAGAGGCTTTTGTTGGTGATACCCAATTAGACAACCGTTCGTTATCCAGTCCCTGGGCAATATACGATGGCGAAAATATTGGCCGTTTCCATATTCGCCCGGAATCTATGGGTGATTGCTTTCAGACTTTGTCTGATGGAGTCTGTGCTGCCGAAGGTTCCATTCCCAGAGATATGCGTTACGACTCAGCTCAGGATCAGAGCATGACCTCGGCAATAGACCGGGTAAACCTATTTGCTTATTACACACATTCTCTTGCGCCTAACTTAGAGCTTTTTGGCGAGGCCTTATACTACGAGGCGCTATCTAAGCGTCGCCGCGAGCAAAATGCCAACCTTACTGCGCAGCGCTTCACCATTAGCGAAAATGCAGCTTACAACCCATTTGGCGAAACTGTAACGCTGCGCAACATACGGCCAATGGATGTCGGCCCAAGAAAAATAGAGGTTGAAGACTCCAGTTACCGTCTACTGGGAGGCATAAAAGGTTACTCAAAACAGTGGGAATGGGAATCCGCCCTGCTCTATTCCAGAGCCGATACACTGGATACAGGCTATAACCGCATCCGCGTAAGTGCGCTGCAACAGGCGATTAACTCAACCAATCTTGAAGAAGCTTATAACCCATTTATTGGCGGTAATCCGGAGAACGTAAATAACGGAACATCCGTTTATAACTCAGCCGCTGTTATAGCCGGGCTGACCGAAGACATAACTCGGGACAGCACCAGTGAGCTGGCGCAATGGGATTTCAAACTATCCAACCCCGCATTGGCAAATTGGTACGCAGGCGACATTGGCATCGCCGCGGGGGTCGAGTATCGTTACGAAGCCTACGCCGATGACCGACATTATTTGCTGGATGGCTCTACCCCTTTCTATGATCAAATCACTGGCGAACTGATGACCAACTCCGATGTTCTGGGAAGCAGCTTTACACCGGACTCAGAAGGCAGTCGTAACGTTTTTTCCGCTTATACTGAGCTCCTGGTACCGCTGCACCAAACCATTGATATGCAACTGGCGCTTCGTTACGAAAGATTCAGTGACGTCGGCAGCGTAACCAAGCCTAAAGTCGCCCTGAGCTGGTTACCGGTTGACTGGCTGCAATTAAGAGCATCGTACTCCGGCGGTTTCCGCGCACCTAACTTACCTCAGGTGGTTGAGGAAAGTGTTTCCCGAACCAATTCCAGAACCGATCCTGTTATTGATGATCGTTACAGCATAACCGAGATTAGAGGCGGCAATAGCAAACTCACACCAGAAGACGACGAAATTTATAACGTAGGTTTTGCCATTACCCCTTTTGAAAACTTTCTTATTACTGTTGACCGCTGGACAATTGAGCAGGAAAACGTAGTCGGAATTTTAAACAGCCAAACCCACTTACTTTATGATTCACTGCTACGCTCACAAGGCAGCTCAAATCCTGCCGTTATACGTAACGATGATCTGGAGGTTGTTTACGTAAATAATCAGTACGACAACCTTGAAGTTCGTGAAATTTCCGGTACCGATATCAGTATTAATTATGAAGTTAACAGTGAAGCCTTTGGTTTATTCAACTTTTCGATCAACGCAGCTCACTTGCGTAAATTTATGCAAACCCCGGACCCTATAAGTGCCATTGTTCTGGAAGCTCAGGAAAATGGTAACCCCGCTGTCCCTATTGACATTCCGGTGGTTGGCGCAGGTGATTTACGGCAAATGGACGGGAACCCTAAATGGCGTTCGTTTGCTCGTCTAGACTGGGATCTCGGGAACTGGGGCGCTGGTATACGAGTCAACTATGTTGATGACTTTTACGAAACTAGCGTAACAACGTCTGATGGAGAAATGATGCCAATTGATAGCTGGATCACAACCGATATCTATCTCGACTACTACTTTAGTCAGGAGTCACTCGACGGCTTAAGTCTGCGAATAGGTGCCCGCAATCTGGCTGATAAAAAACCGCCCATTGCAGATGAAAGCTTCGGTTACTTTTCCGATGTTCACTCAAACCGTGGACGTTATACATACGCCACTTTGTCGTGGGCATTTTAGGAGTATAAATGCTCACACTAGCTAATGTTGCGTTATTAAGCCAGTTAGCACTTCAGCAGCCTGAAGAGACGGATAAAAAACCGAAGGACTGCTCTTTTGAGCAGATCGAGTTCACTATCAATTTTGCTGTGGGACGCCTGAACCATTGTGAGAAAACAGGTGATAATCAATACAGGCTTTTTCTGGAGCCTGAACGAGAGAAAATTAACCCAAGTCCCTGGTATGCTTTTGCGGTAAAAAATAAAGCTGAAACAAGCCAAACAATCGATATTACTTTGGTCGCCAGTGAAGGGGTTTCGCGATATAAACCCAAACGCAGCGAAGGCGATGATATTTGGCACGCAATTCCATTTTCTGAAGGCGACGGCACGCTTCAGTTTGAATTAACCCTTTCAGGCCAAACCAAAGAGTATATTGCCGGACAGGAGATTATTGACAACGTTCATTACATTGAGTGGCTCAGTAGTCTTATTAAAGAGCCGCAACAGACCGAAGTTATTTCTCTCGGAGTCTCCAGTGAAGGACGTAACCTGGCGGCTCTGGAGCATAGAGTTGAGTCCAGCGATAAATGGATAATTTTAATTGGCCGTCAACACCCTCCCGAAGTTACCGGCGCGTTAGCACTACTACATTTTGGTGAGTTGCTGTTTAGCGACGAGCCTTACGTCGTTAAATTTCGACAAAAGTACAACATTCTATTGGTGCCCAATATGAATCCAGATGGGGTCTACCATGGGAACTGGCGCTTAACCGCGGCAGGCATCGATATGAACAGAGACTGGAAAAATCTGACCCTACCGGAAACTCAGGCCATGGCTAATTATCTTAAAAAGCTGGTTAAAGACGGCGGGGAAATTGAATTTGCAATTGACTTCCATTCTACCCGAAAAAATGTCTTTTACACCATGCCTAAAGACTACGAACCCCTCAGCGGCGTGCCTTTGAGAAACCCTCAAAGAGTCTACAACTGGATTGAGGAAATTGAAGAACTTGTCGGTTCAGTAGAACTTGATTATCAGCCTGGAGCTCATCCTGAAAGTGGTGTTTTTAAGCAGTTCATCGCTGATGAATTTGCCGCGCACGCCGTGACCTATGAAGTAAGTGACAACGAAGAACGCAATAACATTAAAAAAGTTGCGGAAGCCGCCCTCATCTCTTTAATTAACCGCTTAGATTAAAGGTTTCGTAAAGGGCATTGCTGACTGCCACGGGTGTAGCTAGCTTTAAATAGAGATAACCGCTTGGTTACTTTTGAATAGTTACTCTCAACTTAAGGAAGAATTATGAAGAAAACATTAATTGCAATTGCATTGATTGGAACTTCAACTAGCGCCTTTGCCGACTCTCCTAACTGGGATAAAATTCAGGCGTCCTACATAGAAACCGATATTGAAACACCTATCGACGATGATATTACAATGGATGGTTATGCCGTAGCCGGCTCGCTTTCACTAACTGACTCAATTTTTGTGCTGGCCAATTTCGACTCCGTTGGTGACGAATCGGATTTCGGTGACGTTGATTTAGACTCACTTAACGCAGGTATCGGCTTTAATCACGGTATCACAGAGTCAACTGACGTTTTCGCTACAGTTACTTATGAAAAGCTTGAACTTGTTGGCTCAGTAGACGACCTTGGTTCAGAGTCTTTCGATGAATCAGGATACGGAGCAGGCGTTGGCATTCGTTCAATGATCACCGACTTTTTTGAGCTATCGGTGAAAGCTGATTATCTGGACATTGATGACGAAAATGGTATTCGTTATGACGCTTCAGCTTTCTTTCATTTAACTAACAACCTTTCTCTAGGTGTTGGTTATAAACTCTACGATTTAGACGAAATCGATCAGGACGTCGATACTGTCGCCGCAACAGTTCGGTACAGTTTCTAACTCTTAGCCTGAATGCTTAAACGCTGGCGTGTCACCTTATATAGAGACACGTCAGCACACCTCTACAACATTTCTAACCTCTCTAATTCATTATTTTTACTGCAAAAAACCGATCTAACTTTAAGAAACGTCCGTAGCTCTCTATACTCTATTAGTAAATTTAGAATAAACGCTTAAATTCAAAGCGTAAAAACACCTATTTTTATACAGGGGAGAGCAAATGAATAAAAAAGAAGAGGAAGTGCTCCGCGGGGACAAAGACCTCGAGCGCGAGCGCAAAGCCGACGACCCAATGATTCCTGACGGTGAAGTCAACCCAATCGATACGGATTACCAAGTAGGACAAGATAACGTTGTTATGAAAGTAGGACCTTTTGGTCTGGATTTCCATAACCGCGTATTCGCTATCTCCGGACTTGCGATCGTCGCCTTTGTGGTTATTACTTTAATGTTCCAGAATCAGGCGGAGCCGGTATTCACAAGTACAAAAAATTGGTTAACGGCTAATTTAGACTGGTTCTTTATTGGTGCAGCTAATATTTTTGTGCTTCTGTGTCTATTCTTAATTGTTTCACCATTAGGGAACGTGCGTTTAGGCGGCACTGAAGCAAGCCCGGACTTTTCTTACCTGGGCTGGTTTTCAATGCTGTTTGCCGCAGGCATGGGTATTGGACTCATGTTTTACGGTGTCTCTGAGCCGATTACTCATTTTAGTGCTGCATTTGGTGGAACTGAGTTTAACGCGGATGGTATTCGTACCGACTCAGCACCTCTTGGCGGTGCTGGCGGTGACCAGGCTGCAGCAATAAAATTAGGCATGGCTGCAACCATTTTTCACTGGGCTCTGCACCCATGGGCTATTTACGCCGTTCTTGCTTTAGGTTTAGCCTTATTTTCTTTCAACAAAGGCTTACCATTAACAATACGCTCTATTTTTTACCCAATTCTGGGCGAGCGCGTATGGGGCTGGCCAGGACATATCATTGATATTATCGCAATACTGGCAACCTTATTCGGTCTTGCAACATCACTTGGACTGGGTGCTTCTCAGGCGGCAGCAGGGTTAAACTTTCTATTCGGCTGGGCTGAAGGTGATACCACCGATGTGCTACTGGTTATGGGGATAACCGCTATCGCATTAATTTCAGTTCTTGCAGGCCTGGAAAAAGGTGTACAGCGACTATCGCAAGTGAATATGTCACTGGCGGCTATTCTGATGCTGTTTGTCATTATTGTCGGCCCGACGGTAGCTATTTTCACTGGTTTCGCGGAAAACCTTTACAATTACATTGTTAACCTCCCAGCCCTGTCAAATCCGGTTGGACGAGAAGACCTGGGTTACTCTCAAGGCTGGACATCGTTTTACTGGGCATGGTGGATTGCATGGTCACCTTTTGTAGGTATGTTTATTGCCCGCGTTTCAAGAGGCCGTACCGTACGTGAATTCTTAATTTCGGTACTATTGATACCTTCTCTGGCCTGCGTATTCTGGATGACAGTATTCGGTACCGCTGCAATAGAGCAATTCGTTGCGGGAGCCGAACAAATAGCCAGTGAAAAGCTTTCACTCAAACTGTTTATTATGCTGGGAGGCTTGCCCTGGACAGAAGTAACCTCGTTTGTGGGTATTATTCTGGTTATGGTATTTTTCATTACCTCGTCTGACTCAGGCTCGCTGGTTATCGATACCATAAGCGCTGGCGGTAAAGTTGAAGCACCGGTACCTCAGCGTATATTCTGGTGTACGTTTGAAGGGTTAGTCGCAATTGCGCTGATACTTGGCGGTGGTCTCGTTGCCCTGCAGGCAATGTCCTTATCTTTAGGCTTACCGTTTACCATTGTTTTATTGGCTTCCTGTTTTGCAGTCGTTCAGGGATTGCGTTCCGAGCCAAGAGTTGGTAAACCTGCTAAGTAGCTATTAGCGAAAGCTCCTTACCCATTTAAAAGCGGCGCTGAAGCGCCGCTTTTGCTATAACAGGTACAATTATGGAAGCCGAACATCTGGAAATTCTGAATTTTTTACGTCGTTTCCCTCCTTTCAATGAGTTACCTGAAGACGAACTTGTTGAGCTTGCCAAAAACACTGCAATCAGCTATTTCAAAGCCGGCTCTCAAGTACTTGAATATAATGAGTCAATTTCTGATTTATACGTCATTAGGAACGGTTCAGTAGAAACCTACAACCGTAACGGCGACCTGTTTAATCGTTTAAGCGAAGGTGGTTTTTTTGGTGAAGCGGGTCTACTGCGTAAAGGCAAGGTTCGTTACCCTGTCAAAGCATTAGAAGATACGCTTATCTACTTTATTCCCGGCAGTTTGTTTAATCGCTTGTTCGATGAATACGACAGCTTTGCCGACGCAGTGGAAGTCGAAGGGCACAGGCGCGTAAATCAAGCCGTAAAAAAGCAGGAAAACCGTAATGAATCGCTTTCTGCGACCGTTGATACAATCATTACGCGCGAGCCGGTTTCTATTGATTTAAACGCCAGTATTCACGATGCTGCCGCAAAAATGACAGATGAAAAAGTATCATCATTACTTATTATCGATGAAACACAGCATCTTCCTGTGGGTATTATAACGGACAAAGACCTACGCAAGCGTGTTCTGGCGGTAAACCGGTCCAGTACCCACCCCGTTTCTTCTATAATGACCGAGAACCTGACATTTGTTCAGCATAATAACCGCGTGTTCGAAGCTTTGTTGATAATGATGCGAACCAACCTTCACCATTTGCCGGTACTGAAAAAAGGTCAGGTTGTAGGCGTCATAGCTTTATCGGATGTGGCACAGCATGAGTCAAAAAGTACTCTGTTTATTGTCAGTGGTATTTTTAAGCAAAACTCTATTGAAGAGCTAACCGAACTTGCAGAAAGTGTCCGCGCCAGTTTTGTCCGCATGGTTAACGAAGATGCAAACTCGCGGATGATAGGTTCGGCAATGGCTACCATTGGTCGTTCGTTCAAACAGCGGCTTTTAGAGCTTGGCGAGGAGAAATTCGGACCGCCGCCGGTGCCCTACTGTTTCCTGGCTTTGGGTTCAATGGCACGTGACGAGCAAAGTATTGTCACGGATCAGGACAACGCTATGGTTTTACACGACGATTTTGATCCCAAACAGCACGATGCCTACTTTAAAGAGTTAGCGGGCTTTGTGGCCGACGGCTTAAATGCCTGCGGCTATACCTATTGTACGGGCGGCATTATGGCCACCACCGATGCCTGGCGACAACCGTTAAAAGTGTGGAAAAACTACTTTACCGACTGGATTGAAAACCCGTCACCGGAAAAGCTGCTGCACTCCTCCATATTTTTTGATTTGGACGGTGTCTGGGGGCAACAAAAATTCGCCGATGAGCTCAATTCACTGATACGAAAAAAAGCCAAAGGCAATAAACGGTTTTTAGGCTCTATGGCACGTAATGCGCTAAACCGCACGCCCCCTCTGGGCTTTTTTAAAGACTTTGTCATGGAAAAAGATGGCAAACACCGTGACAGCATCAATACCAAACGTCGCGGCACCGGCCCTGTTGCAGATTTGATCCGTGTTCATGCTCTGGCCATTGGTTCATCACAGCGCAATTCCTTTACTCGTCTTGAAGACATTATTGATTCACAAATTTTGCCACAAGGTCGCGGACCAGATTTACGTGATGCTCTGGAATTAATTTCTATGGTGAGAATTCGACATCAGGCGTTAGCCATTTCGGCGGGTGAAGTGCCTGACAATAACGTTGCTCCGGAAGACTTATCTCATTTTGAGCGTAAAAACTTAAAAGACGCCTTTCAAATTCTAAGTAACGCACAAAAATATTTGCGTTACCGTTACTCGGGAGGCTAGGCAATGCTTTATCTTGCTCCGGAAAACAAACAAAAACAAAAGCCCAGAAAATCTAAGAACATTGACTGGCCCAAACAATTTGAAACCTTAGAACAGCTGAGCCACTCTCAGGCGCTTAAACGGTATTACAGTCAGGGCATCAGTTCGCCGGATACGCCCATTAATAAAACGCCCATGGTTGCCGTCGACTTTGAAACCACGGGCTTAGATCCTGAACAGCATGGCATAGTCAGCATCGCCGCAATACCTATGACCACAGAGCGGATTTTATTTTCAGAGGCAAAAAGCTGGGTTGTTAAACCACGACGCAGTCTTACGGATGAATCCGTCGTTATACATGGTATTACTCATAGCGAAATTGAACACGCCCCCGATTTAGAAAGTATTATTGATGAGCTACTGGAGCTTGTCGCCGGAAAAGTCTGGGTTGTTCATTACCACGGCATTGAACGCCCTTTCCTGCAACGGGGAATTAAAGAACGCCTGCACGAAAACATCCAGTTTCCGCTTATTGATACAATGGAAATTGAAGCTCGATTCCACCGTAAACCGTTATCCTTCTGGCAAAAACTACTTGGAAAAAAACCGGAATCAATTCGCCTTGCGGACAGTCGTACCCGCTATAACCTACCTTTTTATCCGCCGCATAATGCGTTAACTGACGCACTGGCATGTGCGGAACTTCTGCAGGCTCAGATAGCCTATCACTTTGAGCCAGATACCCCACTTGGTGAGATTTGGCTGCCTTGATCTACTCGTTGGGAGGTACGCCTTAAAGGTGAGCGATTGTCGCGCCGATGACAAATATAATAGTCAATTTCGGCTTAGGCGAATCGAGGGCAAATATGAACTGGCTGGGCAATTTATCAATGCGCAACAAACTACTGTTGTTGGTGCTTCCCCCCTTATTTATGATGATATTTCTTGCGGTAACGAACTTAGTTTCGACATATCAGCGTTACTCAGAAGCACACCATATTGAATTATTAACTGATTTAACCGTTGCCAGTGCTCCCGTGGTTGGGGCCTTACAACGTGAACGTGGTCTTTCAGCACTGACTATGGCCTCTGGCTTCAGTCAGAATAATGTAGACAATTTACAGCGGCAGCGCGATGAGCTGGATCAATTTATTAACCAGTTCTTAACTAAAACACAAAATATTGCAGCTGAAATAACTTTTTCAAAGAAAATTCAGCAGAAAATTGAAGCTGTACAAAACAATAAACTGGATGAGTGGCGCGGTAAAATAGACAGCCGCCAAATGGATCGCCAGCAAATGGTGAACCTTTATACTCAAGCCATAAGCTCATTACTTAGTGTTGTCGACGATGTCATTGCTGAGTCCTCAAATTCGCAAATTACGCGGGAACTCAGCACCTATTCTTTAATGGCAAATACAGCCGAAGCGGCAGGAAAAGAACGAGCGTCTGTCGCTGCTTATTTAGCCTCCGGACAAGCCAATACGAAAGAACTGGCTAAACTGCAAAGTTTGTCCGGACAACAGCATGCGCTATTGGATAACGCCTTCTATGCCGCGAATAAGTCGTTAAAACCGCTGATAGAAGAACTGATAAATTCGTCTCAGTTGGCTAAAGTAAAAGCCACACGCGAGCAGCTTCTGGAAAGCGATGTTTTTTCTCAACTGAGTGGTATGGAATGGTTCCAACTCAGTACTCAGTATATCGCCAGAATCAATAAAGCGAATCAGGCGGTGCTCGAAGTCGTTAGTGAATCCTCTATAGCAACAGCAAGCGAAACGTTAAGCCAGTTGTGGCTGTTAGTTATTCTGATTTCTGCTTTTATCCTGGCGATTGTAGTACTCACGTTCTTTATTCTGAAAGGAATATACAGCCAGGTAAGAGAGCTCCTCGAAGGCATAGACTTTGTAATGAAAAACAAAGATTTACGCCGGAAAGTTTCAAGTAAAACAACGGATGAACTGGGGAATATTGGTTCGGCTTTTAACCAGTTGCTGGAGAAGTTTAACGCTTCTTTGAATAAAATTGATCAAATGAGTGTTCAGCTTGCCACGGCAACCGAAGAAACAAGCTCTACTGCTTCGCAAAACTCGGAGCAAATAACCCGTCAGCAAAAACAAACCGAACAGGTCGCTACTGCCACTGAAGAAATGAGCGCTACCGCATCAGAAATTAGCGAGAATATTCAACGCGTTGCCGATGCTGCCGATAGTTCCATCAACAGCAAAAACAAAGGTGAAGCCGCTGTTCGCGAAAGTATCAACAGTGTCAGAGCCTTAGCTTCTGCGATAGGAAATGTAGGCGAAGTAATTAGTCAATTGCAGGAACGCAGCGTTAACATTAATCGCGTTATTGACGTTATTCAAAATGTCGCCGACCAGACTAATTTACTTGCGCTAAATGCTGCAATCGAAGCCGCTCGCGCAGGCGAACATGGTCGTGGGTTTTCAGTTGTGGCTGACGAGGTGCGAAAATTAGCAAGCCAGACTCATAATTCAACCAATGAAATTTCTGAAATGCTGACCGGTTTTCAGCAGCTATCAGATGCCGCCTATAAAGATGTGAATGAGAGTAAATCTATAGCCACAGCAACAGAGGAGCAAGCCAGAGAGCTAGAACAGGCTTTTGCAGTCATATCTGAGGACATAAATAGTATCTCCGAAATGTCGACTCAAATAGCGACTGCATCAGAAGAGCAAGTTGCTGTAGCAAAAGATATTGCCAACAATATGGAGTCAGTTAATGAAGCGTCGCTTCTTATTCTGACAGGCTCGCAGGAGATTAAGAGCGTAACCGAGGAACAGGCTAAATCGGCCAGAGAATTACAAGATTTAGCGATGGAGTTTAAAACCGCTTAATTGTTACCTCAATGACTATAAGGCCTGACTTTTTTATTGTCGGGCTTTCTGTTCTCAGGCCCCTCAGAAAAGAGTCTGCGGGTAATTTCTTGTTTAATTCAACGCGTGTGAAGTTAAGTAAAAAGTCTGGACTCTGACGCTAATTAATATCACCCTTGCTCTCTTAGTCTCAAAAAAACCACATCAGAAATTGGTTTTATAAAAAGCAAAAAGGTAACAATAATGAAAATCCGGCTTTCCATGCTTACTTTACTTTTAGGAACAGCATTATCTCATACCTCGATCGCTCAGGATCAAGTGATTAAACCAGCTCCCAGGGTTTCAACTCAGGCTCAGGCTGAGTTTTTTGCTGCTATAAACAAGCTTTGTGGTAATTCTTATGCAGGCGAGGTAACAGTCGATACGCCAACTTCAGAAGGGTTCGAAGGTGACTTAGTGATGCACGTTCGTAAGTGTGGTGAACAACGAATCGAAATCCCTTTTCATGTCGGAGACAACCACTCGCGCACCTGGATATTAACCCAAACAGGCTCAGGTATTAGCCTAAAACACGATCACCGTAAACCTGACGGCAACTATGATCCGTTAACTATGTATGGCGGACATACCACTGACAAGGGCTATGCAACTGCACAATCCTTTCCTGTAGATGCCTATTCTAAAGAGTTATTTATTGAACTTGGCGTCCCGCAATCAAATACAAACACCTGGCAAATGTACATTCACGACAATACCTTTACGTATCGTTTGGTTAGAGAAGGTCGCGAGTTTCGGGTGGACTTTGACTTAACGGAGCCGGTTGAAACACCAGCTACTCCATGGGGATACGCGGACTAAGGTTTACCGAGTAAAACTAATTAATATCGCTCCAGTGCGTATTTTTATTACTTTTTTCTTCCTTTTCCATTAGCACCAGAGTGAGATAAATTTTGGTGGGCAGCGACAGAATAACGCCAACAGCATTCATCGCCGCCCCCAAAATGTAACCACGAAAATCAATATCATCGTTGCCAATAGTCACAGCCAGCACAACATGCCCTAACAAAATTAGGGTAATGCCGGTGACCATGGCAATTTTAAGTAACTTGACTTGCGTAGCTTTTTCCACTTAAAGAACGTCCCCCGGAATACGCACCTGCCCTTCCATTAACACTCGGGCACTGCGACTCATAATGGCTTTAATGGCTGTCCATTGACCATTCACCTGTTTACATTCAGCGCCTACTTGCAAGGTACCTGAAGGATGGCCAAAATTCACCATAGTACGGTCTTTACCGCCCGCGGCTAAATTAACGGTTGTACCTGGAATAGCTGCAGCAGTGCCGATAGCAACAGCAGCAGTGCCCATCATGGCGTGATGCAATTTTCCCATCGACATCGCCCTTACCAGCAAGTCAATGCCGTTGGCCTTAATGACCTTGCCACTGGATGCGGTGTAGTCTTTTGGCGTTGCCACAAAAGCCACTTTTGGGGTGTGCTGACGGTTAGCCGCTTCGGCAATATCATCAATCAAGCCCATCTTCACCGCGCCATAGGCACGTATGGTTTCAAAGCGCTCCAGAGCTTCCGGACTGCCGTTAATGACCTCCTGCAACTCAGTGCCGTCGTATCCAATTTCTTCTGCATTAAGAAAAATGGTCGGAATACCCGCGTTGATCATCGTTGCTTTTAATGTGCCAATGCCAGGAACCTCTAGATCATCAATAAGATTACCGGTCGGAAACATTGACTCACCATCCGCTGATGGATCCATAAACTCCACCGGCACTTCAGCCGCCGGAAAGGTCACACCATCCAGAATAAAGTCACCGGTTTCCTGCACTTCACCATTGACCATAGGCACTTTGTTGACAATGGTTTTACCAATATTGGCCTGCCAGATACGGACTTCGCACACACCGTTTTCAGGGATACGCTCAGCATCGACAAGACCATTAGCAATAGCAAAAGGCCCTACGGCTGACGATAAATTGCCGCAGTTACCGCTCCAGTCAACAAAAGGCTTATCAATAGACACCTGACCGAAAAGATAATCGACATCGTGCTCTGGTTGAGTACTTTTCGATACGATCACGGTTTTGCTGGTACTTGACGTTGCGCCACCCATACCGTCCGTATGCTTAGCATAAGGATCCGGACTGCCGATTACGCGCATCAATATAGCGTCACGCACAGCGCCCGGCTGTTGAGCCGGCTCGGGTAAGTCCTTCAGACGAAAGAAAACCCCTTTCGAGGTCCCGCCACGCATATAGGTGGCGGGAATTTTAATTTGTGGTTTATGCATCGTTTTAGAACCCCTTAGCTTGCTTCTGCTTCTAAAAAGTCCTGAGCAAAACGTTGTAATACACCACCGGCTTCATAAATTGATACTTCTTCTTTGGTGTCTAAGCGGCACTGTACCGGCACTTCTTCACTGTCACCATTGGCACGATGAATGACTAAAGTCAGTCTCGCACCAGCTTCCGGCGTACCTTTCACATCAAAGGTTTCAGTACCATCAATATTCAGCGTTTTACGGGTTGTGCCTTCTTCAAACTGCAGTGGCAATACACCCATACCAATTAAGTTGGTACGGTGAATGCGCTCAAAGCCTTCGGCAACAATGACTTCAACACCGGCTAAGCGCACACCTTTTGCAGCCCAGTCGCGTGACGAGCCCTGACCATAATCAGCACCAGCCACAATAATAAGCGGCTGTTTGTTCTCCATATAGTGTTCAATAGCTTCCCACATGCGCACGGTTTTACCTTCAGGTTCAATTCGTGCCAGCGAGCCCTGAATGACTTTACCGTCTTCGCCTTTCACCATTTCATTAAACAGTTTCGGGTTAGCAAAGGTCGCGCGCTGCGCTGTTAAATGGTCGCCACGGTGCGTTGCGTAAGAGTTAAAGTCCTCCTCCGGCACACCCATTTTCGCCAAATATTCACCGGCGGCACTGTCAGCCATAATAGCGTTTGACGGTGACAAGTGGTCAGTGGTGATGTTATCACCCAGCACCGCTAACGGACGCATACCTTTCATGGTGCGCTCTGCAGCTAATGCGCCTTCCCAATATGGCGGACGGCGAATATAGGTAGTTTGCGGGCGCCAGTCGTACAACGGGTTGTTCTTCTCACCGTAGTCAACTGACAGATCAAACATCGGGTCATAAACCTTACGGAATTGCTCAGGTTTAACGCTCTGTTTCACAATGGCATCAATCTCTTCATCGCTTGGCCAGATATCTTTCAGCGTTACCGGATTACCGTCCGGGTCAATGCCCAATACGTCTTTCTCAATATCAAAGCGAATAGTACCCGCTATGGCGTAAGCTACGACCAATGGCGGCGAAGCCAGGAACGCCTGCTTAGCATACGGGTGAATACGACCGTCAAAGTTACGGTTACCAGACAATACCGCCGTAGAGAATAAATCACGGTCAATAATTTCCTGCTGTATTTTAGGATCCAACGAACCACTCATGCCGTTACAGGTGGTACAGGCAAAGGCGACTACGCCAAAACCTAAATCTTCCAGTTCAGGCAACAGTTCCGCTTCTTCCAGATACATTTTGACCGTCTTAGACCCTGGAGCCAGCGATGATTTTACCCATGGCTTACGGGTTAAGCCCAGCTTGTTCGCGTTACGAGCAATTAGGCCGGCAGCAATCATGTTGCGTGGGTTACTGGTATTGGTACAGCTGGTAATGGCTGCGATAATCACCGCGCCGTCAGGCATTTTGCCTTCTTCCGGGTTCTCAATGTGCTTCGCAACACCACGCTCCGACAGTTCCGATGCCGGTAGCAGCGAATGCGGGTTCGAAGGCCCGGCCAGGTTACGCTTAACTTTCGATAAATCGAACTTAAGTACTCGGCCATATTCGGCAGACTTTAAGCTGTCGGCCCACAATCCGGTTTCTTTGGCAAAATGCTCAACCAATTCTACCTGGTCATCGTCACGACCGGTCAGTTTCAGGTAATCAATAGTTTGATCATCAATATAGAACATGGCCGCAGTCGCGCCGTATTCCGGTGTCATATTAGAAATGGTTGCACGGTCGCCAACGGTTAGGGCTTCTGCACCTTCGCCGTAAAACTCCAGGTAGGCGCCAACGACACGCTCTTTACGCAAGAACTCGGTCATTTCCAACACTAAATCCGTGCTGGTAATACCCGGTTGCAGTTTACCGCTCAGCTCAACGCCAATAATGTCAGGCAAGCGCATATAAGATGCACGCCCCAGCATAACGCTTTCCGCTTCCAGGCCACCAACACCGACAGAGATAACACCTAAGGCATCAACCATTGGCGTATGGCTGTCAGTACCTACACAGGTATCGACAAAAGCGACATTGTCGCGTACCTGAACTACCGGGGACATTTTCTCCAGGTTGATCTGGTGCATAATGCCGTTGCCGGGAGGAATGACATCAACGTTTTTAAACGCCGTTTTGGTCCAGTTAATAAAGTGAAAACGGTCATCGTTACGACGGTCTTCAATAGCCCGGTTTTTTTCAAAAGCGTCTTTATCAAAACCTGCATGCTCAACGGCCAGTGAATGATCAACAATCAACTGGGTTGGTACCACAGGGTTCACTTTGGCGGGGTCCCCGCCTTTTTCAGCAATGGCGTCACGCAATCCGGCTAAATCCACTAAGGCTGTCTGACCTAAAATATCATGACAGACAACGCGTGCCGGGAACCATGGGAAATCGTGTTCTTTTTTGCGGTAAATCAACTGTTCTAACGATTGCGTCAGAATATCCGCCGGGCAGCGACGGACTAAGTTTTCAGCTAATACACGGGAAGTATAAGGCAGGCGCGCATAGGCACCCGGTTCAATCGCATCTACAGCGGCTTGAGTATCAAAGTACTCGAGCGTAGTACCAGCGAGTTTTTTACGGTATGAAGTCATGAGTTACCACTTATCGTCATGGTTAAACGAAAAAAGGAGCAGTAGATGACTGCTCCTGTACTATTTATCAGTCGAAGAACAGATTAACGCTCTTCTAAAGCCGGAACTTTACGCGGCTCTGGGCCTGTATAATCGGCACTTGGGCGGATAATACGGTTGTTTGCACGCTGCTCTTTCACATGAGCGGTCCAGCCGGTCACACGCGACATAACAAAGATTGGTGTAAACAATTTGGTTGGAATACCCATGTAGTGATAAGCCGATGCATGGAAGAAATCCGCATTCGGGAACAATTTCTTCTCGTCCCACATGACTTTTTCACAACGCACAGACACGTCGTACAAGCGGCTATCACCCACTTCTTCAGATAGCTTCTTAGACCAGGCTTTAATCACGTCGTTACGCGGATCAAAATCACGGTAAATGGCATGACCAAAACCCATGATTTTCTCTTTGCGTTCCAGCATGCCTTTCAGTTTCTGCTCGGCATCGTCAGCGTCTTTCATGCCCTCAATCAGCTCCATTGCCGCTTCGTTTGCACCACCATGAAGTGGCCCGCGTAATGAACCAATGGCACCGGTCACACAAGAGTGAATATCTGACAAGGTTGAAGCACAAACACGAGCCGTAAAGGTTGATGCGTTAAACTCATGCTCAGCATACAGAATTAACGAAGTGTTCATTACTGCTGCGTGCAGCTCTGAAGGTGCTTTGTCGTGTAACAAGCGCAGGAAGTGTGCACCGATAGACTCTTCTTCAGAATCGGTATCAATACGCACGCCGTCGTGAGTATAGCGGTACCAGTACAGTACGATACCCGGGAAAGTCGCCAGCAGACGTTCGATGTGATCGTCAGCTTCATCAAAGCTTTCTTCCGTTTCCAGGTTACCCAGCATAGAACAACCGGTACGCATAACATCCATTGGATGCGCTGATTTTGGAATACGCTCAAGTACGTCTTTAACTTCCTGAGGTAAAGTACGCAGTGACTTCAAGCGCTTTTTGTAGTCTGTTAGCTGTTGCTTATTCGGCAACTCGCCTTTCGCTAAAAGGTAAGCCACTTCTTCAAAACTGACTTTTTCCGCCAGTTCAGAAATGTCATAGCCACGGTAGGTTAAACCTGAACCGCTTTTACCAACAGTACATAGTGCCGTCTCGCCGGCTGACTGTCCGCGCAAACCTGCGCCACTTAGTTTCTTCTCTGCCATAATGTTGTTCCCTTCTTAATTTTTGTATTTGATATCTGCCATCGCTCGTAGCCTGACGTTTACGTCAGGAACGATATCTCACCTGACATAAATGTCAGGCTACTTTTTAAATAATTGATCGAGTTTTTCTTCAAAATCGTGATAGTTCAAAAAGTCATACAACTCTGCGCGAGTCTGCATGTCATCAATGACGGCTTTCTGATCGCCGTTCTCTAAAATACTATTGTAGACGTTAAGTGCGGCTTTGTTCATTGCCCGGAAAGCACTTAAAGGGTAAAGAACAATTTCCACCCCAACGTCAGCTAATTCCTGTTTATTAAACAATGGCGTAGCGCCAAATTCAGTGATATTGGCCAGAACCGGTACATTCAAGGCTTCGGTGAAGGCTTTATATTGATCAAGCGTATGAACAGCTTCTGCAAAAATGGCATCAGCGCCGGCATCCACACAAGCCTGTGCACGTTCAATAGCGGCCTCCAGACCTTGTTGTTGTAGTGCATCAGTACGCGCCATAATAAGGAACTGGTCGTCAATACGTGCATCTACGGCTGCTTTCACTCGGTCAACCATCTCTTCTTGCGTCACAATTTCTTTATTTGGGCGGTGGCCACAGCGCTTTTGAGCCACCTGGTCTTCAATATGCATTCCGGCTGCACCGGCACGTGTCATTTCCTGAACGGTACGGGCAATATTAAAAGCGCCGCCCCAGCCTGTGTCAGCATCAACTAACAGAGGGAGATCGGTTGCTGCGGTAATACGGCGAATGTCTTCACAAACATCATTTAACGAGGTCATGCCTAAGTCAGGTAAACCGAAAGACGCATTCGCTACCCCAGCACCAGACAGGTATAGCGCTTTGTGCCCAACCTTTTCTGCCATCATTGCTGTGTAGGCGTTAATGGTGCCAACAATCTGTAAAGGATTTTCGTCGGCAATAGCTTGGCGCAACTTAGCACCCGGGCTTGTCATATGAGTCATGATGTTTCCTTTTCTGTTTGTAACCGTAATTCAATGTTTTTACGAGACGCGCCAATATGGCGGCGCATTAGCAGATCGGCCAATTCACCATCGCGATTAGCAATAGCATTAATAATGGCTTTATGTTCATCGAAGGCGCGCGAAACTCTCGGGCCATTCATACCCATCTGTACTCGATACATACGGACAAGATAGTAGAGTTCGTCGCAAAGCATATTAATTAAATACTGATTTTTACTGCCGAGTATAATGCGATAGTGAAAATCTAAATCACCGGCTTCCTGATAGTAACTCTCACCTTCACGAACCCGCTGAGTTTGCAGATGCTTATCTAAAAGCTGCCTTAACTCGTCAATTTCATTGTCGGGCATTTGCTCTGCCGCTAAACGACAGGCCAGGCCTTCAAGCTCTTCCCGTATTTGATATAACGAAATTAATCCTTCCAGAGACAGGGTAACCACTCTGGCACCCGCATTCGGAATTCGTTCAATAAGATGGCAACGCTCAAGTCTGGCTAAAGCTTCACGCAATGGCGCTCTGCTGACATTGAAACGCCGGGCAAGCTCCGGTTCGCTAATTTTGCAACCCGCCGCAATATCTCCTTCGACAATAGCGCGCTGTATTTCAAACAAAACGCGATCTGATGAAGTAATGGCGGAACGTTCTAAAGGGCTGACTATTTGCATTAATTGTCGACAGTAATTATTGATTTAGCTATTTTCCACGAAAAAACCGATATTTGCAAGGCGGACTAAATTAAATTGTCGACAATCTAAAATCGATTGTTTTTATCACTAATACCTTTCAATATAGCAACTATCACTTTGTCAGGACTACAGAGATCAACATGTTCGAATGGATTACCATGCCAGAAGCCTGGATTGCGCTGGCAACCTTAACCGCGTTAGAAATTGTGCTGGGTATTGATAACATCATTTTTATTTCCATTTTAGTTGGGCGCCTACCTGAGCATCAACGAGACAAAGCCCGCACCATAGGCTTAGGTCTGGCTATGGGCACGCGGTTACTCCTGCTCTTTTCTCTAACCTGGGTAATGACTCTTACCGATCCGCTATTCAGTATCTTTGCAGAGGAAATTTCAGGGCGCGATCTAATCTTGCTGTTAGGTGGTTTATTTCTTCTTGGAAAAAGCACTTTAGAAATTCACCATGCACTGGAAGGTGATTCGCAAACAGAAAAATCCCCTGTCGCCGCTTCTTTTATCGGCATTCTTATACAGATAGCCATTCTGGATGTTGTTTTTTCGCTGGATTCAGTCATTACAGCTGTTGGCCTGGCTGAACAGTTAAGTGTTATGGTCATTGCCGTAATTATTTCGGTAGGTGTCATGTTGGTGGCAGCAAAATCGGTCAGCGATTTTGTCGACAAACACCCGACCATTAAAATGTTGGCTCTTAGCTTTTTAATTTTAATAGGCATGACCTTAGTTGGCGAAGGATTCGGATTTCACGTACCTAAAGGCTATGTCTATTTCGCTATGGCGTTCTCTCTTGCAGTTGAAATGCTCAATCTTAAAATACGATCTAACCGCAAAAAGCCGGAACCAGTGGAGTTGCGCAAGGGTATACCCGGAGATAAACATCCTAAAAATTGAGTATTTCATCGTTTTCGGTTTTATTTCACGGCGGTCGCTAGTAAAGTAACGCCACTTTTTTTGACTTATACCAAAGTCGAACAGGACCAAAGTTTCAATAACTAAACGGATAATAACAATGGATCCAACAAAAATAGTCGACAAAGACGCAAGTTTTTTCGGACAACCAGGGGGCTTACAAACCCTGTTTTTTACCGAAATGTGGGAGCGCATGAGTTACTACGGTATGCGCGCATTGCTGGTTCTTTTTATGACCGCAAGCTTACAAGAAGGCGGTATAGCATTCACCGTCGCCTCTGCAACAGCCATCTACGGTTTGTACACCGGTGCCGTATACTTTATGGGTCTACCTGGCGGTTGGATAGCTGACCGATTATTAGGCGGACAGCGCGCCACCTGGTACGGCGGCATCATTATTATGCTTGGCCACATAGTCTTAGCCATACCAAGTAAAGCTGGTTTCTTCATTGGTATGATTTTGGTGGTACTTGGCACAGGTTTATTAAAGCCAAACATCACCGCCATGGTTGGCCAGTTATATAGCTCCGACGATGACCGTCGCGACGGTGGTTATACCCTTTATTATATGGGTATTAACATCGGTTCGATCATCGGTTACATCGTTACTGGTTATCTTATGGAAAATGCTGGTTACCACTGGGGCTTCGGCGCAGCGGCTGTTGGTATGGCATTTGGTCTTATTCAGTACAGACTAACTCTACCTAAACTGAAGGGCGTTGGTGAAAAACCACCGAAGCCTTTAGGCCCGAAAGCGGCAAAGCGCAGTTGGGGAATCATCTGGCTTTTACTGGCAAGTTTGGCTGTTTACACTTTTCTGGCGCTAAATGGCGATGTCAGTATTAATCCGGTCGCTGCTGCTGAAAGCGTTTCCATTATCTTCACCGTCATCTTTTTCCTATTTTACCTATCGGTTTTCCTTTTCGGTAAGTTAACCCGGGATGAAATGAAACGGCTGGGCGCCTTATTCTTAGTCTGTATTGCCTCAACCATGTTCTGGGCAGGCTTCGAACAAGCAGGTTCTTCATTCAACTTGTTTGCGCGAGACCTAACTGACCGTATGGTTGGCGACTTTCAAATTCCAACTACCTGGTTTCAGTCACTAAACTCTTTCTTTTTGGTTGCCTTGTCACCCTTCTTCGCAGCACTTTGGATTAATCTTAGCAAGCGCATGATTAATCCATCCTATGGCTTCAAAAGTGCGATTGGTCTTATCATTATGGCAACAGGTTTTATTGTCATGTTCTTTGCGTCGCAAGCAGCGGCAAGTGGCATGAAAGTAGCTCCATACTGGTTAGTTGCGGTTTACTTTATCCATACTGTAGGTGAGCTTTGCTTAAGCCCGGTCGCACTAAGTGCGGTCAGTAAATTGTCGCCAAAACGTATGGCAGGCCAAATGATGGGTATCTTCGTATTGACCTACTCAATCGGTAACGTTGTTGCAGGCCGAATCGCGGGTGGTCTTAACCCAGACGACCCACAGGCCATGCCTGAGCTTTACTGGACCATTTTCTTATTTGGTATCAGCGTTGGTGCGGTTGTGTTCGTGCTGGCTCTGTTTACTCGTAAATGGGAGAAACTGGCTCCGGACGATGGTGAAGACGAGCACCCGGGTGCCGTAATCGACGCTAACGAGCCTGTCGGAAAACCATAATTCACTTCTTTGTGAAAAACTGCTAGAAAGGGACCTTCGGGTCCCTTTTTTAATATCGGTAGCACTTATGCTAAAACAAATCATCCTCCTGACCAGCCTAACTTGCAGCACTATCTTTTCCGCTAACGTGCTTGCAAAAAATATAAGCCCCCTACCTCTTAAACAACGTGCAGCAGTTGTTGATGACCTTCTTCAGCAACGTGTGCAGCAACTGCTTCCGGATCTGATGCGACAAGCTGACATTGATATGTGGGTATTAATAAGTCGCGAGTACAACGAAGATCCAATTCTTAAAACCTTTCTGCCCAGCGACTGGTTATCTGCAAGACGAAGAACCATCTTAGTTATCCATAACCCGGGCAATGGTGAGAATCTGGAAACCTTAGCAATAGCTCGTTATAACGTTGGTGAGGTGTTTAAAAGCGCCTGGAACCCAGAGCAACAACCTAATCAATGGCAACGCCTGACGGAAGTCATTACCGAGCGTAACCCCGGTTCTATTGCAATTAGTCAATCGAAAGACTTCGCTCAGGCCGACGGGATTACAGCAACGGATAAAGAGCTTTTCATGGCCGCTTTACCCGACAATTTAAAAAATAAAATTGTCAGTGCTGAACCGCTCGCCGTCTCCTGGCTTGAAAAACGGATAGAAGCAGAACTGCCCTATTATCGTAATGCCGTTAAGCTTGCGCACCAGATTATCGCCGAGGGGTTTTCAAACAAAGTAATCTCGGTTGGTGAGACCACCACAGAAGACCTTCAATGGTGGTTCCGTGAGCGTGCTGCACAAGAGAACCTGCCCGTTTGGTTCCATCCTTCCGTGAGTGTGCAGCGTATCGATGACCCTCAACCCGGGCATCCGCGTTCAACCGGAATCGTCATACAACCGGGCGACTTATTGCACGTGGACTTTGGCATTACCTACCTGCGCTTAAATACCGATACTCAGCAACATGCCTATGTTTTAAAAGAAGGTGAGTCAGACGCTCCTGAAGCCCTAAAACAAGCACTAATCAATGCTAATCAGCTACAGGATATTTTGACCAAACAGTTTGAAGAGACACGTTCAGGCAATGACATTTTGCTCGCCGCATTAGAAGAAGCGAGAAGCGAAGGTCTGGAGCCCATGATTTATACTCACCCTATTGGTTATTACGGCCATGGATCAGGGCCAACCATTGGTATGTGGGACAAACAGCACGCAATACCAGGTGGAGGAGAATACCCGTTATTTTCTAATACGGCTTATTCTATAGAACTAAATAACAAAACCACATTCAAGGATAAAGCCGTCACCATCATGCTGGAAGAGGATGCATTTTTTGATGGTGACGGAGTTAGCTACTTAAACGGCAGACAACAGTCCTTTCATCTTATCGATTAGGCTTTTCTGAAACATAAATAGTAATGTGCCCGGCGGCTACAACCGTGCCGTCGCTACGCTTGGCTTCTACGGATATAGGCTGATCGCCCGGTTGCCAGGTTGACTCTGAGCTGACTGCTTCTATGGTCACATCGCTGTCAGTTTTCGCCAGATACTGCACATTCATGCCTTTCGGTAACCAACGCAGATGTTTAGGAATCGACGCCTCGGCTAATGCCCCCATCGCCATTTCCATGCCGTTGCACACAGCAATAGCGTGCACAGTGCCAATGTGGTTCTGTACAGCCTTTCGCTTCTTAAACGTCAGCTGGCAGAAGTTCGGTTTTAATTCGGTAATAAGCGGCTTAATTGTTTTAAAGTAAGGAGCTTTTCGGGCAAACATTGCAGAGAAAATCTTACGCCCAAAAGGCAGTTTTAAGCAGCGTTCGTATAAATTAATTAGGTAGTTGCCAGTTGCCAAAATCGTTACTCCAGACCTTTGTTAATAAAAACCTTGTTTCAGAATGTACTAATGTACAGACAAAAAATACAGATATAAAAAAAGCAGGCCGCAGCCTGCTTCTTATAGTTAGAGCTTAGCTTACACTATGTAAATTATAAGCTGCTAAGTGTTTCATTTAGTACTGAACATGGACGCATTGCTGCAGATACTTTATCTGTGTTTGGCTGATAGTAACCACCAATGTCCACTTTAACGCCCTGAATTTCGTTCAGCTCATTGATAATCGCCTGCTCGTTACCAGACAGTTTTTCAAACAACTTACTGAAACGTTCTTTCAGCTCGGCATCTTCGTTCTGGTTAGCCAGTGCTTCTGCCCAGTACATAGCCAGGTAGAAGTGTGAACCACGGTTATCAATTTCGCCAACTTTACGCGATGGCGATTTGTTTTCTTCCAGGAACTTAGCTGTTGCCAGATCTAAGCTGTCGGCCAACACTAAAGCACGTTTGTTATCAAAAGTACGGCTTAAGTGCTCGAGAGAAGCCGCTAACGCCAAAAATTCACCTAAAGAGTCCCAGCGTAAGTGGTTCTCTTCAACAAACTGCTGTACGTGTTTAGGCGCTGAACCGCCGGCACCGGTTTCAAACAAACCACCGCCGTTCATTAACGGAACAATTGACAGCATTTTCGCTGAGGTGCCCAGTTCCAGAATTGGGAACAAGTCAGTCAGGTAGTCACGCAATACGTTACCGGTAACAGAAATGGTGTCTTTGCCTTCTTTCACACGCTGTAACGTGTGGCGAGTCGCTTCAACCGGTGCCATAATCTGAATGTCCAGACCGTCAGTGTCGTGCTCTTTTAAGTACTCTTCCACTTTCTTAATCAATTGAGCATCGTGAGCACGGTTGCTGTCTAACCAGAATACCGCCGGCATACCGCTTAAGCGTGAACGGTTAACCGCCAGCTTAACCCAGTCGCGGATAGGTGCGTCTTTCACCTGACACATGCGCCAGATATCACCTTCTTCTACTTTGTGTTCGAAAACGACATCACCGGCTTTATTGAAAACTTTCACGACTCCGTCGGCTGGAATTTCAAAGGTCTTATCGTGCGAACCATACTCTTCTGCTTTTTGCGCCATTAAGCCAACGTTAGGCACTGTGCCCATAGTTGCCGGATCAAAGGCACCGTTTTCACGACAGAAGTCGATGGTTTCCTGATAAACGCCAGCGTAGCTACGATCCGGGATCATTGCTTTTGCGTCTTGCTGGCTATCGTTGGTATCCCACATTTTACCAGAGTCACGGATCATCGCCGGCATAGATGCGTCGATAATAATGTCGCTTGGAACGTGCAGGTTAGTGATGCCTTTATGCGAGTTGACCATAGCCAGTTCAGGCTGCTTAGCGTAAACCGCGTTCATGTCTGCTTCAATAGCATCGCGCTGCTCTGCTGTCAGTTTGTCCAGCTTGCCATAAAGGTCACCAATACCGTTGCTTGGGTCAAACTCAATCTCTTTCATTAAATCGGCGTGTTTTTCTAAAACATCTTTATAAAAAACACGTACCGCATGACCAAACATGATTGGATCAGAAACTTTCATCATGGTGGCTTTCAAATGCAATGACAGCAATACGCCCTGCTCTTTTGCCGCTACCGTTTCTTTTTCAAAGAAGGCCTGTAGTTGCTTTTTGCTCATAGTCGCCGCGTCAACTACTTCACCAGCCAATACTGGTACAGATTCTTTCAGTACTTTTTGCTCACCATTACTTTCAAAAACAATCTTGAAGGTATCTTCGCTGGCAGACGTCACAGACTTTTCGCTACCGTAAAAATCACCTTCATTCATGTGAGCAACGTGTGATTTGGAGTCCTTAGACCACTCACCCATACGGTGCGGGTGCTTCTTCGCGTAATTTTTTACAGCGCTTGGTGCGCGACGATCAGAGTTACCTTCACGTAATACCGGGTTAACCGCACTGCCTTTCACTTTGTCGTAACGTGAACGAACGTCTTTCTCTTCGTCGGTTTGCGGGTCAAACGGGTAATCCGGCAGTTTATAGCCCTGTTTTTGCAGTTCTTTAATACAGGCTGTCATTTGCGGAATAGACGCGCTGATGTTTGGCAGCTTAATAATATTGGCTTCTGCGGTTTTCGCCATTTCGCCCAGTTCAGCTAAAGCATCTGACTGACGTTGTTCTTCGGTCAGGTACTCTGGAAACTGCGAAATAATACGACCAGCCAAAGAAATATCACGAGTCTCAACTGAAACACCTGCAGCTTTAGTAAATGCTTCAATAAAAGGCAGAAACGAATAGGTAGCAAGGCGCGGGGCCTCGTCCGTTTCAGTATAAATAATCTTTGCTTTATCAGTCGACATAGTCATTCCTATTTATTGGACCAAAGTAAAAATTGCTTCATTTACTTACATAGTTTTGTGGCGCAGATTATAGAGGATCTGCCCTTTAATTACCATTCGCCAATGTTTTCCATGGATGTCCACGGCTCTTCCGGCGGCAAGCTATCACCCTTCTGTAATAGCTCAATGGAGATATTGTCCGGTGAACGTACAAACGCCATATGACCGTCTCGCGGTGGCCGGTTGATAATGACACCGTTATCCATCAGCTTTTGGCAAAGCTCGTAAATATTCTCAACCCGAAAGGCTAAATGGCCAAAGTTACGACCACCGCGGTAAGTTTGCGGATCCCAGTTATAGGTAAGTTCCAGCATGGGAGCCTGATCTTTCTTCGCTCTTTCAATATCGTCTGGTGCTGCTAAAAAAACCAGGGTGAAACGCCCTTTTTCCACGTCCTTGCGGCTGACTTCCTGCAAGCCGAGTAAATCACAATAGAAATTTAAAGATTGTTCCAAATCATGTACACGTACCATCGTATGTAAATATTGCACCGCTAATCTCCTATTTTTTCAATTAGAGCTTTTGCACCACGCTCATCTATCCCTTCACAGTACGGCTAAGACACCTGCAATGGTTCATAACTATCAAATAGGTGAAGAGCTTAGATAAACTGGTTGGTCAGCTTCTTTCGGTCACGCCAGTCCGGGAGAAATTCATCCATCAAGGCGTAGAAGCGCGCGTTGTGATAACGCTCAAACAGGTGTGTAAGTTCGTGAACTAGCACGTATTCCAGGCATTCGACCGGTTTTTTAACCAGTTCTAAATTTAGCCATATTTTTTTGCTGCGTATGTTGCAGCTACCCCAACGGGTTTTCATTGCCCTGATGCCAAAGCTATTACTATATGCTCCCATTCGCGGTTGCCAGATATCCAGTAAAGCTTCAACTTCCCGGGTAATTTGCTCACGATACCAGCGATCCATAATCTTTTTACGTTTATCAGCATTGTAATGTGGCAGAGAAACCAGTTGTAACTGCTCACCCTCACATTTCACTGAGGCTCCGCGCTTTTTAACTGCAACATCCAGTGTGTGACTTTTACCCCAAAGCTTGTGTTCCTCTCCTGATACAAACTGAAGTTCTGGCCGGCTTGGTTGTTTAGCAATTCGTTGGCGTTGCTTTATCAGCCAGTCATGGCGTTCAAACAGCCAGCGTTCAATTTCATTTAGCGAGCACTGCTTAGGAGCTGAGACTTCAACATCGCCTGAAGGCGCACGCACCCTTAAATACATATTTTTTATGCGCTTACTTTTAACCGTAACAGGAATATCGTTAATAAGAAGTTTTGCGCTGTATAAGCTTTTACTTTCTTTCGACATCTTGCTGAGCCACGATCAGTTGTTTCAATTCGCGAATTTCCTGTTGCAGATCGCTTATAGTAGGTTCTTTGTCCACGAAGCCCTCACCCAAGCCGTCCTCAGTAAGTTCAATTTTCCGGCTCTCTTTATCCATGACGTTAATCACAATACCAATAACCATATTCAAGAACGCAAAAGCGGTCAGGAAAATAAAGGTCATATAGTAAATCCAGCTCCAGCCGTACACTTCCATGGTTTCGTACTGAATGTCTGTCCAGTCCTCAAAAGTCATCACCCTGAACAGCGTGAGCATTGAAGTGGCGATGTTGTCCCATAAGAACGGATTGATATCGGCGAATAAGTAACTGCCAACAGCCGCATAGATATAAAAGATAATAAACATCAGCAGGACGACATATCCCATCTGCGGAAGCGCTTTGAGCAAGGAGTTTATTAAGGTTCGCAGCTCCGGAATAATTGATATCATCCTCAGTACCCGGAATATCCGAACCAATCGCGCCAGCAGAGCCAGTTCAGAATCATTTATAGGTATGAGACTCATGATTACAACCAGAGTATCAAACACATTCCAACCGTCTTTGAAAAACGCTTTCTTATTGTCTTCAGCGATGAAGCGAATGCTAATCTCAATTAAGAAGAACAGCGTGATAAAGAGATCTAAACCGTACGTCAGGCTATTAGCAAAAGCCGGTAATTCGTAGGTTTTTGCTCCAATTTCCAACGCCGATATAATGATTACGGCGACCACTAACGCTTCAAATGTTTTGTTGCTTTTAAGCCGAAATAACTGCTTTTTGAGGTTTTCGTACATAAATTATCGACTCAGAAAAATAGAAAATACAACACAACCGCCAGCACCAGCCGGTAGATAACATAAGGCCACATACCAAACGCATTAAGCCACTTAAGGAAAAAGTGAATAGCCGTAATCGCGGTTAAAAAAGACACAATACCGCCAACTAAAAAACCTAACCAATCTACGGCTATAGACTCTGAAGCTATGGTTAATAACTTTACCAAAGCCGCCGCCGCCGTAATTGGAATGGCCATAAAAAATGAAAACTTTGAAGCTGATTCCCGATTTAGACCTAAAAACAACCCTGCGGTTATGGTTGCTCCAGAGCGAGAGGTTCCCGGAATAAGCGCTACAGCCTGAGCAAGACCAACAATAATAGCGTCTTTGAAACCAATATCCTGCAAAGTTCTGCTGCCCCGGGCGAATCTATCTGCAACGGCCAAAAGTAGAGCAAACACAACCGTAGTGGTTATGATAACTCCTACAGCCCTTAGCGCAGTATCTATGTAATCCAGCAACAGTATTCCGGCAATGCAGGCAGGTATAGTTCCGACAACAACGGCCCAGCCCAATCGGCTTTGTCCAACATGCTGGCGTGCAACAATCGAACGAAGCCCGTCGACAAAGAGTTCACTGACATCTTTGCGAAAATACAGAATTACGGCGAGTAAAGTACCGACGTGAACCGCAAGATCAAAGCCGACACCCTGATCGTCCCAGCCGGTAAGTATAGGCATTAAAATTAAGTGAGCAGAGCTGGATATTGGAAGAAATTCGGTTATTCCCTGGATAATACCCAGGATGATCGATTGTAAGAAATCCATTAAAAAAGCTCGCCTTCATTCTGCTCAAATAGAAAGCGAGCATTATAGTCAGTTTCGTCCTTAGAACGAAAGTAACATTAAGCGATTAGGCGCCACATTTACCTTCTTCTGACTTTTCACCTTTTTTCTCAGACTTTTCATGTTTCATTTCGTCACCACGCTTTCCTTCGCCGCATTTGCCTTCTCCACACTTGCCTTCCTTAGCTTTGTCTTTCATATCTCTTTTATCTTTCATCTCTTCAGATTTTTCTTTCTTCTCCTCGCCACATTTGCCTTCGCCGCACTTCATTTCCTGTGGTTGAGACATTTCGTAGCCAGACGACAGTTCGGTGGCTTCAAAGGGATTTGCCTGAGCAGCCCCTATACTCATTGCTGAAGCGACGGAAAGAGCCGATGTAATTGCCAGAGTTTTCGATGTCAGTTGTTTCATAATAGTCACCTGAATTTGGTTGCCAGAATCTCTTTAACTGTAGTTTATATTTACAATAAATAGACAATTATTTACACATTATTAACGCAATATTCTGTCGTGCAAAGTGCGAATCACATTCTCGCCTTCATTGTCTGCGACAAGAAAGCATAAGTTATGTTCGCTGGCTCCCTGACATATTAGCCTCACCGCATAATCATTAACGGTGTTAAAAGTCAGCTGACTAATGTGTGCATCTCGCCCAATACCGTTACCAATAATAGCAACAAGAGATAGACCTGTTTCCACTTCAACCCGACAAAATTGCTCCAGTTCTTCCAGGGCTGCTGCCGGTAATAAAGCCTGCCCATTCGCTGCACTGCCGCCTTCATCCAGAGTTAACGCAATGCTAACTTCTGAGGTGGTAACCAAATCAACACTCACGTTATACCGAGCCAGTATTTCAAAAAGCCTTGCGAGGAAGCCGCTTGCATGCAACATATTCAGGCTATGAACAGTCACTAAAGTCTGGTCACGGCGCAGCGCAATAGCGCGAACATCGGGCCGGCTTGTCGGACTGGCAGAAATATAGGTCCCACCAGAAAGCGCATCCTGACTGTTACCGATAAATACGCGAATGTCGTTTTTTATTGCCGGAGCCAGGCTTGATGGGTGCAATATTTTTGCCCCAAAGGTGGCCAGCTCCGCTGCTTCAGAAAAGCTCATTTCCGCTATAGCACGTGCACTGGGGCAGATTCGGGGATCGGTAGTATAAATGCCCGCAACATCGGTCCAAATTTGTAAATCCGTTGCATTAAAGCCTGCCGCTAAAAGCGCCGCACTGTAGTCACTTCCACCGCGGCCCAGAGTCGTTGTCTGGTTATTTTCATCAGAACCAATAAATCCCTGAGTTACCCGCACACATCCGGACTCAAGCTTTTGTTTCTGCTCCAGACAATGAGATTTTGTAGTCACTTCATCTGGCTGAGCACGACCAAAATCACTGTTGGTTTTAAGTAGCTGCCGAGCATCAAGAGTACTGGAACACAGCCCCTGCTCAACAAGTAATGAGGAAAATAGCAGACTGGAGCATCGTTCACCGAAGCTCAGCAACTCATCTCGCCATGAAGCTTGGTCTTCTGTAGTTTTTTGGCAATGAAGCGCGAGTTTATGGTGCAGTTGCTCTAATGATTTTTGCACCTGGCTGGCATTTTTGAGCCTTTCCTGAATAGCGAAATGAATCTCGTATATCTCATTTAATAGCTTTTCTATCTGCCTTCCCTGCAGGTCTGCTATCGCGACTAATCGATTAGTCACACCCGCACAGGCACTAACAACTACCAGACGGATAGATGAATTACTTTGAATAATTTCAGCACAACGGAGCATTGAAGCGTAATCAGCGACGCTTGTACCTCCGAACTTTGCAACGGTAAAAGTCACAGTTTTCTCCCGAACAAGACAACAAAAGTGTTCGGAGAACTTAGGCTTTGCAGAAAAAAAATAACAGTAGCTGGATTTAGCCACTAAAGGGGATGCAAACACCAGAAGCTCTCCACCTTAAAGGTGACAGTTGCGGGTGTTCAAACCCTGCAACCGGCAACATTGCGCCAAAATGACAATATTACCTCGGCGTGACATCCCCTCTCTTTCGACTTAACTCTGGCTTTGGCGGCCTAAGCTCAAAAGTCCCTGATGTACGCACCTCTTCTCGGCCTGAATTAGACCACGCCCAATAAAGCGTGGTCAATTCATTTGCGATTTAAGACTGTTTTAACGTGTCCATATCAATAACGAAACGGTATTTAACATCACCTTTTTTCATCCGCACAAAGGCTTCATTAATATTCTGGATATCAAGCATTTCCACGTCACAGTGAATGTTGTGCTCCGCACAAAAATCCAGCATCTCCTGAGTTTCAGGAATACCGCCAATTAAAGATCCTGCCAACACCCGGCGTTTCATGACCAGAGCTCCGGCTTGCAACGCTGGGTCTACAGGTTCCAGTAAACCGACCAGAATATGAGTGCCATCAACTTTAAGACAGTTAATATAAGGGTTTAAATCATGTTGCACCGGTACGGTATCCAACAAGAAATCAAAAGTCTCAGCGGCCGCTTCCATTTGCTCATCGTCGGTTGAGATGATGACATTGTCTGCGCCCTGCCGTTTTGCTTCAGCAACTTTGCTTTCCGAACGGGTGAAGATAGTGACTTCGGCACCCATGGCTTTGGCGAACTTGACGCCCATGTGACCCAGGCCACCCATGCCAATAACGCCCACTTTATGCCCTTCTTTTACACCAAAGTGACGCAGTGGAGAGTAAGTGGTAATGCCCGCACACAATAACGGTGCCGCTTTTGCTGGGTCGAGTTTTTCCGGCACTCGCACAACAAAACGGTCACTGACCACTATTTTTTCTGAGTAGCCGCCGTAAGTTACGCTTTTATCATGTAGATCTTCACCGTTGTAGGTTGGAACCATTCCATTCAGACAGTACTGCTCCAGCCCCTGCTCACATGAAGAGCACTCGCGACAGGAATCGACCATGCAGCCAACTCCAACCGAGTCTCCTACTTTAAACCCCTTCACGTTGTCACCGACAGCCGTGACTTTGCCGATAATCTCGTGCCCCGGCACAACCGGGTAAATGGTTCCACCCCAGTCGTTCTCTGCATAATGAATATCGGTATGGCATACGCCACAGTAAGTGATATCAATAGCAACATCGTCGCTACGCAACTCACGACGTTCTATTGGGTGAGGCGCTAACTCAGAAGTTTCCGATTGTGCGGCATAGGCTTTGGTCATTTGTTGCTCCTTTCATTTGATTTATCACACTAAAGTACTCATCAATTCATTTTTTAGATTGTAGTCCTTTTGAGTTATTGCAACCCAGTCAGGGACAACATACCATTCAAAAATGCTGTTCAATAATTGAAGACCTATGAAGTATCAATTTTCCTTACTGCTGGTTACCCTGTTTCTGTCTCTGAAGGTATCAGTGGCGGCAGCTTTTGTTGATGAAAATAGTGCAGAAAATGAAATACGTCCACTGAGCGACTATTTGATTCGACACTGGGAAACCCGCGATGGTTTGCCTCACAACTCTATCAACGAAATTATTCAAGATGATAAAGGCTATTTATGGTTTGCTACCTGGCAGGGGCCGACCCGCTTTAACGGCCGTCGTTTTGACATCTATGATAATTTACGCGAGACCGGATTACCCGATATAGGTATGTACACCTTAGCCTATAGCCCTTGCGATGGCAGCGTTTATGTTGCCGGTAACCGCGGCGGTATTGCCCGTTTTTATGATGGCCACTGGCAAACGCTTCAGTCAGCTCCTCCTTTTGTCAACGATTTAGCCATTGATAGAAACTGTAATCTCTGGGTCTCCACCTCAACGCTTGGCATACTTGTTTATAAAAATAATGAACGTATTGCTCAGTTCACCACCGAACATGGTTTAGATTCCATGTTCATTTTTGACTCTTTTGTTGATTCCGATGGAAACCTATGGGCCGCAACGAATAAAGGTTTGCAGGTTAAAAAGGCGGGTAAATCGAAGTTTATCGATATAACAACGATTCCAGAGGACGTTATCATCACTTTATTCGAGTTAAACGATAACCGTTTACTCGTCGGTACAGAGAAAGGCCTTTATAAACAGGTTAATGATACCGAGTTTGAACCTTTTAAACCTGAAATTGACAGCAGAATAAGCACTATTTTCCAGACTGCCGACGACCAAATTTGGTTAGGAACCTATCAGGATGGACTGCTAAGAATAAATCAATCGGGTATCGAAAGACTTAGCACTAAACAGGGCTTACCTAATAACCACGTACTCGACATTATTCAAGACAAAGAAGGCAGCTTTTGGGTAGCAACACACGGCGGTCTAGTGCAGTTCAGAGACTCCTTATTTGCCTCTTATACGACTAAAAATGGCCTTACAGGAGACTACGTCAGAGCAATAGCTGAAAATAAGGATGGCGCAATTATTGTAGGCTCCAGTGTTGGAGTTTCTGTTATTGATGAATTCGATATCTCTCCGCTGGCTGCAGACACCCTATTAAGCAATTTGTCCGTATTGTCTCTGGCTTATGACGATGAGCAAAAACTCTACATTGGCAGTTACACCGACGGTCTTTATATCTGGGATGGGGAAAACATTACCAGACATTTCACTAGTGATGGCTTGCTCCAATCAAATGAAGTGCGGCAAATTGCAGTCGATGAGCAACTCGGAATTTTTCTAGCCACACCAAATGGCGTCACCCATTTGTATCAAAATACGCAAAGCACTTGGGTATCGCAGCATATCCCTTTAGAAGATGTACTGTCTAATGACTTTGTCATGGCACTGTATTTGGATAAGAACGAAAAACTTTGGGTCAGCTCCGGCGCCGGTGTCGCTCAAATAGAAATTGTCGCCAAAGAAGAGGGTTTTAATTATCAAATAACCCCCATTGACTTAACTCACCTTAATAATGCGCAACTCGCTTTTCATATTACGGAACGGGGCGACTACCTCTGGCTTGCAACCGACCGTGGACTTATTGTTCACAATATCAATAAGAATAGTTGGCAAATTTTTAATCGTGACACAGGGCTTCCTTTCGATAATTTTATGTCCGTTGCTTTTGACGGCGATGGGAACCTTTGGCTTGGTTCAAGCCGGGGGCCTATCATGGTGGAACACGACTCATTTACAGAGGTTTTAAACGGGCAAGCAGACACACTCGACTTTCAGCGCTATACCGAAGTTGATGGTCTTGAAAGTGCTCAAATTAATACGGGCGGCCCTTCAATTCTCGAAAGTTCCGATGGACGCATCTGGCTGGCGACAAGCAAAGGTATTTCGGTCGTCGATCCAAATACCATCACCGAAATTGGTAACCTCCCTCCGGAAGTCAATATTGAATCGGTAAAAGCAGACAATGAACCGGTCATTTTTGGCGAAGAGTTGAGCGCAGATACTGATCGTATTGTATTTGAGTTTGTTGCTCCCGGTTACCTTATGGCTGAACACATTGATTATCAGGTACGCTTAGAAGGTTTTGACGAAGACTGGGTGGATAAAAACTCATTCAATTCAGTTGAATACACGACTTTGCCGGCCAAAGACTATGTTTTTCAGGTAAGAGCAAGATACCCCGGAGGCCAGTGGAGTCAGCCCGACTATTTTTCATTTCGGCAGTCCGCTCATTTTTGGATGCAACCCTGGTTCTGGATTATTGCCTCTTTAATCACTGCCCTGCTGGTTCTGGTTATCGTTCGAGCGCGCCTTAATCAATACAACAGAACCCGTTTGCAACTCGAACAAATGGTCAAAGAGAAAACCGCCGACCTGGAAACCATGGCTCGACAAGATCCCTTAACTAACCTGGGGAACCGCCGAGCCTTTGATGAGCGGTTGCAGCATGAACTTAATCGTTGTCGCCGCGACGGAACCTATTTAAGCCTGGCTATTATTGATGTCGATTATTTTAAAGAGGTTAATGACCGCTATTTGCATACTATCGGTGATAAAGTGCTTATTCGTCTGGCCGAAATCTTAAATGATGAAATACGCGACATAGACTACGTTGCCCGCTGGGGTGGCGAAGAATTTGCGGTTCTCATTACCAACTCTGAACTGGAAATTGCCAGAGAAGCCAGTGAGAGAATGCGCGAACGTATTGCTACAACCCTCTTTGATGACTTGGTTGAAGATATGAAGATTACCGTTAGTATTGGCGTAGCCAGCAGCTACGACTATGCTGACCATTCAAGTTTACTAGTTGCTGCAGATAAAGCTCTGTACCAGGCCAAGAGTGAAGGCCGCAACCGTGTGGAGTCAAAACCATGAGTGAAGAAGTAGAGAAAATTCAGGTTAAGGCGTTTTTAGATAACGACAGCGAAACTTTCAGCTATGTAGTTTACGATTCAGAAAGTAAAGACGCCATTGTTATTGATCCAGTACTCGACTTTGACTATGCCTCCGGGAAAACCTATACCGAAGGTGCTAACCGTATTATCAAGTTTGTAAAAAACAATAAGCTTAATGTTGCTTGGTTATTAGAAACTCACGCTCATGCTGATCACTTAAGCTCGGCGCCTTATTTAAAAGAACATCTTCAGGCACCTATTGCTATTGGTGAACACATTACAGAAGTGCAGAAAACGTTTAAGCAGGTTTATAACCTGGATAAAGAGTTTCTCCCTAACGGCGAGCATTTTGACAAACTTCTGCAAGACGGTGAAACCTTTCACCTTGGGTCAATGACAATTCGGGTGATACATACACCGGGACACACACCCGCAGATATCGCCTACGTAATTAATGAAAACAAAGTGTTTGTCGGCGACACACTTTTTAACCCCGATGTTGGCACTGCCCGATGTGATTTTCCGGGTGGCAGTGCTAATACCCTCTATCGTTCTATTCAGAAATTATTTGAACTGGAAGACACCACCGAAGTGTATATTTGCCACGACTACCCGCCGGAAGAACGTCAGCATCAATGTAAAACGTCGATAGCGGATCAAAAGCAAAATAACATTCATGTCGGCGGCAAAGCCACTGAAGAACAGTTTGTGAAATGGCGTGAAGAACGTGACGCGACGCTAAATATGCCCCGACTCATTATCCCGTCAATTCAGGTAAACATTCGCGCCGGACAGCTTCCACCGGCAGAAGATAACGGCACTGTTTATCTGAAGGTTCCACTGAATCGCTTATAATGAGTTGAAGATCTACAACAAATGATCAACCGGCAACCTGGCGGTTAACCAAACCGCCAACCGTCGCCAAATACCGGCTCCCGGCTCTTTATAGAGCCGTAACGCCGGTATTTTACTTTTATCCAGCCAATACAGTTTATAAAAACGGTTGAGTCGAGCCTCATACGATCGCAGCGGTAGTTCGTGCTCAAACATCGCGTTAATTCTCTCTGCCATCTCCGCTGACTCAATTAAAAGCCCCGACTCTGTGTTAATTTGCGCAGAGCGCGGGTCAAAATTAAATGATCCAACAAAGACTTTCTCACTGTCCACTGTCACGGTTTTAGCATGCAGGCTAGACGCCGAGCGTCTGAAATAAGGACGCACATCTTTGCGTAAAGGTTTTTCCTCGGTTCGTTTCAGCTCAAACAGTTTTACACCTGACAACAACAGCCTTCGTCGGTGTCGCTGGTAGCCCGCATGTACGGCAGGAACATCTGTCACTGCCAGTGAATTAGTCAGCACGCGAACTTTTACTCCCTGCTCCGACAAATTCTCCAGCTCTTTAACACCTGTAGGCGTCGGCACAAAATAAGGAGAAACCAAAACAATAGATTGCTTTGCCAAGCCAAGAGTTTGCGTTAACTGCTGCGTCACCAACCGGCTCGGCTTACTATCAGGCAGAGCCTTTAAAGGATCATCACTGACAACCGTTGCGGTTGCCTGATACCAGGTTTCAGCGTCGCTCTGGGGAGTGTCTGTCAAGTGTTCGTCAGAAAGAACAAACTGGTGTAAATCTCGAAGTTCCGGTTGTTTTTGATAACCTTTCCAAATATCGTTAAACAATCTCGGTTTATCCGACGAGCTTATTGCGTTAACCGCAACCGATAAAGTGCAGTTCCAGTATTGCCGCCAGTCATCAAGTAACGTCTTAACGATTTTGCCTTTCGCTATTACATCAAGATCGGAAAACAACTGTCCCGCATGTGTACCAAAATACTCGTTACCAACATTTCGCCCACCAACAATCCCCACTTCCGTATCGACCAGCATCGATTTATTATGCATTCGCCGATTCATGCGCTTAAAGTCGGTTAACCAGTTTAGCCAGCGCCAGCGTCTGTGCTTAAACGGATTAAAAAGCCTAATATTGAAATTAGCGCGGGAGGATAAATCTCGCAATAAAGGTTCTAAAGGTTTGCTGTGCAAATCATCCAGCAGAAGGTCGACCCGCACGCCACGCTCGACGGCATCCAGTAATTCCTTAAGCAGGGTAAGGCCACTGCTGTCGGGGCGCCACAAATAGTATTGTAACGCAATATGATGCCTGGCCTGACGTATTAACCTCACCCGTTCAATCAACGCCCGGTGAGCATTTTCCAGCAATTGAAACTGATTGTCCGGGCACGCGGGCAGTAAAGGTGTCATCGCAATCCACTCATCGCCCTTTCAAGCCCTTCGAGAGTCAATGGGTACATTCTTCCATCCACTAAGTCATGTATCATTCTAACCGACATATAATAACGCCAATGTTTTTCTGGCTGCGGGTTAAGCCAGGCCACTTTGTCAAAGTGACGGGTTAAACGGTTTATCCATGCTTCGCCGGGCTCTTCATTCCAGTGTTCTACACTGCCCCCCGGATACGCTATCTCGTACGGCCCCATAGTAGCATCGCCGACAAACAACAGCTTATAGTCCTCGCCGTAAGTCTGGATTAACTGTTTAGTCGGAATTTGCTCCTCGCGCCGGCGTGAATTCTCCCGCCACACGCCTTCATATACGCAGTTATGAAAGTAAAACAACTCCAGATGCTTGAACTCGTTTTTTAACGCGGTGAACAATTGCTCGCACTGGTAAACATAGTCGTCCATTGAACCGCCAACGTCTAACAGTAGAATAATTTTAACCGCATTATGACGCTCGGACTGCCACTTCAAATCAAGTAGACCACCTTTTTTTGAAGTGGCTTCAATGGTGCTGTTTAAATCAAGTTCAGTCGCGGCACCGGTGCGGGCGAACTGACGTAGCTTTCTGAGCGCCACCTGAAAACCGCGCTGCTCAAGCCGGGCATTGTCATCCAGGTCACGGAATTCGCGCTTGTCCCATACTTTCGCCGCACTGCGATTACGGTTACCGTCCTGCCCAATGCGGATACCACCGGGGTGATAACCATACGCTCCAAAAGGCGAAGTTCCGCCTGTACCTATCCACTTCGAGCCGCCCTGATGACGCTTTTGCTGTTCTTTTAAGCGCTCCTGAAAAGTTTTCATGAGCTCATCCAGACTGCCCAACTGCTGAACTTTGCTTTTTTCTTCATCGCTCAGGTTGCGCTTCAAAGCATTCTCTAACCAGTCATGCGGAATTTTCTCAGTCACATCAACTTTAGCAACTTTATCCACATATTCGCTGAAGGCACGGTCGAATTTGTCATACTGGGACTCATCTTTTACCAGAATAAGCCGCGATAAATAATAAAATTGCTCGACATCGGCAAACGCTAAGTTGGCTTTCATGGCACTAAGTAAATCCAGCCATTCGGTAATACTGGTTTTTAGCCCATGCCGTCGCAGGGTTTGAAAAAAATCTATAAACATAATGCGAAAACTAGCGCCGTTGAATGCGAGCGTATTCAGCTAAGCGCTCCACATCTTGTTCGTGCTTGAGTAAAGCACCAGATAAAGGCAGCAAGCCGCCCTGTTCACGGCTTTTACGCAATTCATTGGCATCAATATCTTCGACCAATAACAAGCATAACCAGTCCAGTAACTCCGATGTCGATGGCTTTTTCTTTAGCCCGGGCACATCTCTCAACTCAAAAAACAACGCTAGCGCGGTATCCAGTAAATCACGATGTAAATCAGGGAAGTGTACATCGACAATGGCTTTTAATGTGTCGCTGTCAGGAAACTGAATGTAGTGGAAAAAGCAGCGGCGTAAAAACGCATCGGGCAAGGCTTTTTCATTGTTCGAGGTAATCAGCACAATGGGACGCTGCTCGGCTTTAATCTGCTCACCGGTTTCATAAACGTGAAACGCCATTTGATCCAGCTCGTGCAATAAGTCATTCGGAAACTCAACATCCGCTTTATCGATTTCATCAATGAGCAGAACGGGACGCTTTTCCGCGGTAAACGCCTGCCACAATTTACCCGGGCGAATATAATTACTAATCTCGTGTACTTTTTCACTGCCCAGCTGACTATCACGTAAACGAGAGACAGCATCGTACTCATACAAGCCCTGCTGTGCTTTCGTTGTGGATTTAATTGACCATTGCAGTAACTCGGTATCTAAAGCATTTGCCAGTTCCTCGGCAAGGCGAGTTTTGCCTGTGCCCGGCTCGCCTTTCAGTAATAAAGGTTTCTCTAACGTTACGGCGGCGTTAACGGCTGTCGCCAGTTCTTGCGACACGACATACTGAGAGCTACTGCTAAAATCCATTCTATATCCCTTACATTAAGCTTGAAACTGAGCCTATGGTACAACAGACACTCTGGCGGTGCTAATCAGTGGGCTTTCTGGATAACAGCATATCAAAGCGTTCAAGCACTCTGGCTATATCGGCTTTGACAAAGGGTTTTGTCACGTAATCGTCCATACCAGAACGCAACGCCTGAGTGCGTGTCTCAGGGTAAGCGTCCGCGGTAAGCGCAATCACATAAGGTTGGTGAATGTGCATATCCCGCAACGCTCTGGTTGCTTCCATACCATCCATATGCGGCATATGAAGATCCATAAAGAGCACGTCGTAGTCTCTGGCCTGCATCATCTTTAACGCATTATGGGCATCGCTTACCAAATCAACATATTGGTTAAGTGACAGCAGCATTTCTTTTATTATCAATTGGTTGATTTTATTATCATCAACGACCAACACCTGTTTTTTCGTTAGCTTAGGCAAAACATTTTGCTCTGGTTGGTGTGCGCTTTCAGACTGAACGCTCATTGGTATGCAAAGCGTGAAGCAGGAACCCTGTTCAGGTTCGCTATCCACCTGAATAGTACCGCTTAATAACTGCACCAGGTTACGTACTATGGCAAGCCCCAGTCCGCTGCCGCCTTCCGGACGGTTTAACCCATCCTGCTCTTGCTCAAAAAGTTGCCAAATACGCTGAGTATCATAAATACCAACTCCGGTATCCTGTACTTTTACGATAAGGTCGCCTTCGCTTTGTTTTTCGCTATCAACTTCCCAACTTGCTTTAATCGCTATAGAGCCTCGCTCGGTAAACTTTAAAGCGTTACTGACTAAATTACTGATCACCTGGGCAATACGAGCCCGATCCATTAATGTTCGCTCCGGAATATCAGCATCAATATCGATAATAAATTCCAGACCTTTATCTTTTACAGGCTGTTCAAACAGCTGAATAACATGGCCCAACACTTTTGCCGGCGAGTGAACACCTCTTTTGACTTTTAGCTGCCCTTCTTCGGCCTGAGTTAAATCGAGCACATCATTCAACGTTGTCAGCAGATAGTCGCCGCTGTTCTTTATTGTACCCAGTAATTGCTGCTGATATGGATTGAGGTCTGTTGACTCCAACACAGAGGCGATACCCAGTATACCGTGTAGAGGGGTTCGAATTTCGTGTGACATATTCGCCAGAAACACATTTTTTGCATGAGCGGCTTTTAACGCATTCAACTCGGCTTTTTTCTGTTCTGTGACATCGGTAACCGTTCCGGTGTAGCGAATGGCCCGGCCTTGGTTGTCCCGCTCTATAATCTTTCCTCTGTCCAGTACATAAACCCAATGACCGTCACGATGCCTTATGCGATGAAGGCTTTCATAGAAAGGAGTCACTCCGTCCAGGTGATTCTTAATCGCCTGCCATACGTCGTCGTAATCTTCAGGGTGCAAACGACTCGACCAGCTTTCTACATTCGTTTCCAACTCGCAGACGTCCCAGCCAAACATACTAGCCCAGCGTTGGTTAAAAATGGTAACGCCGGTTTGCGGGTTCCATTCCCAGGTACCTAAACGGGTCGCATCTAAAATAAGCTGTAATCGATTGCGCTCCATCTCGAGCGCAATTTGCAACTGTTTACGTTCAGTCACATCAATCAGGTAACCATAAAGATGGTTCTTACCATCTTCGTATCGTAATAGTACCGTTGTGTCAGATACCCATACGTCGTGTCCTTTAGCATGCTTTACCCGATAATCCTGATGAGTCAATGAAGAGCCGGATTCCTTGCTAAGAAGTGAATTGACCTCCTCCATGACACGGGGCAAATCGTCCTGATTAATGAGATCCCGGTACTGAATTTCATGGCTTTCTAAGCGCGTTTTTTTATAGCCTAAAAGGTCTTGTATGTTGTCTGAAACAAAACGTACTGGCCACCCCGGAGCATCCTCCCAAATAAACAGACTTAAATGACTTCCCACATTCAGCAAAGCGGCAAGATTTTCATTGGAAATACGTGTTGGCATTTATTCGGACTCACTTTAAAGGCTTTCTTGCAACCAGTTTGCCGCAGTAGCAACTTGGTGTACACTGGCAAAAACAATAACATAAAAACAACGACATCCGGATGACCCAGGCAAACGTCAATGAATGGCAAACAGCTCTACTGACACAAGTTGATCAACTCATAGAGTTGGCGCAAACCCGTTTGCCTGGTCGACAGAAGCCAACTATCCGGGGGCCTGAATACTGGCAACGTTTTGCAAAACATCATTATGTGCGAGCCGCAGACTTACTTAAAACCGGGCAAGGGTTTGAAGCCGCCAAGCACTTTCGGCGCGCCGCGTTATTTGGCCACAGCAAGGCCATGTTGTATTTAGGACAAATGTTTTTGCAAGGCAAGGATTTACCAGAAAGTATATTTCACGCTTGTTGCTGGCTAACGCTAGCGGATCGCGCCGGTGAAAGCGAAGCGGCTAAAATCATTGATGGTTTTCTACACCAGCTTACGGCAAGGCAATTAAACAGCGCCCGTCAGCTTGCCGCCGAGCGCTTTGAACAAATTTGTGATGCCAGTTTCGATGTTCATGGTTTGTAGTTTAAGGTAACCACAGCTTTGTTTTTTCTCTTATTTTTCCTGTAGCAACCCAATCCTGAAGCTGATCCGCCATACGTTTTCCTGCATCCACCGCTTTTTCCCAGTAATCAATACGAGTCGCAGCGTCCAGCTTGGCGAAGTCAGTGCGATCAGGAATTTTCCCGTAAGGCAGTGATTGAATAAAGTCTTCCGACGGCGTAATAAATACCACGCCTGGCCATTTCTTACCGGTAGTTCTGCGCCAACTCAAACGCTTGTCAAACCAGCCCGGAATCGCTTCTTTATGAAAGTGAGGGTAAAGCACCAAGCCATTCACGTCAGAGAAGTTCAGGTCAAAGTGATAGTCGGTAACACCGCCATCACGATAAATGCCTTTAGGTGCTCCGGGAATATCAACCACGCCATCCAGTACTAAAGGAATTGAACCAGTCGCCAGTAACGCCTGCTGAAAGTTATTTTGAGTTAATTCAACATGATGTGTCGGTAAGTCGTTCCAGCCTTTTGCAAAGCTTAAGTCTGACTGTGGATGATGAAAGATAACGCGCTCATAAAACCGGCCCAGCCAGCGACGGTTCATACTGTTAGCAAAAGCCGAACTTAACAATCCCAGCATCTGCTTTTTCGTTTCAGCTGCTGTCCAGCCCCGGCAACGTGCAACAATAAAATGATGTCGAACCGCCGACTGTCCCAGTATTTCTGTTACCGCCTGATCAGGAACGTACTTGGCCAGCAAGGCTTTAGCTTCACTGGTAATTTCATTCCGGTCGGGTTTCGCGCTGTAAGTCTGGGTTCTGTATAAACGACAAAATAAATCACTGGCGGCAACAGGGTCTTGCTGCCCCAATGCTGCGAAACGCCAGGCACCTGCGGAAGTCCCCAGGGTATTCAGCGGCGCTTTCTTGTCTTTAAAGAATTCACCGAACATCCATTTATCAAGCCCCTGAAGCACAAACCACTTCGGCCCGCCTGAAGCACCTAGCAGCAAACCGATATCATCGGCTTTCAGTCCCTGCTCCTGAATATGTTGATAAGCCGACGAGCCTGCTTTTATGTTAATCCAATCCGTCATACAACTTCCCTGTTTTACAGTTGTCGTTTTCTTTCTGCGAGAAAACCTAAGAAAAACAATATTCCAATGGTACTGACTGCCAGCAGGTGCAAAGGAATAAGGCTTAACCAGCCGGCTAAAACTGGCGTAAACCAGACGGTCAGCCAACCGTAACCAAATGCACAAACCACGATGAAGACCAAAGTCCTGAATACAAAATGCCAGTGCGCCACTTGCCTTTGCACCATGCGGTTCACTTCTGCGCCATAAATCACCAATAGTGTGGCAATGATCGCCATAGCCAGTTCATAGAAATGTGGGCGGATCATCATGCCCAAATTATTCAACACATTCTGCACGCTAGTACCCCTCTGAAAAGCATCGTCCGAGTATACGAATTTTCTGTCGTTTTCGCATCCCAAGTTTACGCTTTGCTGTGTTATCCTAAGCTCATAAAGAAGCTTATTTACAGGACATTCCATGAAAATCATTTCATTCAATATCAATGGTATACGAGCGCGACTGCATCAGTTACAGGCAGTAATTGATAAACATCAGCCCGATGTTATCGGTCTGCAGGAAACCAAAGTGCACGACGACCAGTTTCCGCTAAAAGACGTGGAAGCCATGGGTTATCACGTTATTTACCACGGCCAGAAAGGTCATTACGGCGTGGCCATGCTCAGTAAAAAGCCACTGGAAAACCCGCAGTTTGGCTTCCCTACTGACGATGATGAAGCACAGCGCCGCATGATAATGGGTGATTATCCACTGGCAGATGGTGGCCATGTACGTATTCTAAATGGCTACTTCCCGCAGGGCGAAAGTCGTGACCACCCTACGAAATTTCCAGCTAAAGAAAAGTTTTATCAGGACTTAATGAGCTATCTGGATAACGATCTTTCGCCGGAACAGCCAGTGATTGTTATGGGCGATGTAAATATATCCCGTATCGATTTAGATATTGGTATTGGCGAGAACAACGCCAAACGCTGGCTTAAAACCGGGAAATGCAGCTTCCTTCCGGAAGAACGGGAGTGGATACAAAGATTAATGGACTGGGGTTTTACTGACACTTATCGTCAGCTAAACCCGGATGTGGATAACCAGTTCAGCTGGTTTGATTACCGCTCACGTGGCTTTGATGACAACAGAGGTTTACGCATCGACCTTATCCTTGCCACTAAAGCTCTCGCCAAGCAATGCGAAGACAGCGGTATAGACTATGAACTCAGAGGCATAGAAAAACCTTCGGATCATGCCCCCGTCTGGTCTACATTTAAAGACTGATAATCATTTTGCCGTCGGTTGGCCTTAATGCTCTTCCGGCGGCAATGTTTCCAGTGCTTTACGCAAAATAATCGCCAAATCCATGTATTCAGGGCCTTTCTCACCCTGTGGCTGACACTCAACGCCCTGCTTTCTCAGCTTATCTCTCAGCTCTTTATACCAGCTCCGTAACATTGGCTTTAAAGGTTGTCTGGAACGCCAGCCGAGCCAGTACAAACCCTGCAAGGGTAAGCTCAACATAATAAGTGACAACATCAGCCCCGGGGCTAACTGCTCCTGCGGCATAAACTGCCAGGTCAGCGCAGCATTGAGTACCGCTATTCCCGGAGTCCAGCTAATGGCTTTGCGAGTTATAGGGATAATTCGCGACTCTGCCATAGCGGCAACAACTGAATGATGAGGCCATTTATCGGCATACCTCTTTCCATCTCTTAAAACCGCAAAAAATGAACGACTCATGGTGACCTCTTAGACAAACCTGCTGTAATTATAATCGATTACTGAGCTATTGTACGATATTCGCACTTTTAATATTATCTTTATTTTTCATAAAGTTACACTGTTACAACCGTGTAGTTCACAAAGATATCCACAGTTAATGTGGATACAGTTGCACCGGAGCTTTAGCTTTGCCACTATACTACCTGAATTAGTCAGTCGCATGGTGTCAGCAGTGACAACAAGTCAGCTTCCTTCTCTTTATGCGCCGGTTACCGGTCGCATCATAGCAGCACAACCTTCGGCCGCAGTATGCCAGCATGGCCTGCTTGGCAAAGGCATTGTCATAGAAATGACCGGCAGTACGCTATACGCCCCGGCTGATGGCTCACTGAGCCATATCAGCAGTAGTGGCGATTACTTGTCGTTACGCTTAAACGACACCTATTCCTTACAATTAGTCATAGGTTCAGGCGATGCGTTCGGCAACCACGACGCTTTAACTGTGCTTTGTCGCGAACAGACAGAGGTTAAGTGTGGTGATCCTCTGGTTAAGATTAACCAGTCATTACTGCGCAGCCTTAAACCCTCGCAGCAGCGTCTTGCTGTTTTGCTTTGTTCATTGAATTCCGGGCACGATAGCGAATCGCCCGAATGGCTAAACCCGGGGCTTATTACTGCGAAAGACAGTCCACTTATTACTTATTAACACCTTCAGGAGCTGTACCTATGTTGCGCGTTTATGGCATTAAAAACTGCGACACCGTTAAAAAATCACTTAAATGGTTAGATAAAAACGAAGTCGCCTACGAATTTATTGATGTTCGCCAGCAACCACTACAAAAAGAAACCGTTAGCGGCTGGTTACAAAAACTGCCGGCGGAATCTTTATTGAACAAGCGCAGCACCAGCTGGCGCAACCTGTCAGATGAGCAAAAATCTGTTGTAGACGCCAACGCCATAGCTGAATTAGTTGCCGAACAACCAACATTGTTTAAGCGTCCGTTAGTTGAGTCCGGCCAGGCTGTTCATTGCGGTTTTAATGAGAAACTCTGGAGTGAACGCTACTTATGAGTTCAGAGACATTAAAGCTTGCCCGTGAGCTCATTTCCCGCCCGTCCATTACGCCGGAAGACGAAGGTTGTCAGCAACTCATAGGTGAACGGCTTGCGGCTCAGGGTTTCAACCTTGAGTCTATGATATTTGAAGATACCACCAACTTATGGGCGCGACGCGGGCAAGGCCGTAAATTGTTTTGCTTTGCCGGCCATACCGACGTTGTTCCGCCCGGTGACATCAACGATTGGCAGTTCCCGCCATTTGAACCTACAACGCACGAAGGGTATCTATACGGGCGCGGAGCCGCTGATATGAAAGGCAGCCTGGCAGCGATGATAACCGCGACAGATCGGTTTCTTAAAGACTACCCGAATGTGGATACTGACATTGGCTTTCTTATAACCAGTGACGAAGAAGGCCCCTTTATTAATGGCACCAAACGTGTCATTGAAACACTGCAGGAGCGTAACGAAAACATAGACTGGTGTATTGTCGGGGAGCCATCCAGTACTGATACCCTGGGGGACATCGTTAAAAACGGGCGCAGAGGCAGCTTAACCGGAGACTTGACCGTACTGGGTATACAGGGTCACGTTGCTTATCCACATTTAGCAAAAAACCCGGTACATGATCTTGCACCAGCCCTCAGCGAGCTAATTAACGAAGAATGGGACCAAGGCAACGCCAGTTTTCCGCCAACCACGTTTCAGGTATCTAACATTCAGGCAGGAACTGGTGCCGGCAATGTGATACCCGGGCGTATTAATACCCAGTTTAACTTCCGCTTCTCGACAGAACTCACAGCCGAGAAAATTAAGCAACGAGTTGAGGCCATTCTCGATAAGCACTCGCTAAAATACCACTTGCAATGGAAGCTTAACGGACCGCCTTTTTTAACTGAATCAGGCGCATTAGTTGAAGCCGTTCAGGCGGCCATTGAACACGAATGTGGGTTTTCAACTACCCTCTCTACCGCGGGCGGCACATCCGACGGGCGCTTTATTGCACCAACCGGTGCTCAGGTCATTGAGCTGGGACCCGTAAATGCTACCATTCACAAAGTGAACGAATGCGTTAAAGTCAGTGATTTGGATAAACTCAGTGATGTTTATTACCGCTGTCTGGAGAAGCTTTTATGTTAAGCAGCACAGAACTGACAGGTGCCTGCGAAACACACTTAACGTCAGTAGATGGGCATAAACTGCATCCTGATGCAGCAGAAGCTTATCTCGCCATGCAAAAAGCAGCAGCGGCTGAGGGTATTGAACTGGCCATAGCCAGTGGTTTCCGCTCACTGGACAGGCAACTGTCTATCTGGAATAGAAAATGGCGAGGAAAGCTGCCCCTTCGCTCCAAAGAGGGTGAGCTACTGGATGCATCAAACTTAAGCGACGTTGAGAAAATGCACGCAATTTTGCATTGGTCTGCGTTACCGGGAAGTAGCCGTCACCACTGGGGAAGTGATTTCGATATTTACGACCCCCGCCCTTTTCAGGACAGTGAACTAAAATTGCAATTAGTGCCCGGCGAGTATATTGACCAATCCGGCCCCTGTCATGAACTGTGGCAATGGCTGACTCGGCATGCCCATGAAAGTGGCTTTTTCTTTCCTTATGCACGCTATCAGGGCGGTGTTGCACAGGAGCCCTGGCACTTGAGCTTCCGCGCCGTTTCACAGCCATGCCATAAGCAATTGAATCTTGAGCTGCTAGCCGAAACCATAGACTCATTAGCCATAGAGGGAAAACCCATTATTCTGGATAACCTGGCTCAAATAAAAAATCAGTACATTGATACAATAACGGAGGATGACGGATGGACGACTATTTGGTGTGGCTAATAATATTATTGGTAGTAGGCGTGGTTGTGAGTAACCTTATGGTGCTGAAGTATACCGCTAAGTTTAAATGGCCTGGTACGAAATCATCTAAAACCGAAGATGACTCCGACCAGGACACTAAAAATAAAGATTAATCCAGCGTTACGCCAAGGCGCTTAGCAACTTCACGGTAGGCTTCAACAACACCACCTAAGCCCTGGCGAAAGCGGTCTTTATCCAGTTTCTCGCGAGTCTCTGCGTCCCAAAGGCGGCAGCCATCTGGAGTAAACTCGTCACCCAGCATAATTTCGCCCTCAAACACGCCGAACTCAAGCTTGTAATCCACTAACAAGAGACCGGCATCAGCAAACAAAGCTTTTAAAACGTCGTTCACTTTAAAGGTGAGTTCTTTCATTTTCTCAATTTGCTCTGCTGTTGCCCATCCAAAGGCCTGAATATGATACTCGTTAACCATAGGGTCGTGCAGCGCATCGTTCTTTAAGAAAAACTCGAATGTCGGAGGGTTAAGCTCTTTACCTTCTTCAACGCCTAAACGGCGCACCAGAGAACCTGCTGCCACGTTACGGACAACACATTCTACCGGTATCATATCCAGCTTTTTAACCAAAGACTCGGTATCGCTCAAACGCTCATCTAACTGCGTCGGAATGCCCGCTTCTTCCAGCTTAGACATAATAAAATGGTTAAACTTATTATTCACCATGCCTTTGTCATCAAGCTGCTCGACCTTCTCGCCGTCGAACGCTGAAGTATCATTACGAAACTCCAGCACCAGGCGGTTAGGATCGTCGGTATGATAGACCGTCTTTGCTTTTCCCCGATACAGTTCACTGCGTTTTTCCATGAATCTTTCCACTCGCGCTTAAGTTAAAGTTGGCTTTGCTGTTTAACAGCGTTTTTAAAGGCTTCAAATACTTGATTAATCCATTCGTCGGAAACAATTTCCTCACCCTGGTAAACCGTAACCGAGGTATTTTCACCGTCTTCCAGTAATCGGAATTCGTACTCACCTTCGGCTATGCCCAGGTCTTCGTAGTCATCGCCACCAATGAACAGGAAGCCGCTGCCGGGTTCGCTGTACTCAACAAAATAGGTTCCTGTCTCGCGGTTTAAATCTTCAACCTCAAAACCAATATTCTGAAGAGCCAAATTAACTAATGGCCATGCTTGCTCAAAATTGTCTTCAACAATGAAAACTGAATGCCCTTCTGCGGCTTTTGACAAGCTAGTTTCAATACCGGCCGCTTTTTCACGAGCTACAGCCAGTTGTTGTTTCCGGTTAACTTCAGAAATAATCGCATTAAGTAAATCAGCTTCCAAATTACGAACAACCAAAGGAGCAACCTCTTGCTCTTCACCACCAATCACCTGAGTAAAGTCGTTAACATCGACTCGTAGTGCGGTGCTGCGCTGATGCGATTCGGTTTCCTGAGTTAGTTCATAGCGGAAAGTTCTTTCCAGATCACTGTCGCTCTCTCCGCCAAATCCGAAAAAGCCGCTGTCGCCCTCAATGGTTTGCTGTACCGTCATTTGCTCGGTAAGCCAACGGTTATCACCCACGTTTTCCCATTGAATGTCGCGTCTTTCCAGTACATCAAATGCCGCCTGACGAACAAACTCGGTTACTGAGTCTCCCATGCCATCGACAATATCAAAGTACACCCGGGTTTCGGTTTCAGTTTCTAACACCCGGCTGCCCAGTCCAATAGGACGAACCTGCTGCGGAGCCATTATATTGACTTTATAACCAACAGGAGCTGGTGCTATGTTCGTATCCGGAATTTGATACTGAGTTCCTTTTTCCGGCTTCTCCAGACCATCCGGAATATTCAGTGAGGCAGTAGGTTGAATGTTCACGTATTCAAACCCGCCGCTGGCACGTTCTTTCTCTACCGACGAACAACCTGTTACAACTACGGCAGCTACGCCCATCCACGCAAGGCGAGACAATTTCATTACGACTCCTGAATATTCAGTAGGTTTGCTTTCTGTAACACTGACTCAATCAATTGTTGATTACTCTCTTCCGGAGGTGTCAGTGGCAGACGATAATTTGCGCTGACCCAACCCATTAAAGCGAGCGACCATTTTACCGGAATGGGGTTGGATTCAACAAATAACATATTATGCAAAGGTGCCAGCTCAGCATCTATTTGGTTTGCACTTTCTTTATCACCAGCAAGTGCCGCCGTTACCAGCTCTTTCATTTTTGCCGGAACAATATTAGCGGTAACACTGATAACACCATGACCACCCGCAAACATAAATTCGCGTGCAGTAGGGTCATCACCGCTTAATAAGATAAAGTCATCGCCGCAGCGCTCTTTAAGTTCCTGAACCCGACTCACGTCGCCGGTAGCTTCTTTTATACCAATAACGTTATCAATTTTTGCCAGCTGTTCGACCATGTCCGGTGTCATATCAAGACTGGTACGCCCCGGAACATTATATAGAATTTGGGGTTTATCCGTAGCATCGGCACAGGCCTGATAATGTGCAATTAAGCCTGCTAAAGAAGGTTTATTGTAATATGGCGTAACATTTAAAAAGCCACTTACACCCGCCTGGGTCATTTTTTCTGTCAGTTGCACGGCTTCGCTGGTCGAGTTTGAACCGTTTCCAGCAATAATATCGATGCGCCCGGCACTGAGTTCGACCATGGCATTAACGACAGCGATATGTTCTTCATGCGTTAAGGTTGTTGACTCCCCTGTCGTGCCAACCGCTACAATAGCGTCGGTACCCGCTTCGCAATGTTTGTTGACCAGAAACTCAAGTTCACTGTAATCAACATTGCCATATTTTGTAAAAGGGGTAACTAAAGCGACAATACTGCCCTTAAGCATACATTCTCCAAGTCCTAAATTGGGGCTCCAATGGTAATGCCAGCCCTGACGAAACACAAGTGATAGGAACGTAACTTGCCAAGAAGGTTCCGTAAACTTTTGCCGGTATGGCATTTTCCAAGACGGCATCTGTCCGCTATGATGTTGGCACTGTTAACTAAGTTCCAGGAGAATGCAATGCAGACACTACAACAGGGCGATAAAGCGCCTGACTTTACTTTACCGGATGCGAACGAGAACTCAGTGACCTTATCGGAGTTATTAAAAGAGAACCGGGTACTGGTTTACTTTTATCCAAAAGCCATGACACCGGGCTGCACTGTGCAAGCACAAAACTTACGCGACAGCCGTAAGCAGCTTGAGGAATTTAATGTTGTCTCTGTTGGTATAAGCCCTGATGCGCCTAAACGCTTAGCTAAGTTTACTGATAGAGATGAGTTAAACTTCACCTTGTTAAGCGACGAAGACCATAAAGTGGCTGAAGATTTTGGCGTATGGGGTCTGAAAAAATTTATGGGTAAAGAATACGATGGTATTCACCGTATTAGCTTTTTAGTCGAGCAGGACGGAAGCATTTCAAAAGTCTTCAATAAATTTAAAACTAAAGAGCATCACGAAGTGGTGCTGGAGCACCTTAAGCAAGCTTAAACTCTCATCAGCAAACACCGCGCTAAAGCGGTGTTTGCTCTTCTGCTTTTTCCCCGGTGCCACTGTCCCATGCTGTTAGTACCGCCTTGACCAGACTGGCCAACGGAATAGCAAAAAACACGCCCCAGAACCCCCATATGCCGCCAAAAATTAATACCGCGCCAATAATGTAGACTGGGTTTAGACTTATTGCCTCTGAAAACAATAGCGGTACCAGTAAGTTACCATCCAGAGCCTGAATAACCAGATAGGCTACGGTCACCCAAACAAATGCCGCCGTTGGCCCAAACTGAAATAAAGCCACTAATACCACCGGAATGGTTGCGACCGCAGCGCCTACGTAGGGAATTAAAACCGATAAACCGACCATAATGGACAGTAATGCCGAGTAGCGCAGCCCAAATAAGCTGAAGGTAACAAAAGTGACTATCGCCACCACCACCACTTCAATTGCTTTGCCACGAATGTAGTTCATAATTTGCAGGTTCATCTCCTGCCCTACCTGCGAAATTAACTGACGGTTTGAAGGCAGCAGACGGCTGAAATGAGCAATCAATATATCGCGGTCTTTTAGCATAAAAAAGATTAAAAGCGGCACAATGATAAGATAAACCAGCATGGCCATGACATTCACAATAGAGGTCAGGGAAACCGTTAACAGGCTTTCCCCTAAACTCACTGCTCGTCTTTTTACTTCCTGAGTAAACTCAGTAATTTGGCTGTCATCGACAATAGTCGGGAACATTTCAGGTAGTTTATGCAGCCAAATTTGCAGGTTCGTGACCATATCCGGCATTTCCTGAATCAAAGTCGTACTTTGTTGCCAAATAACGGGAACCAGAGTCAGCAAAGTAACAATCATTAATGCCAAGAATAACGAAAAGGTAATAATCGTGGCGGTTAAACGGGATAAACCAAGCCCCATCAATCGCATTACCGGCCAGTCCAGCAAATAGGCCAGAGATATAGCAATTAACAACGGCGCAATTAAGCTACCGAAAAACACAATGACTAATACCACAACAACCAGTAACAGAAATAAAGTTACTGCATTAGGGTCAGAAAATTTCCGTTGATACCACTGTTGAATGTATTCCCACATAACCACTATCTCTTAACCTTTGTTGAGATGATAATATCAGTCCTTGCAATCTTTCCATAACCCCATAGAGTAAAAAGGAACTAAAGATAAGAATTTTGCTCTTAAGAGAAGATTAAATCCGTTTCATTTGGCCTATGAGTAGTTGATGTCCACCAAAATATTACACACTTTCACCGCTTGTTTATTGACCTTTGCAATCAGCTTTAGTGCTGTCAGCAACGCTATGCAGGATAACCAACGTTTACCAGAAATTGGAACTACCGGCGCGGCTTTCATGAGTATCGAACGTGAACGTGTTGTAGGCGACTTTTACATGCGTCAGGTACGCTCACAAGCCCCTATTGTTCACGATCCGGTATTAGACAGCTATTTAAACAGCATTGGCCAGCGGTTAGTCAGAAACACCAACGGTGTGCGCTATCCTTTCAACTTTTTTTGGATTAACAATAAGGAAATAAACGCCTTCGCCTTCATGGGCGGCTACGTAGGTGTGCATACGGGCTTAATTGACGAAGCAAGAACCGAGTCAGAGCTCGCGGCGGTACTTGGACACGAGGTCGCGCACATTACTCAACGTCACATGGTTCGTCGAATGCAGGAACAACAGCGCAGTATGCCTATGACCATTGCCGGTATCATTGGCTCTATTTTAGTCGGCATGGCCAACCCAGAAGCCGGTGCTGCAGGCCTTTACGCCACAATGGGTATGGCCGGTCAGTCACAAATTAATTACACTAGGTTGTATGAAATGGAAGCCGACCGCATCGGTCTCTCTACGTTGTTAGCCGCAGGTTTTGATCCCCGTGGCGCACCCGACTTTTTTGGCCGGTTGGCAGAAAAATACCGCTATGTAAGCAAGCCCCCGGAAATGCTCATGACTCACCCATTGCCTGAGTCCCGCATAGCAGACACTCGTGCTCGCGCTGAAAATATGCAAAGAGTGGACGTACCCCCCAGCCTCGACTTTGCCCTGGCTAAAACCAGAGTTCAGGCTCGCTATATTGGCAACACCACGAATAGTGACTTTGAATCTATGCGCTCCAGTAGCAATTCAATTAACCAACAAGCAGGGCAATATGGTTTAGCCATACGCGCGTTAGACGGTGGCAACATTGATGTAGCTTATAAACTTATGCAGCCACTACTAGAGCGCTATCCTAATGATCCATTCTATATTGATGTCCAGACCGACATTCTACTGGCACAAAAAGATTACGAGACGGTTTTAAGCTGGCTACGAGGCAAGTACATTCAGCAACCAACCGAGCCTGTTATTACTCTTAACTTTGCTAACGCGGCACTTCAGGCAGAAGACACCGAGTTAGCTGAGAAGCTTCTGCGCGATTTTTTACTAAAACAACCGGACCACCCGCTGGCGCTTGATCTTCTTACTCAAGTGTACGAGCGTAGTGGTAAGCGAGCCGCTATGTACGAAACCCGAGCGGAATCACTGGCGCTAAGAGGAAACTTCCGGCTGGCCATTGATCAGCTGCACACTGCACATAACCATACCGATAGCGATCTGACGCATAAACGTCTGAATGCACGTATTGAGCAAATGCGCAGCTTAGAGCAGCAAATAAAATCGTTAATGTGAGTTAACCGCATTTTCCAGCGATTCTAAGTCCTGCTCTCCCATTAAAGGCCCTTTGACGCTGCCGTCCGGCTTTATTACGTAGGTAGCCGGTAACATCTGCGGGCGCTGAAACGGAAACTTTGGCGCAGGCTCCATCAACGCCAACTGAAACTCTATTCCATGACGCTGTTTCAGCTCAGCCAGTTCAGCGTTAGACATTGGATCGAAACTGACACCGACTAACTCAACATCTTTTGCCTTGTGCTGGTTAAATTCGTTTAACTCAGGTAACTCTCTTAAACAAGGAGCGCACCACTCAGCAAAGTAGTTTACCACCACCGTTTTTTCACCAAGGTCGCCCCAGCGAAACTCATTGTCGGCATCGGTAACCACATCCGGCTCTTGCGAACAAGCTGTTATCAGCACAGCAGCTGCCGCGCACACTAGCGTTCTCAGTTTCATTCCTTACCTCAATTACGTTATTATTAACTTATACTTACCTAATAATCAGATACTACAAGGTACGATACTTATGAGCCAAGTAACAATTTATCATAACCCGCGTTGCTCAAAATCAAGACAAACTCTTGAATTACTCAAACAGAATGACGTTGAGCCGGAAGTTGTTGAATACCTTAAAACTCCGCCTAATGCTGCAGAATTAAAAGATATACTGGAAAAGTTAGGGCTTTCTGCCGATCAGCTAATGCGCAAAAAAGAAGACGCATATAAAGAACTTGGTCTGGCCGGTATCAATAACGAAGATGAATTGATTACCGCAATGGTCAATAACCCTAAGCTTATTGAGCGCCCTATTGTTATTCGGGGTAATAAAGCGGCCATTGGCCGCCCTCCTGAATCTGTACTGGATATTTTATAATGACCCGCGTCGTTATTCTTTATTACAGCCGTAACGGGGCTACTCAGCAGCTTGCTGACGCGATAGCCGAAGGCGTTACGGCGGCTGGAGGCGAAGCTGTTTTACGCAGCACCGGGCACGGCAGTGATGCCGTCAGTGACCGCGATCTGGAAGTTGAAAACGCTGACCTTGAAACCTGCGATGCTCTTATTCTGGGCAGTCCGACTCGATTTGGGCATATGGCCTCAAGCCTGCAAAAATTCTGGGAAGGCACCTCGCGCGAATGGTTGCAGGCTACGTTAACTGACAAACCCGGTGCGGTGTTCACTTCCTCCAGTTCTCTTCATGGGGGACAAGAATCGACCCTGCTGACTCTGGCTTTACCGCTGCTTCATCATGGTATGATGCTGGTTGGCATTCCTTATTCTGAACCGGCTCTGCATCAGACTCAGTCCGGCGGTTCACCTTATGGTGCCAGCCACCATGAGCACAGCAATAAGTTAACTGACCATGAAAAGCAATGCGCTATCGCTTTGGGTAAACGAGTCACGCAAACCGCTTCTAAGCTCTCATCATAGGAATTATCAATGCCGACTTCTCCACGCTTTTATCGCTGGTTAACACAAGTTTGTTACTGGCCACTGCTCATTTTAGTTGCACTGTGGCACGGTATGCCAACCGACGCACCGGGTACATTGCCAGTTTATATTGCTTTGTTCCTCTGGGTGCTGCCGTTGTTATTCCCTCTGCATGGGCTGGTTAAAGGCAAACCTTATACCCACGCATGGACTAACTTTGTTTTAATGTTTTACTTTCTGCATGGCTTAACCGTGGTCTACACCCACCCGGACGAGCGTGTGTGGTCAATACTGGAACTGATATTTACAACCGGCGCATTTATTGGCGCAACAGGTTATGCCCGCTATCAGGGAAGAGCTCAGGGGTTAGGGCTGAAAAAACTAAAAGACTACGACTAAATTTCGAGAACCTGCTTAACAAAAGGAATTGTTAAGCGGCGTTGGTAAGTAATAGAGGCTTTATCAAGCTCGTTTAACGCTTTCATTAAATCCCGCATGGAACGACCCAGTCGTTGAGTCATAAAAGCCGCAACATCGTTCGGCAACTCCAGTCCACGCCATTGTGCCCGCAAAATTAACGCATTAATTTTTTCTTCGTCGTTCAGCGGCTGAACCTGAAAGCCCGTTGCCCATTGGAAACGCGACTGTAAATCCGGTAACAGAACTTTAGTTTGAGCAGCAGACTGTTTAGCCGTCATGACCAAACGTGTCGACTCATTATCGGTTACGCGATTAATAAGCGAGAACAACTCAAAACTCCAATTCTGTTCCAGCGTTACCGTATCAATATCATCCAGACAAATAAGATCAGCCTGATCAATTCCTTGCAGAACGGCCGATGCATCGGCTTTAGCCAACTCACGCAAAGGTAAATACGCAATGCGGTATTGCGACCCGGCCGAAGCTATAACGCTGTGCATTAAGTGGCTTTTTCCTACCCCACTCGCTCCCGACAACCAGGTCAATTGCTGGCTTCTCCTCAGCGGTGGCTCAGTTGTAGGCAAACTCTCTAACCAACTTAATAAGGTTGAGTTGTCGCCCGCAAGAAAAGTAGAAAATATCTCGTCATCCGGCAACTGTACGGCTAACGGTAATTGCTGTGGTGACATCAGCGGCTCTCATTCCAACGATAAACCGGTGTTTCAGTCTGTCGCGCAGCAACAAACGGCCCGAGTTCCTGTGAAACCAGGCGTCCATCCAAGTTGATAGCCTGCAATATTTGATCGACCGGGCCGTTAACCACAATCTCGAATTCACTCATAGCTTGCGAGTATTCAAGTAAACGAACGTCGCTAACAGAGACAATGCTATCTAAAAACGCTTCCAACTCTAAAACACGATTTAAGCTACTTAATTTTTCAACTTTAATCATCAACGTATTACGAACATTCTCATCACCCGCAGTAACACTGTACTGCTTAGCCAACTGCGCCATTAGCTGCTCGACCAGAGGCTCCGCTAGCCAGTCTGGACTGGTCGCTGTCACTTCACCGGAGAAACGGTCGTCTCCCACTTCAACAAACCAGTTTAAACTCCAGGGCTTTTCCTCGTTGTCCTGACGAATGATACGACCGATCAATAAACCGTCTGTGCCGTAACGCTCTGTAGTGGTTCTCACCGGGTCTAAAAAGCGCCCCCAGACATCGGTCGCATTTATGGTGAAACTGTCGGTCAAATCCATCAGCGGCAGCTGAATTGGAATACTGTATTGCTGCGCAAAGAATTTCAGTTGCTGGGTAAATACTGATTCACTATTACTATCAATGATTACGCGCTGACCGTTGCTGTTTTCCTTCGCTATCCACAGCATCAGTTGTGGTCTCCGGCTGCCCCAGTAGGGTAACTGCTGCTCAGCCAGAAGTGCGCGTAACTTGCGGCCGTCAAATGTCGCCGTTAAAGTTCGCTGTCCTTCATTTTCACTGTAACCGTATTGAACCAGATAATTATTCACATCACGTTTTGCTCGCTGTATCGCATCATGCCCGGCCAATTCGGTTTGCCCCGTTAATTTTGTGATAACACGGTCAAACGCTTGTCCTATTGCCTGTTGCCGGTCAGATGAACTTTGCGAGGCCACTGCCACTTCTGCCGAATACAAATTTTCTATTAACCGCGCTTCGGCACCTGTCACCTTAAAAAGGCTAAACAGAAAAAATAAACTGGCAGCGAAGTAATGAATCTGCGACTTTGACATGTCATTATCCAAATAAGACTTTGAGAGCATATTAAACAGCCAGGTAGCGAACAGCAAGTAACAACTTGTGGATAAGCTTGTGGGAATCTTCACTAGGAAAATAAAGCCACTAACGGTAGTATTGCGACAAACGGACGAAGGGTGACAAAGGCATGCTAAAACAACAACTTCGCGGTATCAGCTCTCTGCTCGGCAGTATCAGTTTAATTGGGGTTTGTGTCGGCATGACCAGCACCCTGTTAAGTTTGCGCGCTACCATTGAAGGTTTTGGTACCTTAGTCACCGGCTTTATCATGTCGGCTTATTTTATCGGCTATTTATTTGGCTCGACCCGCGCACCAAAAGATATTCGCAGGGTAGGCTATATTCGTTCATTCGGCGGCCTTGCCGCGCTGGCTGCCTTTAGTATTCTGATGCAGGCCATCTGGGTCGATCCGGTGGTCTGGTTCGTCATGCGTTTTATAACCGGTTTCGCTATTTCTGGTATTTTCGTCATTGTTGAAAGCTGGCTTAATACCATGGCCGATAACCGTAGCCGCGGTACCCTGCTGTCAGTTTATCTGGTCATTATATACAGCGGACTCATTGTCGGGCAGCTGATTCTCGGTGTCGCCGACCCGGCTGGCTTTGTTGCTTTCGCTATTGTTGCTCTGCTCATTAACTTAGCGCTTATTCCAATTCTGGTCAGCGTTACGGCTGAGCCTACAACGCACGAAAACAGAAAAGTCCCCATTTCACTGCTGCTGAAAACCGTTCCACTGGGCGTAATTAATGCGTTTATAATGCAGGCCTGCTACGCCATGTTTTACGGTATAGGGCCAATGTATGCGTCCTACATAGGCCTTAGTGTTCTGCAAATTACCTTTTTCATGGCCGCCTTTATTGCCGGAGGCTTAATTTCGCAGGCACCATTTGGCTTATTGTCGGACCGCATCGACCGTCGTTTTGTTATGGCTATTTGTGCCGCCGGAGGAACACTTACCGCGGCGACCCTTTCACAGCTTAGTGCATCTAACGCTATTCTCATTTATTTAAACGTTGGTCTGCTCGGTGCGTTCATCTTGCCTTTATATTCACTCGGCATGGCGCACACAAACGATTTTCTGGAACGAGATCAAATGGTGGGAGCAACCGGTGCCATCATTAAAATTGGAGGAGCAGGCTCTATTATTGGTGCGCCTGCGGTAGCTGCGTTAATGCAGTTTGGTGCCATTAATTACTTCTTTTTACTCTTAGCCGCGCTTACCTCCTGTGTTGGCTTTTATTCTCTGTACCGCATTACACGTAGGGCAAAAGCAGAAGACCAGCTGCACAGCAACTTTGCCATACTGGCACCGTCACAAACTTCTGATGAGCTTTTAACGTCAATGGCTGAGGAAGCCCCGGAAACGGAAGAAGAAGACGACGAGGAAATGGAATCCAACGCCGTCCTTCGTTAAAGGCTTAGTCTGACAGCAGGTCATTCACCCAGGTGGTGGCCTGCTCCAGAATGTCATCCAGATGTTGCTCGCTGACAAAGCTTTCTGCGTAAATTTTATAAACAGGCTCTGTGCCTGAAGGTCTGGCAGCAAACCAGCCGTTATCAGTAGTCACTTTTATCCCACCAAACTGGGCGTCATTCCCTGCCGCTTTGGTAGAAATATCAGACACACTGTCACCCGCCAGTTCAGGCAGCTTTACTTTGTAGGCACGAATGTCTTTAAAGCGCGCATTCTTTTGTACACTGGAAGCGGTATCAACCCGGCGATAATAAGCCGTACCATGTTGCTGGCATAAGTCATCGTAATACTGACCGGGGTTTTTACCGGTTTTCGCCAGTATTTCAGCCGCCAGCAGTGCCATGACAATGCCGTCTTTATCGGTCGTCCAGGTATTGCCTTTACGGTCAAGTAAAGTAGCACCGGCACTTTCTTCACCGGCAAACGCAATTGAACGTTCAAACAACCCTTTAGCAAACCATTTAAAACCCACCGGTACTTCCATCAATGGTCGCTCGTTTGCGCCCACCACGCGGTCAATCATGGCACTGGACACTAGAGTTTTTCCAATAGCAATACTGTTATCCCAGTCGCGGTTCTTACATAAGTAATCTATTGCCACAGACAAATAATGATTCGGATTCAGTAAACCGTGTGTCGGAGTCACTATGCCGTGACGGTCATAGTCCGGGTCGTTACCAAAAGCCAAATCGTAATTGTCTTTCAGCTCGAGCAAGCTGGCCATGGCAAAAGGCGACGAGCAATCCATTCTAATCTTTCCGTCTTTATCCAGCGGCATAAAAGAGAATGTCGGGTCGACCACGGCATTACGAACCTCAATCGATAAGTTGTAATGCTCTGCAATTTGCGTCCAGTACTTAGCGCCCGAGCCACCCATGGCATCAACCGCCAGTCTCAGTTTCGCATCCTGAATAGCCGACATATCAATGCAATCATCAAGCTGGCTAATATACTGCGTGCGCCAATCAACAAAGGTTAGTTTCGGGTGCTGTAATACGTCTTCACTCTCGCAGGTATTCACGCCGACAAGCCCTGAAGACAGCAACGCGTTTGCGTATTTCTCTATGGTTCGGGTCACGTCAGAGTCTGCCGGACCACCATGTGACGGGTTGTATTTAAAACCGCCATCTTCTGGCGGGTTATGCGAGGGTGTAATCACCACGCCATCGGCTTTAGCTGTGTTCTCACGGTTCCACTCAATAATCGCGCGGCTTAAAACCGGAGTTGGTGTGTAGTCATGCTCAGTCTGAACCTGAACCTCTACGCCATTGCCAATAAAAACATCTAACGCACTAATGTAAGCAGACTCAGACAGCGCATGAGTGTCTTTAGCCACCATAATAGGTCCGGTAATGCCCTGCTCCTCGCGGTAAGCACAAATAGCCTGAGCAATAGCCAGAATATGCGCTTCATTAAAGGAACGCTTCAATGAACTGCCTCGATGACCCGAGGTACCAAAACTGACTTTTTCAGCCGCTTTGCGTGGGTCCGGCTCATAAACATAATACGCACTGGTCAATTGCGCTATATTGGTCAAGTCGCTGGCCTGCGCCAACTGGCCTGCTCGCTCGTGATCCGCCATTATAAAAAGTCCCTAATTTTTTCTGCATCGGCCGATTGATAACCCAGTTTTTCTGCTACCTGAGTCAGCATGGCTTTTTTCTTAGTCGTATTGGTATTGGTAATTACCCAAAATGGAGAGTCCGGAATCTGCTTCGGGTTCGTGCTGTTCCCCGATGTCAGTAAAGCTTCTTCTGAGCGGGCAAAATATTGACGATCACGACCGCGAATATCCAGCACTTGCGAAAATTCGCTCGGGTGGCAGCGGTACAACATGCTTAAAATATACAGAAAGCGCGCTACTACGCTTTTCTGAATACGCACATCCTGCTCATTCAAACGGTTAAAAACCGACTCAGTGAGTTCGCTTTTGCTGTCGGCTTCAGGTTCACTGCTATTCACGTCAAGCAAACGACGCAGAATATCCGATGCGCTCTCGCCTATTTGTCTGGTATGGCTTGCAATGTACGTGTATAAGTCATCGTCAATGTCAATCCGCTTCATTGTTGACTTTCTACCTCTAAAAATTGAAAGGTTGCGCTTTGTCACTTGCAACACCCCGACAAAGCCTTGAAAATATAGACCAAAGTTTATCACTAAAGGCAGTTCGATGGCAGACTCTTCATTGTTGAATCACGAAACATTAGGTACGGATAGCAATCCGGCTATCATCATTATTCACGGTCTGTTTGGCGATAAAGACAATTTAAAAAGTCTTGCCCGTGAACTGTCAGAAAACTACTACTGCATTTTGCCCGACGCCCGTAATCATGGTGAATCGTTTCACAGCGACAGCATGACTTACCCGGACATGGCAGAAGACATTATAAAACTGGCTGACTCGCTGAACCTGAAACAGTTTTATTTAGTCGGTCATTCTATGGGTGGCAAAATAGCAATGGAAACTTGCATAAAAGCCCCTGAACGGATTAAAGCGGCAATATTTGCTGATATTTCACCCGCCGCTTACGACGGTACCCACGACAGCATATTAGACGCTCTTTCTAACCTGGACATAGACCAGGTAAAAAGCCGCGGCGACGCCGACAAACAGTTAGCCGAGACAATTTCAGAAAAAGGTGTACGTCAGTTTCTGCTGAAAAACCTGAAAAAAACTGACGACGGTTACCAATGGCGGCTTAACCTAAAAGCGCTAAGAGAAAATTATCAGCAAATTTCAGCGGCTGTCAGCAAAGGCCAATACGACGGACCGGTACTTTTTATAAAAGGAGGTAGCTCAAACTACCTCACAGAAAAGCATCAACAAGACGTGGCAGCGCGATTTAGCAATGCCTCGGTAAAAGTTATTGAAGGTGCAGGCCACTGGCTACATGCCGAGAAACCAAGAATATTTAACCGCCTGGTCATTGAGTTTATAGCGCAGTAATCTCGCCACCAGTCGTGCTTTATGGTAATCTAAGCGCCGTAAAAAACAGTCAAGACCGCATTAAGCATTCTTAGGTTAAGTACCAGCGAGGTTAAGCAGTATGTTAGCTGAGTATTACGAACAAATTGAAGTTCTGGCCACCAATTTTACGCTGGGCATACTATTCTTACTAATAGGCTTAGCCATTCGGGACGTGTTAAAGCGTTCTGCAGTACCAAAATTTGGCCAGGTTATTGTCTGGATGGTGCTCTTTCTTGGCTGTTTTGGCTTTATCGCTAAAGGTATTATTCAGGTGCTCTGGGAATCCGGAGTTTAACCCAATTGATAATTTACGCCGCTGAATGGCAACCCGTTCAGTACTGTTTATTCGTATAATCAGGTGAAAATTGACTTATGGCAACTGTTGGAATTTTCTTTGGAAGCGACACCGGTAACACCGAAGCCGTCGCACAGATGATTCAGAAAGAGCTTGGTAAAAAGCTCGTTGATGTAAAAGACATCGCCAAATCCAGTAAAGAAGATATTGCCAATTACGACTTACTATTGTTCGGTATTCCGACGTGGTATTACGGCGAAGCTCAGTGCGACTGGGATGACTTTTTCCCCGAACTGGAAGAAATCGATTTTACGGACAAGCTCATTGCCATTTTTGGCTGTGGTGATCAGGAAGATTACGCTGAATACTTTCTTGATGCCATGGGCATGGTTCGCGACATTGTGGAAGCCCGTGGTGGCATTATTGTCGGACACTGGCCTACCGAGAGCTACAATTTTGAAGCCTCTAAAGGTATGGCCGACGACACACACTTTGTCGGTCTGGGCATAGATGAAGACCGTCAGCCAGAGTTAACCAAAGAACGCGTTAGCAAATGGTGCCAGCAAGTTTATGAAGAAATGTGTCTGGCAGAACTGGCAAGTGACAGCTAATACAGGGTATGCTGTTATACATGTTTAACTGAGATACTAATTATTATGGCGAGTAACGACGAACAGCTGAAAAAAGCAGGACTAAAAGTCACTTCCCCACGGATGAAGATTCTGGAGATTTTGAAAAAACCAGATAACCAACACATCAGTGCCGAAGATGTCTATAAAATTCTGCTGGAACAAAAAGATGAAATTGGCCTGGCTACCGTTTACCGGGTACTAAACCAGTTTGATGACGCTGGTATTATTACTCGCCACCACTTTGAAGGTGGGCGTTCGGTATTTGAGTTGAGTGCAAAGCACCACCACGATCATCTGGTGTGTTTAACCTGTGGCCACGTTTTTGAATTTGAAGATGACGTAATCGAAGAGCGTCAGGAAAAAGTAGCCGCAGCAAATAAAATTAAACTGACTAACCACAGTTTGTACCTTTACGGTGAATGTCAGCGTGGCGAGGGCTGCGAATACAAAGCTGCCGCTGAGGCAGAGTAATAATATGGCACTGCGCTGGCTCATTTACGGTGCATACGGTTATTCAGGCAAACTTATTGCCCATCAGGCTAAAAAACGCGGTTACCAACCTATTTTAGCCGGCCGTAACGAAAACGCCCTTGAGCCAGTAGCACGTCACTTAGACTTTCAATACAAGGTCTTCTCGCTCGACAGTATTGATGAAGTTCAAAAGCAATTAGAAGACGTAGACTTAGTCGTTAATTGCGCAGGCCCATTCAGCCAGACCGCAATTCCCCTTATTCAAGCCTGTATTGATACCAAAACCCACTATTTAGACATTACCGGCGAGATAGACGTATTTGAATACGCTCACTCTATGCACAAAACCGCGCGCGAAGCCGGCATTGTTTTATGTCCGGGCGTTGGGTTCGATGTTATTCCAACCGACTGTATTGCCGCGCGACTCAATGCGCAGATGCCGGAAGCAACACACCTGGCCTTAGGTTTTGATTCAGGTTCACGCATGAGTCGTGGCACTGCCAGAACCAGCATAGAACGTTTAGGTCGTGGTGGCGCCGCCCGTATTAAAGGACAAATTACCGATGTTCCGCACGCCTGGCATTCTCGCTGGATAGATTTTGGTAATGGCGAAAAATATGCCATGACCATTCCCTGGGGCGATGTCTCTACCGCCTACTACACCACGGAAATACCCAACATTGAAGTGTACATACCGGCCAGTCCACGCTTAGTGAAGAAAATGCGCCGGATGAACTGGTTCCGCTGGGTATTTAAATGGAAATGGGTTCAGGCTAAGCTGAAGAAGAAACTCGAATCACAGCCTGCTGGCCCTGAAGAAAAAGAACGGAAGAATAACCCAACTTACGTTTGGGGTGAAATCAGCGATGCCAAAGGCAATAAGAAAAGTATGCGGGTTAAAGTGAAAAACGGCTATTCGCTAACTGCCGAAGGAGCTGTTGAGATAGCCATTCATACCTTAAGCCAGAAGCAGTCAGGGGGCTTTTACACCCCCTCACGTTTGTACGGCGCTAAGCTACTGGACCAGTTTAAGATCCAGTAGTTTGTTCCTGTTCTATTTTCGCCCAGCTGTCACGTAAACCAACGGTCTGGTTGAATATTAAACGGCCTTCAGTCTCAGCATCCTGATCCAGACAATAGTAGCCCAGACGTTCAAACTGGAAGTTCTCGCCCAGTTTCGCACTCGCTAAGTTAGCTTCCACAAATCCTTTCTTAATAACCAAAGACTCCGGATTCAGGGTTGAGAACAAGTCTTCCTCGGCCGCCGGGTTAGGCACCTGGAATAAGCGGTCATACACACGGAATTCTGCTGCTTTTGCGGTTTCTGCAGACACCCAGTGAATAACGCCCTTCACCTTACGGCCGTCTGCAGGGTCTTTACCCAGAGTGTCAGCGTCGTAATGACAGTAAATGGTCTGGATCTCGCCGTTATCGTCGGTTTCTACCCGGTCTGCACGAATAACATAGGCATTACGCAAACGCACTTCTTTATCCAGCACCAGACGCTTGAACTTCTTATTAGCCGACTCACGGAAGTCTTCCCGTTCAATCCAGATTTCACGACTAAAAGTCACCTGACGCGAGCCCATTTCCGGGTCATTCGGGTGGTTTGGCGCATCCAGCAGTTCCTGTTCGCCTTCAGGGTAGTTTTCAATAACAATTTTAACCGGATCCATCACCGCCATAGCGCGTGGTGCATTGACGTTCAGGTCATCACGAATGCAGGCTTCCAGCATGCTCATTTCTACCTGGTTATCCATTTTGGTCACACCAATACGACGGCAGAACTCACGAACTGAATCTGGTGTATAACCACGGCGACGCAAACCAGCAATACTAGCGATGCGCGGATCATCCCAACCGCTTACTTTATTCTCGTCAACCAGCGTATTAATAATGCGTTTACTCATTACCGTGTATTGCAGATTCAGACGCGAGAATTCAATTTGCTGTGGATGGCAGTCAATGCTGATGTTATCCAGTACCCAGTCATACAAGCGACGGTTGTCCTGGAATTCCAGCGTACACAGTGAATGTGTAATACCTTCCAGCGCATCCGAAATACAGTGGGTGAAGTCGTACATTGGGTAAACGCACCATTTATCACCGGTCTGGTGATGGTGTACAAAGCGCACACGGTAAATCACCGGATCACGCATACACATAAACGGCGAGCTCATATCAATTTTTGCCCGTAATGCGGCGGTGCCTTCTTCGTGCTTACCTGCTGTCATGTCAGCAAAGTGCTTTAAGTTCTCTTCCACAGAAGTATCACGGTAAGGGCTGTTTACGCCCGGCTCTTTCAGAGTACCGCGCATTTCGCGCATTTTATCCTGCGAACTGAAATCAACGTAGGCCAGGCCTTTTTCAATCAGCTCAACCGCAAACGCGTGTAGCTGATCAAAGTAATTAGAGGAATAACGCGGCTCGCCTTCCCAGTGATACCCTAGCCATTCCACGTCTTTTTTAATGGAGTTCACATAGTCCACTTTTTCTTTCAGTGGGTTGGTATCATCAAAACGCAGGTTACAGGTGCCGTTGTAGTCTTCGGCAATACCGAAGTTCAGCACTATCGATTTGGCATGGCCAATATGCAGGTAACCATTCGGCTCCGGAGGAAAACGGGTGTGTACAGTTGCGTGCTTACCACTGGCCAAATCTTTATCAATGATTTGACGAATAAAATTACTGGGACGAGAGTCAGTATCTGCCATGAACCTTTTGTCTCCGCTACAAAATCAACACCGGATAATATGAAGCGGCTATGATCGCAGGTTATCGTCAGCCTGACAAGCTAAGCGAACATTAAAAAACTGATAAAAACGGCGCAATTGCTGCTGTGCAACTTTACCCTCAATGCGGGTAAAACGAACGGTCTGCCCCGGCTGGCATTGTGCCAACCGACCTAAATCGAACGGGTTAATGGTGCCCAGTTTCGGGTAGCCCCCTAAGGTCTGGCGGTCGTTCATCATAATAATAGGCTGGCCATTTGCGGGCACCTGTACAGACCCCACATTCACGCCTTCAGATACCAAACCCTCACCGTTATATTCCAACGCTTTACCCGACAAGCGAATGCCCATGCGGTCGCTGTCTTTAGTGACTTCGTAATCTTCGTAGCAGAAAGCTTCTCTTGCAGACATGGGAAAGGCGTCGTACTGAAAGCCAGGTATTAAGCCAATGACCGGAGTTTTCTGATAGTCCGATCTGTAGGCCCAGCCCACGCGCCGCGATACCTGATAGTTCTGCTCATTAAAGCTCAGTTCGTCACCCGCTTGTAAAAACGCGCCATCGCCGTGCAAGCCGCCGACCGCGTCGCGAGTAACGGTTGCGCAACTGCCCCACTTAGGCTCCACCTGAAAACCGCCCTGCACCGCTAAATAGGCTCTGACACCAGCACTGGCGTAGCCCATCTTCAGGCGTTGCCCCGCGCGTACTTTAAAGTTTTGCCAGGTATTTAACACCTCGTCGTCCAGCGTTAATTCGACATCGGCACCGGTCACAGCACACTGGCAATCACGCTCAAATTCTACTTCAAAACCGCCCAGGGTAATTTCTATTTGAGCGGCATTAAAATGGTTGCTCAATAAACGGTTAGCCCATAAAAACGCGTGTTCATCCATGGGTCCGCCGCGGGTCAGGCCTTTCGACAAATACCCAAAGCGCCCAAAATCCTGAACGGCTGAGCGCATACCCGGCTCAATAATACGCATCATGACAAGGCCTCCGTGTCACCGCCTTCCTCAATAAACTGCTCTTTGCTTACCGCGTAAAATTCTACTTCATCGCCTACGTTCAGCGGGCTGATAGTCCCCGATGACGGGTCATATAACTGAGTAGAAGTACGGCCAATAATGTTCCAGCCTCCGGGCGATGCCGACGGATAAACTGCCGTCTGACTCTCAGCAATGGCGACGCTGCCTGCGGTAATGCGCTTTCTGGGGTTATCTAAACGAGGCGTTCTGATCTTCTCACTCACTTCACCTAAATAAGCGAAGCCCGGCGCAAAGCCCATGGCGTACACTCGGTAGGTCTGCTCGGTGTGCGTTTTTATTACATCATCCACAGAGCAGTTGTTCATTTCAGCAATGCGAGCAAGATCAGGCCCGACACTTTCATCATAAAAAACCGGAATGCGATGCCGCTTGCCACTCTGCTCGCTAGTATCAGAGCTGAGGTCAGCTAGAGCTCTACGCAAGCGTTCACGTATTTCAGGCTCGTCAATGTTCAACACATTGTAGTAAACTATTAAGGAGTTATAGGAGGGCACTAAATCCAGCACAACATCAGACAGTTGCTCCTTTACTGCCTTAACCGCAGCCAGAACACGCTGGTTAACCGACACACTAATGCCCTCGCCTAAATAGACTATAACGGCATCGGCGCCGGCTGAAACGAGTTTTGGAAAATCAGACTCTTCTTTCATAACTGAACTTTAGTCATTCCTGAGTTTATTCGTTAGCTTGCCGGACAATATTCCGCAGCTTCTCTACGGTTTCTATCGCTTTGGGGTTATCCCCGTGAACACAAAGAGAATCAATTTCAATTTGCAGCGACTTGCCCGACACACTCTCAATAGCACGACCTGTCGCAAAAGCCTCCGCCTGAGCATACATGGCTTCAACATCACCGTGCACGGCGTCAGGATTGCTCCGCGAGCGCAACTGACCATTGTCGTCATAAGCGCGGTCGGCAAAACCTTCAAACCATAATTCAACACCAAACTGCTGCGCGCGGTGGCGCCAGGCATCATTTTCGGGAGTTGCCATAACCATCAAGGGCAAGGGTTCATGTCTGTCTTCCTGCAGGGCGGCAATGGCCTGACAAACAGCATCGAATTGCTGACCGTCGCTTAACATGTCGTTATAAAGAGCACCGTGTGGCTTCACATATTTCACTTCGGTTTTCTGGCCTGCACAAATGCCCTGTAAAGCCCCCACCTGATACTGAATTAAAGCGGTTACTTCATCGGGTTTTAACGCCATATGACGTCGGCCGAAACCAACGAGATCGGGATACGCAGGGTGCGCGCCTATCGTCACGTTATGCTGCTTGGCTAACTTTACTGTTTTAAGCATAGTTAGAGGGTCTGACGCATGAAAACCACAAGCCACATTAGCACAATCGATGTACGGCATAATTAAGTCATCGGCACCCATTTTCCAGGCTCCGAAGCTTTCACCAATATCGCTGTTTAATGTAATTCCCTGGTGACTCTTGGGAGTAACGTGACGATTCATTCCTCACCTTTTTCGGATTTTCTGGCTTCAATGTCTCCCATTAGCTTAGCCAGACCCACGGCAAACAAGTATAAACCAACACCTACCGCGGCGAGTTGTAACGGCGGCAAGCAAAGCACCACCAGTTGATGTTTCACAAATACCGCTGCTGCACCAGTGAGCCCCATAGTCGTTATGGCGCTGGCAACTAAGGTAACAGGTGCCATCCAGGACAGCAGCCAACGGAACTTTAACAGTGCGCACAGCCCGCCAATGACTAAGCCCCAGGCAACAGGAACGCCCAGTTTGTACCAACTCAGATTAAAATTCGCAATTAAAGTAATCAGTTCTTCCTGTTCCGCGGTATAAAAAAACAGCCCCACCGCGCCGGCCAAAATAACAATTCGTTTTGCTATATTCATTAATTTAATTCCTACATGAACAGACTGATAATAAAGAAGATAATAGCAATAATCGGTATCCAGAGAATTGGAGATTGATACCATTTCAAAATGGGTTTATCCGTGCGGTTAAGCGACTGCAAAGTCGGCTGCTTATACAGCCAGATAATACCAATTAACATCAGAACCGCGCCGGTTAGCCTAACGGGAGTATCGTTGTCACTGACCACACCCAGAACGGCCAGAAGCAAGCCCACAATAAGAATCAGTAATGCCAAAACACGTTGCCACATACTTCCCCCAAATCATTGTTCTTATAATTATTGTCTTTATACTAAGAACTTATACTGTATCAGGTTCTGGAGCCATATGTTAAAGCAAATTCTTATCTGGTTAGGCGCTTCGGCCGTCACACTTCTCGTTATTTTTGTCAGCGTTGTTGTGTACCAGTACACCGCTATGGAGCCTGAATTACCGCATGAAGACGAGTGCCAGATCCGCCAATTGGAAACCAGTGAAGACGGCGCGCTGGAGGTTCACAGCTATTGGTGCGAACGGGGTGAAAAACAAAGTTGGCAGGGCCATGAAATTTGGCTGCACGAACCACAGCTGGATAAATGGGAACGCATAATGACCACCGAACACGATGGCTGCATTAAACTGGAACTATCTGATCAGAGACTGGAAATAAACCACGATGGCAAGCGCGGCGACATGTTTTTAGTCGAGCCGGTGTTTCTGTTTAATGATGCACAAGGCGTTAGCCAGTCTCTGTCAGTGCAGGTGTCTACTCGCGGCGACGCCGTGTGCTCTGACTCTGGTGAATAACCAAAGTTAAGCCAACTTTAACACCCATTTCAGTGGCAGCCGTTTCATTAAAAACGCCATTAATGCCCAGGGCCAACGCGGTACATAAGCTTTAACCGGCTCTTTATTAATGGCTTTTGCCAGTAAGCGACAGCCGGTTTCGGTGTCCACCATAAAAGGCGTGTTTTTCACCTTCTCGTTAATTTCCGAACGAATATAGCCCGGATAAATAGTTGATACTTTTATTGGGCTGTTGCTGCCGTAGGTTTTCATTAAGTCCGCACGAATGCCTTCCGTTAATGATGCCAACCCGGCTTTGGTAGCCGCATAAACCGTCATAGCCCGCGGCATACCGCGGAAAGCACTCATGGACGAAATAGTCACCAGGTGCCCCTGCTTTTGCTCCCGTAGAATTTCCATAGCCGCTTCGCACTGAGCCAGCGCGGCTACGAAGTTCGTTTCAGCCGTGGCTTTGTTTGCTTCAAAGTAGCCAGTACCCAGCGCAGCGCCTTTACCCATGCCCGCATTAATAATAAAACGGTCAACTTGCCCCTGCTCTTGCTTAAACTCCTGAAACACGCGGAATACGTCTTCATGAGCATTTACATCCAGGGTTTTAATGCTGACCGTTATGCCAGAATGCTTTTCTTCCAGTTCGTTTTTTAAGGCTTCCAGCCGGTCTAACCGACGTGCGCACAGGCATAGGTCTTTGCCCTGAGCGGCAAACTCGCGAGCCATACCCTGACCCAGACCAGAGCTGGCACCGGTAATTAAAATAGTCTTCCTTTCTTGAGACATTATTGAGCTCTCTTTTATTGTTATTGTTTTTTATTCGTATTTTTTAGGCTTTGGCAATACGACGGCGGCAACGCCATAGCAAGTAGTTCACCAAAAACCAGAAGTTCTTAAAGGCTTTATTGGTGGTTTGCTTATGGTGGTACCGATAATAAATTTGCTGGGCTATCACCGCTAAACGGAATAAACCAAACACTTCGTAGAAAGCAAAGTCTTCTACCTTGGTGCCAGTGCGCTCACAGTAGTAATCGATAACTTCTTTGCGGGTTAGCATGCCTGGGTAGTCGCTCGGCTGACGTTTGGTCGCACGCGCCACTTTGTCATCGCCTGCTTCAATCCAATAAGCCAGCGAATTGCCTAGGTCCATTAACGGATTGCCTAAGGTCGCCAGCTCCCAGTCCAGAATGCCGATAATGTCGGTTGGGTCATCCGGATTGAGTATCAGGTTGTCTAAGCGAAAGTCGTTATGAACCAGACAAATCGTTTCGTTCTCTGGCTTATTTTCCTGCAGCCAGCGCATAACTGAACCTGCGCCGAATACATTCCAGGTCTTCGCTTTTTCATAACGGCCACACCAGCCATTTACCTGACGCTCGGTATAGCCTTTACCTTTAGCTATTTTTCGTAGCCCAGTGCTGTCTAAATCCACCTGGTGCAGCTTTATCAGTTTATCCAGCGCGTTCGTGCATAGCTGCCGCGCCTGCTCAGAACTAAGGTCCAGCCCTTTAGGAAAACGCCTCCGCGGAATAATTCCTGTTACGTGCTCCATCACATAAAACTCGGCGCCAATAACCGACTCGTCACGGCAATACGCCAGCATTCGGGGTACGTGCGGAAACGCCGGCCGCAGTCGTTTTTGCAGACGGAACTCACGCCCCATATCATGGGCGGACTTGGCTTTTGTGCCATCTGGAGGCCGGCGCAGAACCAAAGCCAGGCCGTTGTAATCTAAACGGTAGGTCCAATTCGACACACCACCAGTATATTGGGTAATGCGCAAAGTACCGCGATCTTCCGGCAGCTCGTCGCCTATATGCTCCGCCAGCCAGTTGTCCAACGCCTCTACGGGCAAGGTTTCTTCTTCGCGTACGTCACTCGCCTGATCGACTACGGCGGATGATGGATCAGTCATTAGAGCGCCCTTTCCATTGTTTTTCTCTTTGTTTCAACTCGGTTTTTGCAATAGTCGCACGGTGAACCGCGTCGGGTCCATCGGCAATGCGCAGTGAACGCGCAACAGTTAATAACCCCGGCAACGGTGTGTCATGACACATAGAGGCCCCACCAAACAACTGCATGGTTTCGTCCACCACCCGCTGCAGCACATTCGGTGCCACCAGCTTAATGGCCGATATTTCCTTAATGGCTTTAAGTGCACCTACGTTATCTATTTGCCATGCAGCGTGCAATGTCAGCAAGCGCGCTTGATCAATCGCCACGCGTAAATCAGCTAAACGCTCGGTGTTGCCGCCAAGCTTCATTAATGGCTCGCCAAAGGCAATGCGCGATACGCCCCGTTCAATAAAGAGCTCCAACGCACGTTCAGCCGCGCCAATAGCGCGCATGCAATGGTGAATTCGTCCGGGGCCTAAACGCCCCTGCGCAATTTTAAAACCGGCACCAGGGCCAACAATAATGTTCTCTTTCGGTACGCGCACGTTATCGAACACCACCTCGCCATGGCCGTAGGGGGCATCGTACTCGCCCAGAGCAGGTAACATACGTTCAATATTCACGCCCGGCGTGTTTAACGGCACCAATACCATGGAATGGCGATGATGCTTTTCGGCATCTTCATCAGTTAGCCCCATAACAATGGCAATTTCTGCGTCCGGGTGACCCAAACCAGTACTCCACCACTTACGACCATTTATGACCCAGTCGGAGCCATCCGCTTTAATGGTAGTTTGCATATTGGTGGCATCGGAGGACGCGACATCGGGCTCTGTCATACAAAACACCGAGCGGATGTCGCCGTTCAAAAGCGGTTTTAACCACTGCTCTTGCTGCGGGTCATCACCAAAGTGATAGAGCACTTCCATATTACCCGTGTCAGGTGCGTTGCAGTTGAAGACCTCGGGTGCTAAGAGGCTGCGACCCATACGCTCAGCCAGCGGCGCATATTCCAGCGTGCTTAAACCAGCACCAAGCTCTTCATCAGGCAAAAATAAATTCCAAAGCCCCTGCTCTTTCGCTATTTGCTTAAGCTCAGCCACCCTTGGTGCCACCTGCCACTCACGCCAGTTCGGCGTGCTGTTCAGCCGGTAATTCTCTTTTTGATACTGGTTTTCATACGGCTCAATATGCTCGCGCATAAACACATCTATCCGCGCTAAGTAGTCCTTTGTTTTCGCACTGTAGGAAAAGTCCATAATGCCCGCTCCGAACGAATAGTTAACAGCATTGTAGACTTGAAAGTGTTGGTGGTACAACCAGAGTTGGGGGCAAAGCGTTTAATAAAACCAGCCTGTTCGAAACGAAACACCCACAACAACGAATAGAATGGAAATAACAGTAACCGACACGATATGCCATGCCATTACTTTGAGGTTTGCTGGCGAAAGGTTGGGTATGACGAGAAACCTTGCGCTAATAGCAAAACCAACCGTCAACGCGAGCAAACCCAGTTTTGCCATTATTGGATAAGCAACTGGGTTACTGGTATTAAACCACTGACTGAAATCTGGGAGTAGCCTGTGCGCCAGCATTACGCCTGTAATTATTTGAATGATGAGTGCGGGCATGCCAATTTTTTCATACACAGACTCAAAATCCAGGAGCAGCTGAGGTGACCGCTCCTTCAAAACCTTGGGCAGCACAACGACGGACAGGACAATGTGCCCACCTGTCCAGATGGTTGCCGCGAGAATGTGGAGTAGTAAAAGTGAGCCGTACATTGGAAGCCGCCTTTCAACCTAGATATTTGTACAAATTATTTTGCGAACCAGACAATTTTATTGTCTCTTTGAAGCTGAAACCAATAATTTCCGGCAACTTACTCGGTTTAATTTCATGACGTATTTTTATAGCTATGGTTATTGATAAACCGAAAGAACTTCCCAGTTATTCTCAAACTCAGCAACGTCTTTGATATTGAGTATCGCTTGCGGTGAAGCGCCGCCTCCAGGGCGGCGGTAGTCGTGCTTTTCCATGAAAGCCACGTACCTATCGACAATTTTTTTCTGTATATCACGCTCAGTACAGATAAAAAATCTTGCTCCACTGACTCCCGAGTCGGGCAACCGCACCAAAACCCAGATCAAATCGGGGTGCTTGAGGCGTGTCAATTCGCCCAGAGATTGACGGTTATTCTCATCGGTACTGTGATTACACCACTTATCGATTGTGGACTGAACCAGAGCACCCTTGGTACTCGCCTTAACCTGAACAGGAAACGACTTTAATGACTCGGAATGCACGGCTGTAACATCAAACCCTGGCACATTCCCAGAGTACGGAGAAGCATAGTAACCTAACGTACCCAGTATTGCCGACACTAGATGTTCGCCGACCTGCCCTGTTAATTTATTTGATGTGCCTGATGCCATAATATTGTTTTTCTTGTTCTTAACGCCCGTATTTGCGGCTGTTATGGAGCGAAGCGGAACACCAGTCCGCCAACATGCGTTTGTTATATCTCTGGCACATACTTTCTTAGGCCATTTAAAATTTCGTCTCTCTTCTCCGAATTTAGCATTCGCAACACTAATTTTTCGTAGCCATTCTTACCTAGCTCAAAAGTTGAACAAATACTTGATAGAAGTCCTTTGTTGTTAAAATATTTCAGGATTTCATCAAGATCATCGGACTCCGTAAGATTGGAATATAACTCAGAATTTTCTGTAAACAATCTCTCTACGTCTATTTCCCCAAGTGTTTCCATAACTGTTAATTTGATAGCATCAAACCCAACAGATTTATTATCTATTCTGCTGAGCTTATTCTCCAATACTCTGCAAGTACGTAATGAAGCTTGCCTCTCTACATCTTTGGATAACAAATTTTTGGCGGTTTCTAGCGCTTTACTAACTACAACATCAGGTTCTAGGTGTTGGTTTTCAGCAACTATTCTTAATGTAGATTCATTAAGTAAAATATTTTCAATTTCTGCGACATCAATCGTATGCACTCCAATTTTCATAAGACCTTCAATTTCTTGGTCTGTACGATAGTCACGATCAATAATCCCAAACACATTTACGTGGTGGAATGATTGATTAAGCTTCATTGCTTTTACAGAATCTATAACCCTTTGGCATCCACTACGAGGAACTATATTGTAGTTTCTAAAAATTGATTGATATATAGAATGATCCTTACCGCCTTTCTCTCCTTCGACAAAAACAATAGTTCGTCTATTGCCCATTAACTCTAGCAATAAGCTTTCTGGAAACCCTTCGACATCAGGTACAAAGTCCCATTTCCAAGTTTTAGAACCATCATATTCTTTAACCCATATATTAGTAGAGCTAACCCTAGTCGAAGCAAAGCCCAGATCGTGGGTAATGTATACGAAAAGACAGTCAGGCTTAGCTTCTTCAAGCTTATTCCATAGAGACTGCATTATTGAGGTGTGCAAGTGTATTTCAGGTTCATCAACTATGAATATCGAGCCCTCAGGCGCAACTAAACATTGCCCCATTAGATAGAGCGCTACGCGCTCCCCATCGCTCATTTCTTTTCCGTGATATTCCGTTCCATGCGCTTTATCAATTACTTTAACCTTGCCATCTTCTAGCACTATCTTTCTATGAGGGAGTATTTCATCCCATAATTTGACAAGTACATCTATTGGTGAGTCTTCGACAGGAATATATTTTTGACGCTTTCTGGTTTCTTCGGAATGTTTTCTGTCTCTTTCCGCAGTGGTGGCAAACAATGTAGATAGGACTTTTCCATAATCCTGCTGCATAAATGTCTCTGGCCTATTGCCCCATTTATGACCCCATTTATAGCGCTGGCTTGCATACTTAGGATCTTCATTACCCCAAAGAAGATCATTTAACGATTGCTCAAGAGACTTAACGGTAGCGTATTCAGGAATATCCAAAGCACGTTGGGCAGATATACGATGCACTACTACATTTTCTTCAATATTTCTTTCGATCCATGCGCCAAGCCGGCTTTTGCCAGATCCATTTGCACCCACAATTACGGCAGATCCGTTATGTTCAACTTCAACCTTGGAACCTGTTCCATCTTGATTTGGTAAGAATAATTTTGGTAACAACTTCAAATTCCTTTAATTGATTGCACTAGCTTTCGTTTTAGATATAACGCCCGGCTCACGCGCCGGTTTGGAGCCGCGAAAGCGGCGGAAAATCGGTCGCCGTGCAGCCGATTGTTATGCAAAGCTCGCTCATACTGAACTTCCCAAGGGAACTCCTTTCCAGATTGGATGTTTCAAAGCCGGTCCAGTTGCGCCTAGCTCTGAGATGTCATGAGCAACTTGGTAACGCTTTCCGTTTGCTGAGATCACCTCAAGACTCAATATTGTATGCCGATGCTGATTTGGATCTGATTCCTTTGGCGGTCTATAGGCAGCATCATGCACCACAGTGAAAGGCCGAATCTCCCCTGGTTTTAACACAAACGGATCAAGATGGTTGATTGGGACTTCAAGATATGGGGCATCATGCTTCAAATGCCCAAGTGGAGATGGCCCCATCAACAAAGCGATATCCTTGATGTAAAGCTCCTGATTACCAGTATTACTGAAGGTGTAGTTCAGCTCTCTATTCGTTTTTTCACTGAGGCAATCAAAAAATCGGCTATTCAAACAAAGAATAGCTTTTGAAGATTTATGCCAGTGGGAAAGGTACAGCGCTATTAAAGAGACCAGAAAGGCACCCACCGAAACTACCATCTCCATCAGCTAACCCCTTTCATTTCGAACAACCTGTGCATAACATATATATACTGCGCATGCGCATTTTGTAACGCCCAAAAACAGCACTCCAAACCGTCTTAGCGACTGATAATAATTACTATTTTTACTCTTAGGTCAAACTTACCCGAAAAAACAATTCGAGCATGCTCACTTTCGTTCAACCTAATGCGCAATATTATACTTTAATTTTTTGTTATATAGCTGACGATAAAAGAGTTAATTCCATAAAGCAATGCTAAACGGTGCGACATCACCGAAGAATGTGCGCAGGCAACTGAATCAACCAGCCAGTCATAAGCGGCGGAACCGTACCAAATAACCCGAATCTAACGTACAATACACAGCCTAAACACCAAACCGCACACGGTCACATGACTTTTTCTGATCTCGAACTTTCTCCTGAAACTCTTGCAGCCCTTGCACGTCAAGGTTACGGCGAGCCTACGCCCATTCAAGCTCAGACTATTCCTTTGGTGCTTGCAAGGAAAGACGTCATGGCAGCGGCGCAAACGGGTACGGGAAAAACAACCGCTTTCACCGCACCTATTTTAGAGCTTCTGAAAGGTAACGAGCGCGCAAAGGCAAACACGGCGCGCGTACTCATTTTAACGCCGACTCGCGAATTAGCTGCTCAGGTGGGTGAGAACGTTGCGAACTTAAGTGCGGGTCTGCCACTGAATTATGCGGTGGCGTTTGGTGGTGTGAAAATTAATCCGCAAATGATGAAGCTTCGTAAAGGCGTGGATATTCTGGTGGCGACGCCAGGCCGCTTGCTGGATTTATACAAACAAAACGCGGTTCGTTTCCCCAAGTTAGAAGTGCTGGTGTTAGATGAAGCCGACCGTATGCTCGACATGGGCTTTATTCACGACATAAAGAAAATTATTAAGTTACTTCCGGCTAAGCGCCAAACACTTCTGTTCTCGGCAACCTTTTCCGATGACATTCGTACGCTGGCTAAGGGCTTGCTGAAAAGCCCGGTAGAAATTGCCGTGGCACCACCCAACTCCACAGCCGAGCCTATTGAGCAAACAGTGTATGAAGTACAAAAAAGTCAAAAGTTAGGGCTGCTATTAAAGCTACTGAAAAGTATCAACTTACCCCAGGTGCTTGTGTTTTCGCGCACCAAGCAAGGCGCTAACCGGTTAGTCAAACAGCTGGATAAAGCCGGCTTCTTGGCAGCGGCTATTCACAGCGCCAAAAGCCAGGGTGCCCGCACCAAAGCATTAACTGACTTTAAAAGCGGCAAAGTGCAGGTGCTTGTCGCCACCGATATCGCATCACGCGGCATCGACATTGAAAAGCTGCCGTACGTTATCAATTACGATCTCCCCCACGTTGCGGAAGATTACATACATCGTATTGGCCGCACTGGCCGCGCCGGTCAAACCGGTCATGCTATATCATTGGTAACGGACGAGGACGCTGAAGCGCTAAAAGCCATTGAGGATCTTATAGGGGAGCGGATTAAGCAGCGTGAGTTGTAGAGGTTTGCCGACGTCGAACTTACTGGAACGATTCTGCCTAAAAGCGAGACAGTAGAAAGCATAGCACCAATTGGCACAAGCTGGTTTTCATTCGAGCTACGTACAATATTTAACTCAAATATTTTATTATGTAATTGGCATTAGTCGAATTAAACACACAAGACAACAAACTAGGCTGTATTGCTGACAAAAGCTAGTAATATTAGACTAAAGTTAACAGTAAAACTCAGATCTAATTCACTACTTAAGCAGGTATCAACAAGCATCTACTGTACCTACCCTATCTTAGCCTTGCCTGTCTCAACCCAAAATGCTTATTATGAACAATCTTATAACAACTATTATTAAGCAGGTACCGAATGCCGGACAACTTAAAGCTTCACGAAGCCATTGTGCTGCTCGCGTTATGCGAGGAAAAAGGCACCATGAACGGAGCGTATGTAGAATATGCGACCGCGGCCGCACTAGCTGCCGAGCTATTGATTCTTGGACGTATAAAAGTTGATGACGGCAATAAAGAAAAAGTCACGTTAGTTAACGACAGCCCAACAGGTGACTCGTTATTAGATGAAGCGTTAGCTAAGATCTCGGACACAAAGCGGCAATACCAATTAGAGTACTGGGTAGAGAAACTCGCTGGCATTAAAGACCTTAAACACAAAGTAGCGCAGGCACTCGCTGCTGACGGAATAGTGGCGTCAGAGAAAGAGAAAGTCTTGTGGCTGTTTGAGCGCCGTGTTTACCCAGAGGTGAATCCTGAACCTGAAGAGCAGTTGCGCCAGGAAATGCGCAATGTAGTACTGAGTGATGAAAACGATATTGGGCCGCGAATAGCTATTACAATTGCTTTAGCCAATAGCGCAGCGCTTTTACCTCAGGTATTTAGCCAACAAGAGCTGAAAGATCGCAAACAGCGTATTAAGCAAATAGAAAACGGCGAACTGGTATCCAAAGCCGCAAAAGAAGCGATCCAGGCTATAGAAGCAGCAGTTATGATAGCTGCCATCATGCCGGCTATAACTGCAGCAACAGTGACATCGAGCCCAAGCTCCTGTTAAAAAAATACGGTTGCCGTTGCAGGCTAGTTTACCGTTTATTCTGCCTTGGGCTCTCCCGTTATCCATGCTTTTATCTCTTTAAACATTAGGCCTTGCGAAAACTGTAAACCGTGGTAGTCATCATAAATAACCAGCTTATGGGGATGATTAATATCGGATAACTTATCCGCTAAGATCTTTGCTTGCTCCACAGAAACCCTTTTATCCTTAGCTCCGTGAAGTATGAGAGTAGGTAATTCATCAGGGAGTTCGTCTAACCAATACACTACGGAGCGCTTTCTTAATTCGGACTCTTTGTTGCTCGTGAAATTCGGTACTCTATAATCGAAGACCTTTTCCATTTCAGGTCTTTCCTCAATTGTTTTGAATAAATTAGAGGGCGCACCGAGCACCGTCAGTGACTTTATATTATTCAGCTTTTTGAGCGATATAAAAGCCGACATTGCCCCCCGACTAAACCCAACCATATGAATTTGATGTTCATCTATGTATGGCAACTGAGAGGCTAGCCGGACAATATTAGTAACATCTTTCACATCGCTCCCGCCAAACTCATCAACACTCTCGTCCGGCCCATCAGTTAACTCCATTCCACCTCTGTATTGAGTGGCTAAAACAGCAACTCCCATTTCAGCAATCGGTTTCAAATGCAGAAAAATATTGGAATAGTTTAGAGCCCCAAAATGGCCATTACCCCCTCGATTGAAAATGACCGCAGGCACTTTTTGGTCGCCCTCGGTTTTCGGGGTTAACAGTATTCCGCCAACAGGATACTGGCCGCTTTGGTAGACAATGACCTTGCAGATAAAATTAGCTTGTAAATCCAGGAACTCTTTTTTGTTTATCCTTGAGTGCATGGCCTCTTCATAAGTATCCCCGAAGCAATTTTTCTCTCTAAGAATATCGCCAGAGTCATTCGCCAAAGAGCTGTCGGAAAATATCAACGAAATAAATATTAAAGCTAATTTTGTGATGTTCCTTATCATTTTTCAGTCTCAGATTGCCATAATTTAAAGTGTGATTCGCTTGATAGCGACGGAATATTATCTGACTCAAGATATTGTTATTAGTTCTTTTAACAATGAGTATATAAACGATTCACAAGTCAGCCATGGCTCATAGTGATTTTTTTATCTTAACGATAGCTTCAGCCGCATTTCGATTATCTTCATCCAGTAAAAATGCTTTCTCGTAAGCTACCAATGCTTTCTTAAATTCCTTGTTCGCAAGGTAAGCCTCACCGAGACTGTCATAGGCATTGGATGAGTTTGGGTACTCTTCAGAGTTAATCTGAAAGAAAGCTATCGCCGCTTCTATACTGCTTACTTCCATCAATTGATAACCAAATGAGTTCAAACCTCGTTCACTGAAACCACGGTCCAATTTCTGAAGTTGCATATACGTGTTAATAGCAGTTCGGAGCCCATTCTGGCGAAGTGTAGAATAGAGCCTATCTTCAATACCGATTTGTGCAAAAGTAACCGGTTTATTGTAAATAATATTCAGGATCCCCTCAGTCATAGCACGAAGTGGAGCGCCTCCAGTGTTATTTTGAATGATGATAGTAATATCGTCTTCAATAATCCGAACCACGTCACCATTGAAGCCGGGCATCATTCCGGGATGGTGTATTTGAGTTAGCTTTTTATCGAACTTGTCCTCCGGTAAGTCAGTAATTAACCAGCCGTAACCATAGTTTCGGTGAGGTGACACTGAAAAGGCTTTTTGCTTTAGCTCTTCACTCAATAGTCCACCTGAATGTAAAGCCTTGCTGAACTGATATAAGTCTCTAACCGTTGAATAAATCGATCCAGCTGCATGCGTAACTGTCATATCAATGTTCTTCGCTGGTTTAAACCCTGCTAACGTTCTCTCGTAACCTTCGGCTAATTTCGGAACAACAGCTCCGGCGTAGGAATCTCCGCTGTTATGCATTTTCAGTGGATCAAAAATATATTTCTGCAAAGCCTGTTGATAACTTAACTCGCTTACCTGCTCTACTATTTTTCCCAAAATGGTGTAGCCAGCATTACTGTAACGAAACTGAGTGCCTGGTTCGAACTGCAAATCGCCACTGCAAAATTTTGAAATAAAATCATCCAGGCCGTAAGGGTTATTTGCTTCTATATTTCTGAACTCAGGGTGACTAAAGACGTTTGGAATGCCTGATGTATGATTTAACAACTGATGAATACTAACTTTTCCGCCAGTGTCACTGCGATAATCAGGCAGGTAGTCACTGATAGGATGGCTTAGCTTTATCTTTCCTTCTTCGACTAACTTTAGAACCAAAGCAGCTGTAAAAGGCTTGGTTGTGGAGGCTATCCTGAATTTTGTATCAACCGAATTGGGAATTTTCCACTCCATATTGGCATAGCCATAACCTTTTTCCAGCAGCACATTGCCTTTATAAGAAATCAACGCCGAACCATTAAACTCGCGATTTTCAGCGTATGACTCAATAAAATCATCTAATTTTTTGGCTTTGTTTTCAGTTGCTCCGGCAATGCCAGTCGCCAAAAACAGAAAGTAAATACCCAATAATTTTATGTACATAAATATCCTTAAGTCGTTCGAAATAAGATAAGGTTTACACTAAGTTGAGGAACTGTACTGAATATATAAAAAGAAACATGACTAAGCCGGTCCTTTTCGGTGACTTATAGTGACGACCAAATAAAATATTTGAAATCAATTATTTAAAATGCAAAAAGTGAGTTTGATAATGAATGTCTTTAAAGTGGGGAACGACCTAACCCTGGATACTTTAAACAGAAAGGTAGTCAAGAACGGGGATAATATCCCTTTACCGGAGCTGTCTTATCGCTTACTGAAAGTACTTGTTGAAAATGCTCCCAATATTGTGACCCATGACCAGCTTATTGAAGCCGTCTGGAAAGAGAGGGTCGTCTCTGATGAGAACCTTAAAAAGCGAGTATCCCGCTTAAGAGAATCACTATCAGATACTTATTCTGAACCAAAGTACATCGTCGCCGAACGCGGAATGGGGTATCGATGCATTGCTCCGGTCGCAAAAGTCATGAGTTCAGAGGGAAATAACAATAATGATGGTGCCGACTCTCAATCTACTTCTTCAAATAAAAGATCGATCTCCCGCTTGCCCGTGGTGTCATTTCTAGCCCTTGGTTTACTCGCCATAGGAACCATTTTCTTCTTAATCTTTAACGTTCAAAACGAAAGCCCATTTAATCAAAGAAACGAAGAACTCAGCTACAAAGCCGCTCAGTATTATTTCAAATACACTGAAAAAGATAACGACACTGCGATTTCCTTATATCAGGATGCGATAGATAGCGCTCCTGAAGAAGCTTCAAACTATAGTGGTCTGGCTGACGCATATCTCCAAGGGTATTGGCATTATGGTAAGAACGAGACTTGGTTGGAACTTGGAAAAAAGTATGCGAAAAAAGCTGTGCGGCTTAATGACAGCTTAGCCTGGAGCCACAAATCTCTTGGGCTTGCCTACTATTTATCCGGGCAGTTTGAAAACTCAATTGCTTCATTCAATCTTGCCCGTCAAATAGAACCCAACTGGGGAGAGGTATCAGCCTATGCCTCACTTGCACACATTCAATTAGGTCACCTAATCGAGGCGCACAAGCTTGCAACATCGGCGGTTGAGCTCGACCCCGGAAATCCATTGACTAACGCTTCTCTCGGAGAGCTTTACCGGCAATCATATCGTTTCTCTGCAGCCGAGGAGCAATTCAAAGAAACGTTAAATAAAGAGCCTAATTCTCTTATATCCCGGTTATTTTTTAGTGATTATCTTCTTGCGAGCGGGCGACATATTGAAGCTATTCCCTTGTTACGCGAAGTGATTCAAAAAGAGCAGTATTCACAGCAAGCCCATTGGCTAATGGGTATGGCGTTATTAATAGATACACAAACTGAAGAATCGATTAACGAGTTTGCCGAGGCATCCCGACTAGGAGGACGATATAGTCTGCCTGCGAAAGTCTACCTAGCTGCACTTAGAAAGGAAAGCTCAAGCCTAACGGCGTTAGGTAAACAAATTGCAAAACTTAAATTAAATGGAAACCAATGGGCTGAACTGACTTTTCTGGAGGGCATAATATTATTGACGAATAATAAGATTCTTGAAGCAACAGAGAAGTTTGAACTTGCTGTCGCTGAGGGGTTCACACCCACGTATCGATTCACTCATTTGCCGGTAAATTCAAAAGTTGCGACTTCAGATCATTTGAATCGTTTACTGGATTTGATTGAATCAAAAAACAGAGGGAAAATGCCAAAGCGCGTTCCCCCAACAATGTAAGATCTCACTTTTACAATATTTAAGTTCAGGAAACGAAGAAAAAATGCCTGGACGGCTAATACCTGTTAGCTATTCTTTGGCCTCTATCTTTTTTGGTATTGGTTCCGGTAACCACCTTTATATGGACTCGCCTAAAGTTCAAATCCCTAAACGACAAATAAACTTTTAACCAGATTTTATCGTACTGCTAAATACATTTTATAATTTGAGGCAGTCATTAATGTTTGGACTTTTTAAGTCAGACCCTACGAAGAAAATGCGCAAAGAACTAAAGCAACTGCAACAAAAAGCCATGGAAATGCAGCGTAACGGAAACATTCGCGATAGTTCGCATATCAGCCAGCAAGCAGACGAACTCTGGAATAAGATTCAAGCACTGGAAAGCCAGAATAAATAAGCTTTCAGTTTGGGGTTGCTAACTGGCAACCCGCTTTTCTCAAAAGCCTCAAAACAAACTTGCAAATAATAATGGTTCTCATTACAATCCGTATCGCAATTACTTAAGTACTCTTAAGTTTTGCTTTTACAGGTCTTTGCTTTTCCTCTCCCTGGAAGTGCAAATTTGTTCCCTAGCTGCGGCTAGGGAACGTTTTTTATCAAGACCACCATCAACACACTCTAAAGCTCGTATCCCACCTGTATACAAATAAACTGAAAACTTATTTCACCTTTACATTGAAACGCAAATCATTCTCATTTATGATCCTCCTCCGACATTTCACGGGGGTATCAATGAAACTGACAAAATGCTTTATCGCACTGACTCTGGCCGGTATGACAAGCACACCACTACTGGCACAAGAGACACAAACAACAAACGAATCTGACACAACTGGGGCTCACGAGAACATTGAGCACATTAACGTTAAGGGTCGTGCCCAAACGCTATACCGTCAGGACTCAAGCAGTGTTGCTACACGCACGAATACGCCCATTGAAGAAATTCCACAAAGCGTTCAGGTGCTGACCGAAGAACTGATGAAAGATCAGGCCGCCCGCCAAATAACCGATTTGTATCGCAGTATCAGTGGCGTGAATTCATTCAGTTACTCCACCATTACTTTCCGTGGTTTCCGTCAGGATGACATTTTCTATGACGGTGTCCGTGGTGACCCGTTTAACGGGTTTGCGGTTCCGCAGCTGTTCAATATTGGACAAATTCAGGTATTGAAAGGCCCAAGTGGTGCCATGTTCGGTAGCGGTCAGCCCGGCGGTGTTATTAACTACGTGACTAAAAAGCCGACAGCAACAGCGGAGCGTTCCATTGAGCTGGGGCTCGGAAATTACGACTACAAACGCGGTTCTGTTGAATTAAGCGGCCCACTAACAGAAGATGCTTCTCAGCGTTACCGTGCTGGTTACTATTACGACAACGAAAAACCGTTTCGCTATAACACCGAGCAAACCAATAAAATTCTCGATTTAGGTTACGCTTTTGATGTAGGAAGCGACAGCGAGATCATTCTTCAACTAACCGACTACGAGCAAGATTACCAGGGCGCTCGCCTTCGCGGCGTGCCGGTTGATAACGACGGTAACTTTGTCACCGACCGTAAATGGAACCATAACGAAGCCAGCGACTTCCAAAGATTAGAAGCTACCGTTTATCAGGCCCGTATTAATCACGACTTCTCGCTTAACTAGCGCGGCGATTTAACCATTCGTCACTATGAAAACACCGAGCGTCAGAATTACCATGAGCCTCGCGGCCTGCTTGATGCCGATTTAAATCCTGTGGACGACCCGAGAGAGGCGGTTTACAGTCAACGACAATTCCGTAATCAGTATCGTGAAAACGAAGCCACCAGTGTTACCGGCAACTTAATTGGTGAACTCAATATTTCAGGTCTGGAACATACTGTGTTAATGGGAGCCGAAAGTTATACGGCAGACAACACCTTTATTGGCAACAACGCTAATCCTGGCGAAGTTCCCAATTTAGAGATCCATAACCCAGTTTACGGACTGACCTCAGGCCCCTACTCTACCGCATTAGAAAATGCGACCCCAAGAGTTACCAAAACTCAGCGCGACGGCTTCTACCTGCAGGATCAAATTTCGTTTAACGAAAAAGCGAACCTGTTACTGGGTTTGCGTTACGACCAGTTTGAAGACGAGACCAATGCAGCAGATTTTGATGACAGTGACTTAACCTACCGTATTGGTGGAACCTATGAATTTGCCGACTGGGTTCGGGCTTATGCGTTATACGGTACCGGGTTCTCACCGCAATCGGCCGGGGATCAAGAGCCAGAGGTTGGCGGTCCTTTCGAGCCGGAACAGTCGGACATTGCCGAGTTAGGTGCCCGCTGGTCATTGATTAACGACAGCATTCGCGTCAGCACAGCGGTTTACGAAATTAACCGTGAAAATATTTTGCAGGCAACTGGTGAAGTCAGCGAAGACGGTCGCAATGTTTTAGGCAACGTAGGTAAAGTACGCAGCCGTGGGTTTGAAATTGATGTTCTGGGCGACATTACCGACCAATGGGTTATTAATGCTAACTATGCATACAACGACGCAAAAGTGGTAGAAACCGTACCTGGCCAGGGTATTACCAACGCAGTCGGTGACCAGTTCGCAAACGCTCCTATGCACCAAATGGGTTTATGGACGCGCTATGACTTGCCTGCACTGAACTCCTCTATCAGCGGTGGTATGGATTACGTCAGTGAGCAAATAAGCTTTTCGAACCCCGCTCAACGAGTTAAACCCTACACAGTGTTTGATGTCAGCTGGCAGACTGAGTTTGACCAGTGGTTAGTTCAGGTTAATATCAAAAACTTATTTGATAAGGAATATGCGTCAAGCGGCTTCTTAACCCGTACCGGACACTTCCCGGGCGAACCTCGTCGCATTTACGCATCGGTTAAATATCGTTTTTAAGGACTTTGCTCAATGACTAACCGCCAGTGGTTCAAATTTCATTCCTGGGCTGGCTTCGCCTTTGCGGGGCTTCTGCTGCTCATTTGTATCACTGGCGTTTTGGCTACTCTGAGTTACGAAATTCAATACCTTAGTGACGAAAAATACCGGGCTCTAGAAGAACGTGAAGGCCCGGTGGCCTGGAAAGAGCTAGAGTCTAACCTGAGTAAAAGCTACCCTGAGAGCCATATTTTAGGGGCGCAGGTGCACTCGCAAAACTACCTCGCCGGCGAAGTACGTTTAATGACCCCAAATGGCTTTCGCTTTGTTTATTTCGATGCAGCCAGCGGACAATTACTGGGAGAAGGTGACTGGGGGCAAGTTTCACGCTACTTACGCGACATTCACATGTATTTGTCTATGGGTGGCGTAGGTAAATACATTGTTACCCTCACCAGCCTCCTGCTTCTTATTTCGCTTATTTCCAGCTTTTATGTTTACCGCAAATGGTGGCGCGGATTTCTCGCGAAACCCGGTAAGCTCAGTTGGAAGAAACGAACGGAGTGGTCCTCCTGGCACAAATGGATGGGGCTTTGGAGTTGGTGGTTTATCGCTACTATTACAATTACGGGAATATGGTATTTAGCCGAACATATGATGTTCAATTTTGACATTGAACATTACCCGGCCGCACCAACAGTTGAGCATACCAAAGCGCAACAGCAACAACCCGCGCTTTCACTCACGGAGCTCGTTAGTATTGCGCAAGCCGCCCGACCAGATATGGACATTACCCGATTCTACTATCCGCACCAATACAACCAGCCCATATCCTTTACCGGACAAAATGGTTCAATACTGCTGCGTGACCGCGCTAATCGAGTATATCTTGACCCAGTTACCGGAGAGGTTGCAGGAACTCAGTACGCCGGCAATTTAGGTATTGTTGCCAGAATTTCTGATACAGCCGACCCACTCCACTTTGGTGACTTCTCCGGACTGACCGTAAAACTTATTTACGCCTTCTTCGGGCTTATTCTAGTGGCATTAGTTGCAGGCGGAATGAGAATGCACTATTTACGGACTCAAAAACGCGACCCAAACACCGCCAAATGGCTGGGTATTACCGGCAGCTTATCACTTGTACTAAGCGTTGCGGCACTTATCTACACTACCGTTGTCTTCGACGACTACAGCAACATCTCCACGTCAATTTCGCCGCAGCTTGAACAGCTTAAAACCAGAAACTCTAACTACCCAGAGTAAACTTACTCATTAACACTAAATCTACAAACGGACGCTATCTGTACAATGCACAAAGTTTAGTGTAACTTAAAATAATTATCAGATAAGGATTCCAGCCATAGTAGGCTGTTTATTAAAGGGATTTTATGAAGAAAAAGTGGGAAGATTTAACCTTTTTACAAAAGGCGGTAGCTGGCGTTGTTCTAATGGCTTTAGCACTGCTTGCTCCCGAGTTTGCCATGCTGGTTCAATTTGGTGGCATTGAAGTCGCTTTCGCATTTTTACTTTTGTACCTCAAACCCACTTTGCTGTGGCTCCAGGCTAAATACAGCGAACTAGAAGCTAAACTCTTTACAGCTTATTTGTCGTTCACGCAAAGCGCGTCGACCAAACCATCTGTGTTTATTACCCAGGCAACATTCTGCTGCGCCGCGCTTGCCCTTACGGGCTCAATGGCCTTCTCCTTCAGCTTTTTTATGCCCGCCCTGCTGTTCAATTCCGTATTAATTTAATTTTCAGAAAGAACCTTCGTCAGAGCAGCGGAGTTTGTTGCTAGGCAAGGGAAGAAGGACTCGGCATCACGGAGTGTCGAAGGCCAAGGATGGCCTGAGACAAGCGCACACGGACGTGCTCGTAGCGTCTCCGTGATGCAGAGTCCTTATTCCCTCAGAGCCAGCAACAAAAAACCCGGCTCGAAGGCCGGGTTTTGTTTAAGCGTTGGCGAGTTATTACCAGCCAGTTTTCTCTGCTACAGCTTTGCCGATATCGGCCAGGCTGCGTACAGTTTTAACGCCTGCTGCTTCAAGTGCAGCAAATTTCTCGTCAGCAGTACCTTTACCGCCGGCAATGATGGCACCAGCGTGGCCCATACGTTTGCCCGGAGGAGCAGTAACACCAGCAATGTAAGAAACAACCGGCTTAGATACATTGTTTTTAATGTACTCTGCCGCTTCTTCTTCTGCCGTTCCGCCGATTTCACCGATCATTACGATAGCTTCGGTTTCTGGATCTTTTTCGAACAGTTCCAGAATATCGATGAAGTTAGAACCCGGGATAGGGTCGCCACCGATACCAACACAGCTAGACTGACCAAAACCAGCGTCAGTAGTCTGCTTAACTGCTTCGTACGTTAATGTACCTGAACGTGACACGATACCCACTTTACCTTTCTTGTGGATGTGGCCAGGCATGATACCGATTTTGCACTCGTCCGGAGTGATAACACCCGGGCAGTTTGGACCGATCATGCGCACGCCTTTGTGCGTCAGATATTCTTTAACGTAAAGCATATCCAGTGTAGGAATGCCTTCAGTAATACAAACAATCAGTTCGATACCAGCGTCTGCTGCTTCGATGATTGAATCTTTACAGAAAGGAGCTGGTACGTAGATAACTGAAGCAGTTGCGCCAGTTGCTTCTACAGCTTCTCTTACAGTATTGAATACAGGCAGACCTAAGTGCTCTTGACCACCTTTACCAGGTGTAACACCGCCAACCATTTGCGTACCGTAAGCAATAGCTTGTTCAGAGTGGAAAGTACCCTGACCGCCAGTAAAGCCCTGGCAGATAACTTTGGTATTTTTATCGATCAAAATGCTCATTATTGACCTCCTGCCGCAGCAACCACTTTATCGGCAGCATCAGATAAGCTCTCTGCAGCGATAATGTTCAGGCCACTTTCGTTCAATTTCTGGGTACCCAGTTCAGCGTTGTTACCTTCAAGGCGAACAATAACTGGAACTTTAACACCCACTTCTTCAACAGCGCCGATAATACCTTCAGCAATCATATCGCAACGTACGATACCACCGAAGATGTTAACCAATACGGCTTTAACAGAGCTGTCTGACAGGATAATTTTGAACGCTTCAGAAACACGTTCTTTTGTCGCGCCGCCACCAACGTCAAGGAAGTTAGCTGGTTCGCCGCCACTCAGTTTAACGATGTCCATAGTACCCATCGCCAAACCAGCACCGTTAACCATGCAACCAATGTTGCCATCTAGTGCTACGTAGTTCAGTTCCCATTTAGCCGCTTCTGCTTCACGAGCGTCGTCTTGTGACGGATCGTGCATTTCACGGATTTTAGGCTGACGGTACAATGCGTTGCTGTCGATGCCAACTTTCGCATCCAGACAGTGAACGTTGCCTTCGTCAGTAATAACCAATGGGTTAATTTCTAACAGTGCTAAGTCGTACTGTTCGAACATTTTCGCCAGGCCCATGAAGACCTTAGTGAACTGCTTAACCTGGTCTGGAGTCAGACCCAGTTTAAAGCCTAGCTCGCGACCTTGGTATGGCTGCGCGCCAACCGTAGGGTCAATTTCAGCTTTCAAGATTTTCTCAGGTGTTTCTTCAGCAACGGTTTCAATTTCTACGCCGCCTTCGGTTGATGCCATGAACACGATTTTGCGTGAAGCACGGTCAACAACTGCACCTAAGTAAAGCTCGTCTGCAATGTCAGTGCAGCTTTCAACTAAAATCTTAGCAACCGGCTGACCTTTCTCGTCGGTCTGGAAAGTTACTAAGTTTTTACCTAACCACTGCTCAGCGAATGCGCGAACGTCGTCTAAACTTTTCACTAATTTCACGCCACCCGCTTTACCGCGGCCACCAGCGTGAACCTGACATTTGACAACCCAAATGTCGCCACCAATACGTTTTGCCGCTTCTACCGCTTCATCAGCAGTGTCGCAGGCATAACCTTCAGATACTGGCAAACCAAACTCTTTAAAGAGTTGTTTACCCTGATACTCATGCAAATTCATGATGCTCTTCCGATTCGTTGAAACAACTTAAGCAGCTAAAGTGCTGCCTACCCGAATACCGCGCCGAATTTTAACCTGCTCGGCGCATAATTAACAGCCGCAAGCTAAATTGCATTGCGGCTGGTTCTCAGCGTCTTTAGATATCCAGGATAAGACGTTGAGGATCTTCTAATAACTCTTTCACGGTAACCAGGAAACCTACCGATTGTTTACCATCAATGATTCGATGGTCATAAGAAAGAGCCAGGTACATCATCGGTAAGATTTCGATCTTACCGTCTACCACCATCGCCCGCTCCTGGATTTTATGCATACCCAGAATAGCGCTTTGTGGTGGGTTCAGAATTGGCGTTGAAAGCAGTGAACCAAATACGCCACCGTTAGTGATGGTGAAGTTACCACCCTGCATTTCATCCATAGTCAACTTACCGTCGCGGCCTTTAATAGCCAGGTCACGAATACCGTTTTCCATATCCGCAATGCTTAGGCGGTCTGTGTCACGCAGAACTGGGGTTACCAGACCACGAGGCGTCGATACCGCGATGCTGATATCGAAGAAATTGTGGTAAACAATATCGTCGCCATCAATGGATGCGTTTACATCTGGGAAACGTTTCAGTGCTTCAGTTACTGCTTTTACGTAGAAGCCCATGAAACCAAGACGCGTGCCGTGTGTTTCTTCGAACACGTCTTTGTACTTCTTACGCAAATCCATAATTGGCTTCATGTTGATTTCATTAAACGTGGTCAACATGGCTGTGTCGTTCTTAGCTTGCAACAGACGCTCAGCAATACGCTTACGCAGACGTGTCATAGGTACGCGTTTCTGCTCACGGTCACCTGAAACCTCAGGCTGTGAAGACTGCTGTTTGCTGCTATCTGAAGACTTAGAAGACTGAGCTTTAACGTGTTTCTCAACGTCTTCTTTAGTGACGCGACCGCCCTTACCAGTGCCTTTAACGTCACTTGGCTTAAGGCCGTGTTCACCAAGTAAACGACGAACCGCAGGACCCGCTACTTCGTTGTCACCGTCATCGTCTTTACTTTCTGAAGAAGACTCAGATTTGCTGTCGTCAGACTTGCCTGAACCTGAACTAGCAGACCCACCAGCTTCGACAATACCGATAACGTCATCAGCACCGACTGTCGCGCCTTCTTCGTGCTTAATTTCAGCTAAAACGCCATCAGCCGGAGCAACCACTTCCAGAACCACTTTATCGGTTTCAATATCAACCAGGTTCTGGTCACGTTTTACTGCATCGCCAGCTTTAACGTGCCAGGTAGAAACAGTGGCATCAGAGACTGATTCTGGCAGTTGAGGAACTTTAACTTCCATCTTCTCGCCAGAACCTTTTGTGTCAGAGCCTTTGTCTTCTGAAGAATCAGATTCTTTTTTCTCTGACTTCTTGTCGTCGCCTGAGTCTTTATCGTCTGATTTATCGTCAGATGCCGACGCACCGTCACCTTCTTCAATTTTTCCGATAACTTCTTCAGCTGTTACGGTAGTGCCTTCTTCGGCAGTAATTTCGCCCAAAACACCGTCTGCTTCCGCAACCACTTCCAGCACTACCTTGTCGGTTTCGATGTCAACCAGATTCTGGTCGCGAGACACTTTATCGCCAGGTTTTACGTGCCATGTTGCAATTGTTGCATCTGCAACAGACTCGGGTAATTGAGGAACTTTAATATCAATCGCCATGGTTCATCTTCACCTATTTAATGGTTAGCGCTTCGTCAACAAGGTTTTGCTGCTGCTTGTTGTGCTCTGAAATGTATCCGACCGCCGGTGCGGCTGACGCACTACGACCACGATAAGACAACTGAGCTCCTTTCGGAATTGCGGCCCAGAAGTGATGCTGGCTGCTATACCATGCACCCTGGTTCTGAGGCTCTTCCTGACACCAGACAAAATCTTTAACGTGCTGATAATCTTTCATAATTTCTGCCACTTCTTCCGCAGGGAACGGATACAGCTGTTCGATACGAATAATGGCAACATCTTCTTGTTCACGCTCGCGGCGTTCTTTCAGTAAATCGTAGTAGACTTTACCTGAGCAAAATACCACGCGTTTTACTTTTTTCGGATTCAGATCATCGATTTCACCAATCGCGTTCTGGAATCCAAGATCCGCTAAATCATCCATTTCTGAAACCGCTAACGGATGACGTAACAATGACTTAGGCGTCATAACAACTAACGGACGGCGAACCGGACGTAAGTGCTGACGACGGATCATGTGGAAAACCTGTGCAGGCGTTGTCGGTACACAGACTGACCAGTTGTGATCGGCCGATAATTGCAGGAAACGCTCAAGACGGGCGGAACTGTGCTCAGGACCCTGCCCTTCATAACCGTGCGGCAATAGCAATGTTAAACCACATAAACGTCCCCATTTCTGCTCGCCAGAACTTAAGAACTGGTCAATAACAACCTGGGCGCCGTTAACGAAATCACCAAATTGAGCTTCCCACATAACCAGAGACTGCGGTTCAGCCGTAGCGTAACCGTATTCGAAGGCCACAACTGCAGCTTCTGATAAAACTGAGTCATAAATTTCAATTTGCCCCTGATCTGAACCTAAATTGTTCAGTGGCATATAGGTAGAACCATCTTTTTGGTTATGCAATACCGCGTGGCGGTGGAAGAAGGTACCACGGCCGCTGTCCTGACCGGTCAAACGAATATGAGTGCCGTCGTTAACTAAGGTGGCATAAGCCAAAGTTTCAGCGAAACCCCAGTCCATTGGTTTATCGCCTTTCGCCATTTTCAGACGTTCTTGATAAACTTTTTCAACGCGGGAATTCAGCTTGTCTTCTTCCGGATACTGAGTGATTTTTTCGCCCAGATCTTTCAGCTTATCTGCTGAGACTTTGTAGTCGTACTCAACGTCCCAGTCGTTTCCTATGTAGGGAGACCAGTCAACAGAGTGCTGACGCATAGGACGGTGTTCATCAACCACCACTTCGCCTTTATCTAATGCATCACGATAGTCAGACATCCACTGCTTAGCCGTGTCTTCATCAACTATCGATTTCTCTATCAGACGCTTGCCATAAAGCTCGCGGGCAACGGGCTGTTTTTTAACTTTTGCGTACATCAGCGGCTGTGTTGCACTTGGCTCATCGGCTTCGTTATGTCCATGACGACGATAACAAACCAAATCAATAACCACGTCGCGCTGGAATGCATTACGGTAATCAAGCGCTAACTGAGTGACAAAAACAACGGCTTCAGGGTCATCCGCATTAACGTGGAAAATTGGCGCCTGCACCATTTTGGCAATGTCAGTACAATACTGAGTAGAGCGCGCATCTTCCTGTTTAGATGTAGTGAAACCAACCTGGTTATTCACCACGATACGGATAGAGCCGCCTACACGGTAAGCGCGTGTCTGCGACATATTGAACGTTTCTTGCACCACACCCTGACCAGCAACAGCAGCGTCACCGTGAATGGTAATAGGCAGAACTTTTTTGCCTTCCGGATCTTTCAGACGATCCATGCGTGCACGAACCGAACCCATAACAACCGGGTTTACAATTTCCAGGTGCGACGGGTTAAAGGCCAAAGCAAGGTGGACGTCGCCGCCCGGCGTTGCATAATCAGAAGAAAAGCCCATGTGATACTTAACATCACCCGAGCCTTTACTGCTGTCATGCTTCCCGGCGAACTCGTCGAATAAGTCTTGTGGCTTTTTACCCAGAACGTTGACTAAAACGTTCAAGCGACCACGGTGAGCCATGCCAATAACCACTTCTTTGGCACCCTGCTCACCAGAGCGTGAAATGAGTTCTTTCAACAACGAAACCAGACTGTCGCCACCTTCTAATGAAAAGCGCTTAGCTCCCGGGAATTTTGACCCAAGATACTTTTCCAGTCCGTCAGCGGCTATCAGTTCTTTTAAAATTTTAGTCTGTTGTTCTTTTTCAAACTTGGGCTTTCCAAGAACACCTTCCAACCGTTGCTGAATCCAGCGTTTTTCCTCGGTTGAAACAATGTGCATGTATTCGGCACCAATAGAGCCACAATAAATATTTTCCAGCGCTTCGTGAATATCACTCAGCTTCATTGTGTCTTTGCCAACAGCTAAAGAGCCGACATTAAACTCGCGTTCTAAGTCGTCTTTGCTTAAATCGTGGAAGTTTAATGAAAGGTCTGGAACGGTTTCCTGTTTCCATAAACCAAGAGGATCAAGGTTGGCGTGCTGATGGCCGCGGAATCGATAAGCATTGATGAGCTGTAAAACTTTAACTTGCTTCTGATCTGCGGCAGTCGTACTGCCTGTTTGAGATTGTTTGAGCTTATTCTTAGCGGCCTGGCGAAACTGCTCCCGGACATCGCTGAGTTTAGTATCAACAATGTGATTATCCTTCGGCAACGCATCGAACATTTGACGCCATTCATCACTGACTGCCGTCGGATCATCCAGATAAGCCTCAAACATTTGTTCAATGTAGGCAACGTTACCACCGGCTAGATGCGATGTTTCTAACCATTCACGCATTACACCATCTTGCATTGCGTTTCCTTCACCTGAATAGATAAACCGTTTTTATAAAAAAATAGCCATCCTTTGTGGGATGGCCATCCACAACATCAACCGTTCAAATTGGCGCGACAATATAACGAGTTAAACAGCGCGACTCAAAAGCATCGATTTGATGTGTCCAATAGCCTTTGTTGGATTCAACCCTTTTGGACATACGTTAACGCAGTTCATGATTCCGTGACAACGGAATACACTAAAGGCATCATCGAGTTCATCCAAACGCTCGTCTGTTGCTGTGTCACGACTATCAATTAAGAAACGATAAGCGTGCAGCAGACCAGCAGGTCCAACAAATTTATCCGGGTTCCACCAGAACGATGGACATGATGTTGAACAGCATGCACATAAAATGCACTCGTAAAGACCATCAAGCTTAGCACGGTCTTCCGGCGACTGCAGTCGTTCACGCGCTGGTGGCGTTTTGTCATCGTTGATAAGGTACGGTTTGATTTTCTCGTACTGCTGATAGAACTGGCTCATATCAACAATCAAATCACGAATGACCGGCAAGCCTGGTAGCGGACGAATCACAATTTTGTCTGATTTCAAAGAAGACAAGTGAGTGATACAAGCCAAACCATTTTTACCGTTAATATTCATACCATCGGAGCCACAAACACCTTCACGGCACGAGCGGCGAAACGCCAGCGATGGATCTTGTTCTTTCAATTTGATCAGTGCTTCTAGCACCATCAAATCCTGATTATCCTCTACTTCCAACGTGTACTCTTTCATGTGAGGCGCGTTGTCGACATCAGGATTATAACGATAAACTGAAAATGTGTATTTTTTCATATACCCTCCAACTTAGTAGGTACGAGCTTTCGGAGGGAAAGCTTCACGCAGTTTAGGCGCCATATTGACTTCCCGCGTCACCATATCTTCCTTTTCAGGACGATAAACAGTGTGTACTAACCACTTCTCATCATCACGATCCGGGTAGTCTGCACGGCTGTGAGCACCGCGGCTTTCTGTACGGAAGCTGGCAGCAACTGCAGTTGAGTAAGCCGTTTCCATCAAGTTATCTAGCTCAAGGCACTCGACGCGCTGAGTATTAAACTCTTTAGAGGTGTCATCAAGACGGGCGTTTTTCAGGCGTTCGCGAATTTCGCGTAGCTCAGCAAGCCCTTCTTTCATTGAATCGCCTTCGCGGAAAACCGAGAAATTAAGTTGCATGCACTGTTGCAGGTCTTTCTTAATTTGTGCCGGATCTTCGCCTTTCTGAGTATTTTCCCAACGATTATAACGCGCTAGTGCAGCGTCAATGTCGTCGCTACTTGCTTCTCTGGCTTCTACGTTAGCCGCAAGCGTTTCGCCCAGGTGCATACCGGTTGAACGACCGAATACCACCAGGTCAAGCAGTGAGTTACCGCCTAAGCGGTTAGCACCGTGTACGGATACACAAGCAATTTCACCACAAGCAAACAGGCCTTTAACGTGAGATGTCTGACCATCGTCACCAACAGTCAGGACTTGTCCATTAACGTCCGTCGGAATACCGCCCATCATATAGTGACAGGTAGGGATAACCGGAATAGGCTCTTTCACCGGATCAACGTGTGCGAATGTACGTGATAAGTCACAAACACCCGGCAAACGACTCTCCAGGGTTTCTTTACCCAGGTGATCCAGTTTCAGTTTAAGGTGAGTACCCCATGGGCCTTCACAACCACGTCCTTCACGGATTTCAGTCATCATAGCGCGTGAAACAACGTCGCGTGATGCCAAATCTTTCGCGTTTGGCGCATAACGCTCCATAAAGCGTTCACCGTCTTTGTTCAGCAGGTAACCGCCTTCACCACGACAACCTTCTGTAACAAGCGAGCCCGCTCCGGCAATACCGGTTGGGTGGAACTGCCACATTTCCATATCTTGTACAGGAACGCCGGCACGTAGTGCCATACCAATACCGTCACCCGTGTTGATATGAGCATTGGTCGTTGAAGAATAAATACGACCCGCACCGCCGGTAGCAAGAACAACGGCCTTAGCTTTAACAAAGTAAACTTCGCCGCTTTCGATATCCATGGTGGTTACACCACAAACTTCGCCGTCTTGGTTCTTAACGATATCCAGCGCGTACCATTCTGAAAATACGGTGGTTTTTTTCTTCACGTTTTGCTGATAAAGCAAATGCAGCAAAGCGTGACCGGTACGGTCAGCTGCAGCGGCAGTACGAGCAGCCTGCTCGCCACCAAAGTTCTTCGACTGACCACCAAATGGACGTTGATAAACTTTGCCGTTTTCAAAACGCGAGAATGGTAAACCTAAGTTTTCCATTTCTAAAATAGCTTCAGGGCCAGCTTTACACATGTATTCGATAGCGTCCTGGTCACCAATATAGTCCGAACCTTTAACGGTATCGAACATGTGCCATTCCCAGTTATCTTCATGCGCATTACCTAATGCTACGGTAATACCACCCTGAGCAGAAACTGTGTGAGAGCGTGTTGGAAACACTTTGGACATCAACGCGCAGCTCAATCCCTCTTGGGAAATTTGCAGTGCTGCTCGCATGCCGGCACCGCCAGCACCAATCACCACTGCATCATATTCTAAAGTTTTAACAGTCACTTAAACACCCCACAGTACGAATAAGCCAGTGAGCCAAACAGCGATCAGACCAACGCTGAAAACCAGTTGGATAAAAGCTCTGAGACCGGACGCTTTCACGTAGTCTGTTGATACTTGCCAAATGCCAATCCAGCCGTGAATTAACACAGAGGATAAAGCCAGCATAGTGAACACTTTCATCCAAATGTTGGCAAACAACCCACTCCACACTTGATAAGTTACATCTGGCGTAGAAAGGAAGAACCCAGCCATGAACAGTGAATATAGAACCATTACAATCGCGCTGGCTCTCAATAAAATAAAGTCATGAGAACCGCTACGACCAAAAGTAGCTGCTGCTGTTACCATAGCCAAACTCCTACTAATACGGAAAAGATCACAGAAAGAGCAATTGAGACAATTGCGCTGATTCTTCCGGAATCGAGTTCTTCCCAGTAGCCCATGTCCATTACTAAGTGACGCAGACCAATGATTAAGTGAAATCCTAGCGCTGTCAAAATACCCCAGCCAATAAATTTAGCGATAAAGCTGGTCATGATACTCTCGATTTGAGCAAAGCCTTCAGGGCCACTAAGTGACACGGCAAAAGCCCAAATTAGAAAAGCCAGAGAGAACAGCATAGCAACACCGGAAATACGATGCAGTATGGATGCTTTGGCAGCGGCAGGAAGCTTGATAGTTGATAAGTCTAAATTAACAGGTCTTTCTTTTTTCACGATAGATTGCCTTTTAATAAAGCACAAAAGAAATGCAATTTTCGTTTGCGCGACACAGAAACATGCCACCAATACGGCGCAAAGTATATCTAGCCAAGCTATTAATTACAACGACAAACTCAGATTTGAACGCTGACTAAAATACGCTTTACTACTAAAGTCTAACCTAACAAGATAATTCTTCAATCTGAGTAATCTTTTCGTCATGTTTATTACGTATATTTCGCTATAATTGGTTCATGTTCCCCGATTAAAATTGACATTTACGGGCATGATCGAGTTAAATTAGCGCACTTTTTCAAAGTAGATAGCGAGGAGAATTCCTTATGGCTGATCGTAAAGCCACTTTACAGATTGACGGCCAATCCATTGAATTGCCGGTACTATCACCAACGGCAGGAAAGGATGTAGTTGACGTCCGAACTCTGGGAAAACATGGTTATTTTACTTTTGACCCAGGGTTTCTGGCTACAGGCTCTTGCGAGTCGGCTATCACCTATATAGATGGTGAAAACGGCGTTTTACTGCACCGCGGTTACCCTATTGGTGAGTTAGCAACTAAAGCAGATTACTTAGAAGTTTGCTACATGTTGTTGCACGGCGAAGCTCCTACCGAAAAGCAATACCATGAATTCAAAAACACCATTACTAAACACACTATGGTGCATCAGGGAATTCACAATTTCTTTAATGGTTTCCGTCGCGATGCTCACCCTATGGCAATGTTATGTGCCGTAACGGGAGCTTTATCATCGTTCTATCATGATGATCTGGAGATTCACGATGAAAACCAACGTTTACGTAGTGCTTACCGTCTGATTGCAAAAATTCCAACAATTGCAGCAATGGCTTATAAATTCAGCATTGGTCAACCTTTCGTTTACCCACGTAACGACTTAGGTTATGCAGAAAACTTCCTGAACATGATGTTCTCGGTTCCTGCGGAAGACTACAAAATAAGCCCTGCGGTAGCTCGCGCTATGGATCGCATCTTTACTTTGCATGCTGACCACGAGCAAAACGCATCAACGTCAACAGTACGCCTTGCCGGTTCTTCTGGTGCTAACCCTTACGCATGTATCGCTGCGGGTGTTGCGTCTTTATGGGGACCAGCCCATGGTGGTGCAAACGAAGCTTGCTTGCGTATGCTGGCTGAAATTGGCTCTGTTGAAAACATTCCAAAATATATTGAGAAAGCAAAAGACAAAGACGATCCTTTCCGTCTAATGGGCTTTGGTCACCGTGTATACAAAAACACCGACCCTCGTGCAACGGTAATGCGTGAATCTTGCCACGAAGTACTGAAAGAATTGGATCGTGATGATCCATTACTTGACGTCGCAATGGAACTGGAGCGCATCGCTCTGGAAGACGACTATTTCATTGAAAAGAAACTCTTCCCTAACGTTGACTTCTACTCAGGTATCGTACTGAAAGCTATTGGTATTCCTACCAATATGTTCACCGTTATCTTTGCGCTGTCACGTACTGTCGGCTGGGTTTCTCACTGGCACGAAATGATGGGCGAAGAAAACCAGAAAATTGGTCGTCCTCGTCAGTTATATACTGGTTATACAAAACGCGAGTTTTCACCAATTAAAAAATAAATTGGTTTGAGTTAAGAAGGCGCTCGGTTGAGCGCCTTTTTTTATGCCCGCTCTTAATTAGTTCGAGTACATTGCTTTTCACACCTTACAGAACGTGCAACGAAGCCTTAAATTCTTTATACTACGTCGCATTTCGTTGGTCGCCAAAGAGAGAGCTGACAGACAAATTCATTTTCAACGTGCTTTAGCAGGTTGCAGATAATTACAGAGAGGCTTATGCAGCAAGTAGTCAATGTACAACAACCCATCATTACACCACGTAAATTCAAGGTATATCAGCATCGCCAGTTAGATAAAATTGAGGCGTTAAAGAAAGTTCCTGCTGACATGCGTTTTGAAATGAAAGTCGTCGCTAATGTACTGCCATTCAGAGTTAATGAATATGTATTTAACGAACTGATTGACTGGGAAAATGTACCCAATGACCCGCTGTTTCAGCTAACTTTTCCACAAAAAGATATGCTGGAGCCATCTGCGTACCAGCGCATGGCAGACCTAATGTCCGGCAAGCACACCACCAATGAAGTGTTTGATTTGGCGACTCAGTTACGCGATGAGATGAACCCTCACCCTGCCGGACAAATGCAAATGAATGTGCCGCATGTTGATGGTGAGCCTTTGCCGGGTATGCAGCACAAATATCGCGAAACGGTACTCTTTTTCCCGGCTCAGGGACAATACTGCCATTCTTACTGCACTTTCTGCTTCCGCTGGGCGCAGTTTGTCGGTAAAGCTACCCGCTTTAATTCAAACGATGCTGATCAATTGCATCGCTATCTGGCTCAACACAAAGAAGTTACTGACTTGCTGGTGACCGGCGGTGATCCTATGGTGATGCGCACACGCAAACTGGCTCACTATTTAGAAGGCTTACTGCAACCTGAGTTCGAACATATTAAAACCATACGCATCGGCACTAAATCACTTACATTCTGGCCTTATCGGTTCATCACCGACCCCGATGCGGACGATTTACTACGTTTATTAGAGCGCTTAGTTGCTGGTGGCAAGCATGTATCGATAATGGCGCATTTAAACCACCCGAATGAGTTGCGCACTGAAGTCTGTCAGGAAGCCATTCGCCGCCTACGCGCTACAGGTGCGCAAATCCGCTGTCAGGCTCCTTTGCTCAAACACATTAACGACGACCCGGATGTCTGGGCTTCTATGTGGGAGAAGCAGGTACAACTAGGATTAATCCCTTATTACATGTTTGTCGAACGCGATACTGGCGCGAAACGTTACTTTGAAGTGCCACTGGAGCGTACCTGGGAAATTTTCCAAAAAGCGTATCAACAGGTTTCCGGTATTGCTCGTACTGTTCGAGGCCCCTCGATGAGCGCAGGCCCGGGAAAAGTAGAAGTTCAGGGGGTTACTGAAATTGCCGGTGAGAAAGTCTTTGCCTTACGCTTTATTCAGGGACGCAACCCAGACTGGGTACAACGCCCCTTCTTCGCTAAATACGACCCGGATGCCACCTGGCTGCATCACTTGAAACCAGCTTTTGGTGAAGAAAAGTTCTTTTTCGAAGATGAGTATTCACAAATGTCGGCGATGGATTAACCATCGGCTGCCAGTTTTCGTGCCCGCTGCAGGTCTTCTTCGGTATCAATGCCTGTAGCTGGTGCGAGAATGGCTTCAGCGACATGAATACGCTCTCCGTGCCAAAGTACCCGCAATTGCTCTAACGACTCAAGCTGTTCAATAGGGCTTGGTTGCCACTCAACATAACGTCTCACAAACCCCGCCCGATAAGCGTAAATACCAATGTGACGATGGTAATGCTCAGTAACAACATCAGTCGCCCGGTCGGCAGAGAAGTGCTCTCTGTCCCAGGGAATTGCGGCACGGCTAAAGTACAGCGCATAACCGGCAGCATCGGTAACCACCTTTACTGTGTTGGGATTAAAAATATCTTCAGCGTCGGTAATAGGCACGGCCAGCGTCGCCATAGGTGCCTGTCGTTGATTCGCTAAGTTATCGGCAACCTGTCGAATAATTTCAGGTGGAATAAAGGGTTCATCACCCTGCACATTAACCACAACTTCGTTTTCTGCCAGAGCTAATTGCTCGATAACCTCAGCCAACCGTTCCGTACCAGAGGAGTGTTCACTTGAGGTCATCATTACACGACCACCAAACTTATCAACGCCCTCTTTAACCCGCATATCATCGGTAGCAACTATGACTTCGGCAGCACCACTAGCCTCAGCTCGCTCAACCACATGCTGAATCATCGGCTTTCCGGCAATATCGGCTAAAGGTTTTCCCGGCAAGCGACTGGAACCGTAACGAGCGGGAATGACAACGGTAAAACTCATGAAGGAACCTTTTCTAACTCTTCTGAAGATAATTCGCGGGCCTTATCCGCTATAAGCACGGGAATATTCTCGTCTATAGGGTATGCAAGGCGTTCTCCGCGGCATACTAACTCGTCTTTATCCGAGTAATAGGTCAACTTTCCTTTACACTTTGGACACGCCAATATTGCTAATGTCGTTTTATCGATGGCCATTTTTCTTCCTTTCCAGCTCTGCCAATAAGTTAGTTTTCATCACTTCGGGCAGCTTCGCTTCAATTGTTTGGTAATACCAGTCAGCTTGGGCAAAAGGCTGGCATTTACCGGCATCTTTTTCTGTCATTAATATAGGGTTTCCGGCCAGGTTAGAAAAGTCCTGTTGGCTAAAAGCGTGATGATCCGCAAACCCCTGACTGTTCTCCAGTTCAATACCCTGCTCAATTAGCGAGTTAAAAAAGCGCTGCGGATAACCAATACCAGCCACTGCATTAAATTTGCTCTCGGTTTTTAACGCAATTTGCTCATTGTTATCAACCCGGTACCAGTTGCCTGGCTCTACATCCACAACATGCCGGGCAAATGCGTGGCGACCATAGTTAGAAATAACCCAGTCAGCGCCTTTCAGACGCCAGGGGCCTTCTCTTAATGGACCTGCAGGCAAAAGCCATCCGTTTCCGGTTCCTCGCTCAGCGTCTATCATAATTAATTCAATGTCGCGCTTAAGCCCGTAATGCTGCAGCCCGTCATCACAAATAATAACGTCTACTTTTGGATGTTGTTCAGCCATAAGCTTTGCGGCCTGAGCTCGTTTTGGGGCAATAACAACAGGGCAGCCAGTTCGACGACGCATGAGCAAGGGTTCGTCACCGGCTTTTTCCGGAGAGTCGCTCTCTAAAACCTCGTAGGGAAAAGGCCCTTTTGCACCGTAACCACGACTGATAATGCCCGGATTCCAGCCCTCATCTTTGAGCCATTGACTTAAGGCCACAACCATAGGTGTTTTGCCAGTGCCGCCCACGCTAATGTTTCCCACTACTATGACCGGAACATCAGCTTTATAGCGTGGCATTAACCCCAAAGCATAAAAACTGCGACGCAAATTTGTTACCAGCCAAAACACCAGCGACAGTGGTGTCAGCAAAAACAGTAAAGGGTGCAGACTGGCTTTATACCACTGCTTTTGAAGCCACATTAGGCGCTCCCGCTAAACTGCAAGTTATGCAGCTGAAAATATGCGCCTTCCTGATCAAGCAATTGCTGGTGTGTACCGCGCTCAATAATCTCACCGTTGTCCATAACCAAAATTTCATCGGCATTTTCAATGGTTGATAAACGGTGCGCAATAACAATAGCTGTCCTGTTTTTTCTCAGGGTTCCTAACGCATCCTGAATATGGCGTTCGGACTCGGTATCCAGAGCCGATGTTGCTTCATCCAGTATCAGAATAGGCGCGTCTTGTAGTAGCGCACGGGCTATAGCAATACGCTGACGTTGACCACCGGACAGCATCACCCCGTTCTCGCCCACCATAGTATCCAGGCCTTTTGGCATGCTGTCGGTGAACTCAGTAACATAAGCTTGCTCAGCGGCTTTAGTGATGTCTTCACGCGAGACATCTTTCGAGGCACCATAAGCAATATTGTTTGCTATGGTGTCGTTAAACAGGGTTACGTGCTGAGATACCAGCGCAAACTGACGCCTTAAGCATTTCAACTTATAGTCGTTAATATTATGGCCATCAAGCAAAATGCGTCCCTGCTCGACATCGTAGAAGCGCGTGAGCAAATTCGATATTGTTGACTTACCACTGCCTGAACGACCTACCAGCGCAATGGTTTTGCCCTGATCAACTTTAAAGTTAATGTGCTGAAGCGCGGGTTCATCACCTTTTTGATAAGAAAAGGTCACGTCATCAAAAACAATATCGCCCGCTGCCCGGTCAACCACCCGCGAACCTTTATCAACTTCAATCGGCTCGTCCAGAATTGCAAACACGCTGGTTGCCGCCGCAATACCGCGCTGGAAATCACTGTTTACGTTAGTCAGCTGCTTTAACGGGCGCAGCAACATGATCATAGCGGTAAGTAACGTAGTAAAAGCACCGGCCGAAAGCTCACCCAGCATTTCTGGAAAACTGGCAATAACCAGAACCATAGAAAGGCTTAACGAAGCTATAAACTGAATAACTGAAGTGCTGATAGCCCGGGTATTCACCAGCTTCATATTCTGGTTACGAGTAATATTGTTTATGTTCGAAAAGCGGGCCGACTCACCTTTTTGCCCCTGATGCATGATCACAACCTTATGGCCGTTGATCATTTGCTCTGCAGTTGTGGTTACATTACCCATAGCGGTCTGAATACGACTACTTACTTTACGGAAACGACGTGAAACAACCCCGACAACTTTTGCAACCAGAGGGCCTATCACTAAAAATACCAATGATAATTGCCAGCTTTGATAAAACATCAAACCCAATAAACCGGCGACGAACGCGCCTTCTTTCACCAAGACCAAAACGGCCCGGCTACTCGCTTCCGCCACCTGTTGAGTGTCATAAGTTATTTTTGAAATCAAGTCACCGGTTGAATGCTGGTCATGGAAACCCACCGGCAGTTTCATCATATGGTCAAAAAGCTGCTGCCGCATTTTAGTAACGACTTTAAAACCCACCCAATGCAGGAAATAGCTGGAAGCAACATTCAAAGAACCACGAAGGATGAAAATAAAAGGAACAAAGAGGGCACCGTAAAGCAATATATTAGAGTCTTGCTCTGTTAACCCATCATCTATTAACGTTTCAATTTGGGATAAGAACAATGTATCAATGGCAGAGTAACCAATCATACACAGGATAGCAGCGATAAAAGCTGCCTTATAAGGTTTGATATAACCTAATAAGCGTTTAAAGGTCGTCTTCTTTTTAAGCTGAGAATCCATGTAGTCTCAAATAAGTCATTAACACTTTTGCTATTCTACCTGTTTTCAAAGGGTAACTCCAAACTCCATGTGTTGCCGTCACTAACAATAGTCAGTTGCCCGCTGTCCCTGGTTCCAAACCAGGGCTTTTGAGTACGGGAGAGCCTTTCCAGTGTATAGCGGTGAGGAAAGTCATAGCCACTATGCTTACCGTAGCTGATAAGATAGACGTCAGCATTAACCGCCTGTAACAGAGGCCAGCTGGTCGATGTTTTGCTGCCATGGTGTGGAATTAACAGAACATTAGAGTTAGCTTCTGACTGTTTATGTAAAGACTTCAACAATAATTGCTCTGCCGTCATTTCAATGTCACCGGGCAAAAACATACTGAAGTTTTTATAACTGATGCGTAGTACACATGAACGATTATTTTTACTTAACCGATTTGTATTCTGATACGCAGGCGTTGGCCACAGAACCTCCCATTGTATGCTGTTCCATTCACCTGTATCACCAGCGCGACAGGGTTTATCACTGGCATCCCCGCGCCACTCTAGCTGAGGATACCTTTGTCTAAGAAAATCTCTGCCGCCGTTATGATCTCTATCGCCATGGCTGATAAAAGCCAGCTCAGGCCGCAAACCATGATAATTAAGAAAAGGTTCAATAACCGCTTCTGCAACACTGAAACCCGAACTAAACTCAATACCGGTATCAATGAGCATGGCTTTGCCGTCCTTCTCTATTACTACAGCCTGGCTTTGCCCCACATCCAGAACATGAAGACGCAACTTCCCGTCCCGTTGATTAAAAAATGAAAAAGCCGCAACAGGCAAGCACAATAATAGACCTAACCTTTGCCAACCACGACTTACCGGCAACAGCATGGCCGCAGTAAGTGCGAACAAAACAGCAAACCGTGCTGCGCGGGTTATCGGCCATTGATTCAGTTCCAACCAATTAGCCGGGTGCCCTGCTAAAGCGTCCAATAGTGGGGTCAAACAGGTAACCGGTAGTTCAGACAACTGCCAGAACGACACAGCAATATCAGAACCAAACAACGCAAAAACAGTTCCTATTAATGCCAGCGGCAATAACCAAAAGCTGATAACAGGCAACACCAACAAATTGACTACGGGAGCAAAAAGCGAAAAGCCGCCAAATAATAAAAATGATAAAGGAGACATCACCACCAACAGCAGCCATTGAATTGACCAAAGGCTTTTTACCGCGGAGAAACGGCCACGACTTTTGCTCCATCGCCAACTGGCAAGAAAAAGTGCGGCAACGGCAGTAATAGATAACCAAAAACCGGGATCCTGCCAGGCAAAAACATCAACCACTAGTACCGCAGCCACCACTCGCAACAATAAGCTTAGCGGATTTAACTTGAGCTTTAACACAATATGCAGAAGAACCACCAGAAACATGGTTAAAGCTCTTACAGTCGATATTGAAAAACCTGACATGCCTGCATAGGCGCTTACCACAATTGCCGCGAAGACCAGCGACCACAGCCGAATGTCTAGTCGCTCTCTATTTTTTAAGCTGATAGGAAAACAGTAAAAACAAAAACGAAAGAATAAAATAGCTGAGCCTGCGACCATCCCCAGATGCAAGCCGGATATGGCCAGACTATGAGCTAACCCCGTTTTTTGCCAGGTTTCACGAGTGGCAGAGGTTAGCAGGCTGCGTTCGCCAATAGTTAATGCAGCCAATATACCCGGTTCAGATAAATCAGCTTGTTCTATGCTATCGAAAACTCTCTGCCGAAAACTGGTTACACGAGTCAGTTTTTCGCCATCTTTGACCGTTCCTAGGGCATAAATATTATTGCGCAATAAGTATTTCCGGTATCGAAAACTCCCCTGGTTTCGGTAGTCCGTTGCCTGTTTCAGCTTCACTTCCAGTTGCCAACGTTCACCAGCTTTCGGCACCTGTTTATGGTGGCTGTTATACCAGCTCAGTTGAACCCGGGGTTGCTGCCAGAATGGCAAAACTTTACCAGCCAGAACTTCTACTCTGCCCGTCATACGCAAATGAAAAGGATAACGACGCGACATTTCATCCACGACAAGCGTCAATTGAATTTCATTACCCATCAATTCGTCTGGTATCGCGCGTAAATTTTGCCAATAAAGGTTGGCATTACCCCATAAAATGCCGCAAAATAACACCATCAGTCGTAGTACGATGGTTCGCTGTTTTACTTCCCTCTGTCTAAAATAAAAAAAGGCATTAACTGTCGCCAAAAGTAGTAGTGCGATAGTTGAAAAAATTAGCCAAAATTTGATGTCAGAGTGTAACGAGGCGGACAATATTCCGCCAACAAAGACCAGTAACCAACGATCCATCGTTGCTCCTTCCCTGGGGCAGTAACCGGATAGGTAATAAACGTCACATTATGGCCAGACGCTTCATTAAACGCTTAATGCCTGATCATCAGAAAGTGCGCGAATCCAAAGCGATTCGTTTGTTCGGCAGCCTTCTGCACGATGCAAACTTGTGGCATTTAAATAGACGTTCAGCTTCAGGCGCCTTTGCAGTCGGCTTATTCTGCGCTTTTATACCAGTACCCTTTCAAATGTTATTGGCGGCAGCGGCTGCAATTCCTTTTCGCGTTAACTTGCCACTTTCGGTCGGGCTTGTCTGGGTCTCAAACCCTATTACTATGCCGCCAATGTTCTATCTGTGCTATTTAGTCGGTAATGCCCTGCTCGCAGAGCCACCACAACCCTTTGCTTTTGAACTTAGCTGGGAATGGCTAATGCACAGCATTTCGACCATCGGTCCGGCATTACTGCTTGGGTGTTTGATTCTTGGCACGTTATCCAGCTTTATCGGTTACATCGGTATTCGCTTGCTTTGGCGCCAGTCGGTGGTCAAAGCCTGGCGCCGTCGCAACCCTGAAGGCAATTAAGTACTTTCGTGCAGGGCCTTGGCTGGTTCAACTTTGACCGCCCTCCAGGCTGGATAAATAGTGGCCAGCAAGCTCATTACCAGTGCCACGCTGGCGACTAAAATAACATCGCCCCAAACCCATTCAGAGGGCACCTCGCCAACAAAGTAGATATCGTTGGAAAGCACCTCAAAGTGGAACCAGGATTCAAGCGTTAGCATAATATCCGGTAGAAACTGCGCCAGAAGTATCCCGCAGAAGCAACCGATAGCCACTCCATATAATCCATTCATTAACCCCTGAAACACAAAGGACTGCAGTAAGGAACTATCTTTCATACCTAAGGTTTTCAACATGGCAATTTGGCTGCGCTTTTTCGCTACCGTCATAATGAGTGTTGAAACAATATTAAAACAGGCTACAGCCATAACCAGAATCAAAACCAGATACACTACCCAGCGCACTAACTCAATATCTCGATATAAATGACCGTGACTTCGGGTCCAGTCATCCAGATAGACCAATTCTGGCAACTGGTTACCTATTTCCCGGGCAACCGCAGGAGCCGAAAAAACATCCTTTAACCGCAAGCGTACCGAGCTGACATCATTTGCAAAACTCAACTCATTTTTAGCCGTTTCCAGAGAGACGTAGGCATTTTGATAGTCAATTTGTCCGCCAAATTTAAACAACCCGGTTACTTCCAGTCGCACCCGCTCTGGCGAACGAAACCCTCGCTCAGACTTTTCCGGGGTTAGTAAGGAAACAGAGTCGCCAACAGCTAAGTCAAGCTTCTCGGCCAAACCTGCCCCTAGCAATAAACCGCCTTTTTGCTGCCACCTTTGCCAGTCTTCGTTACTTACGTAGTTGGATATATCCGATACTTTTTGTTCCTGCTCTGCGGATATTCCCCGAACCTGAATGCCATGAAAAGTTGACTGGGTTTGCACCATAACGGTGGAATTAATTCCCGGAGCCGCCGCTATAACCTCCGGATGCTGCTGTGCAATTTCCGCAACCTCCTGCCAGTCTTCCAGTGCGCCCTCGACGGCACTGTACTCAACCTGCGGAACAACCGCCAGTAACCGCTCCTGCAGCACCTGATTAAAACCGTTCATCATCGACAAGGCAGCAATTAAAACCGCGCACCCGAGCGCTATACCAATAGTTGATGAAGCCGATATAAACGACAAAAAACCCTGTTTCGCGGTACCTTTACGAAAGCGTCGGGCAATTAACCAGGCAAGCTGCATTAGCCTTGCTCCTTATGCAAAATTCCATTTTTTAAAACTTCTACACGCTGCAGTTGCTCGGCCAGCTGTAAGTCATGAGTTACCACAATAAAGGCCGTGCCCATTTCCTGATTCAGCTCCAGCATTAACTGATAAATACTCTCAGCCGCTTCTCCATCCAGGTTACCGGTTGGCTCATCAGCCAGCACAACCTGTGGTTTATTCACAAAAGCCCTGGCTATAGCAACCCGTTGACGTTCACCGCCGGAAAGCTGTGCCGGACGATGAGACAATCGATGCTCTAACCCCACGCGGACTAAAAGCTGTTCAGCCTGTTGTTTAGCTTCTGCCGGGCTTTTACCGGCTATAAGTTGTGGCATGGCAACGTTTTCTAACGCTGAAAATTCCGGCAATAAATGATGAAACTGGTACACAAAGCCTAGATTCTGGTTACGCCACTGCGCCAACTTGTCGGCTTTCCAGGGCGTCATTTCCTGATCTTTATAAAACAATTGACCCGATGAGGGTTTATCCAGTCCACCCAACAAATGCAGCAAGGTGCTTTTACCCGAGCCTGACGCTCCGACTACGGCAACCATTTCTCCGGCTTGCAGAGCAAAATCAATGTCTTTTAAAACGGTAACCTGGTCGCCCCCGTCCTGATAGGATTTACTCAATTCTTTGCAACGCAACAGCGCGTCAGTCATAGCGTAATGCCTCCGAGGGTTGAACATGTGCGGCTTGTGATGCGGGATATAACGTTGCCACCAAAGTTAAGGCAATTGCAGCAACGGCGGTAATAATAACCTGAGACACATTAATGATAATTGGCAGGCCTTCATCTGAACCGGCAAAGATTTGTGCACCGAATAACGCCAGAATATCATTCAGGTACCAACTCAACACCAGCCCCAGAATAACGCCAATTAGTGAGCCCAGCACGCCGTTATAAAGCCCCTGCAATAAAAATACCGTGCGTATACGTCCGTTAGATAAACCCAACGTTTGTAATATGGCGATATCGTGACGTTTGTCGTTTATCACCATAATAAGAGCCGATAAAGTATTAAACGCAGCGACCGCAATGATTAGCGCCAGCATTAACCACATCATGCGTTTTTCCATGCCCACAGCTTCAAATAACTGGCCGTAATTTTGTCGCCAGTCGCTGGTCGTTAATTGCGTTTTATTGCGCAGGCTTTCTGCCACTTGGGGAGCTTTAAAGGCGTCATCTAAAAATAATTGCAACCCACTCACTTTTCCTTCAGGTAACCGAATTAAACGCGCCAGGTCACTGCCATGGGCAAAAACAACCGACTCGTCAACCTCAGAGCCCATAGCAAAGAACCCGGTAACAACAAAGCGGCGCTGCGAAGGAACCAGTCCAAAAGGCGTATAAACCCCGCCCTGCGCTGCGATAATTCGAATGCTATCACCAACGGTTATTCCTTGTTTCTGCGCCAGCCGCTGCCCTATCACCAAGTGATAATTTCCCGGCGTCAGACTGAGCCAGTCACCGACAACCATTTTATCTTTGAGTGAGAGAGGTACCTCGCCTGCATCCGGGTAAATGCCCTGTATATTGGCTACCGACATTTTTTCTGAAAACTGCAATATGCCCTGCGTTTGTACATACGGCATTGACCCTTTAATAGCTTCTAATTCAGGCAGTTGCTCTTGGGTTTTACGCCAGTCTGTCAGTTCCGTATTGCTGTCAGCATCGGTTAGCGTTACCTGAGGAACCGCGCCCAGAATGCGCTCTTTCAATTGGCCTTCAAAACCGTTCATAACCGACATGACAACCACCAGAGCCATAACCCCAAGGGCAATACCGGCAAAGGCAAAGCGGTTGATAAAGGCGGTAAACGCAGACCCCTGCCTTGCCCGACTATAACGCAAGCCAATAAACAGCACGACCGGCTGAAACATATACCCTCAATTATTTGATGGTTGCTAATTCATAACGAGCAAGGATAATGAGTTGTATTGAGCCTGACAACTAAAAGCCGACACAATGACGCAATCGCAGACATCAATGACATCACCAATCGGAGATTTCTTCACCGTAAGAGATCGCTTCCCGGTCAATTTAATTGCGCTGGAATCGGCTGACAGCATCCCTGACGAAGACGCGTTTATAGCTGAAATTCCGGAACTGTTCACTATTGCATCCAGCATGGCTGAAAGTGATCAGCAACAACTGCAAAGTATTAAAGTTGAACAGTCGTCGGGCAGCGCTCTGGTCGCTTTTCTAGAACAGCAGCACAAGCGTATGAACATATTACTGGGCTACATGCTCCGCAACGAAGATGACCCGGCTCATCGCTTTGAAGGTGTTGAATACGGTGGCGGCGGTATTCGCATACTAAATGACTCGCCATTAACCGAAGGTCAAACATTTCAGGCAAAACTGTTTTTTAAAGAAGAGGCTCTGGCAATTTATTGTTATCTGACAGCTGAAAAGTCAGAACCAGAGGAAAACGGTGAGACTTATCGTTGTACGCTGAGCTTTGCTCGAATTCGCGAGGAAGATCAGGAGTTGTTGATTCGGGCCAGTCTTCATGCCCAGAGCCGTCAGCTCAAAGAACGTTCAAAGCAACGCCGCGAAGAAAAACAAAACGACAACCTGTCATCCAAATCCTGATTGATTTCGGTATAATACCGACGTTTTTCCAAACCAGTTGAGTAGTCATGACTAAGGCATCTGTATTAAGACCCCCTTTTCCTCCGGCAGCAAACAAAGACCTTACCTGGCAAGAGTTGCATGGTAGCTCACCAGCAATGGCCATAGCGCGGCTAATTGACGCCACGCCCGGCCGGGTTTTAATTGTCACCGCAGATGCTAACCAGGCACACCGGTTAGCACAGGAAGTGAAATACTTTGCCGGTGAACACACCGAATACCATGACGACATTACGCTGTTCCCCGACTGGGAAACTTTGCCCTACGACAGCTTTTCACCGCATCAGGACATTATTTCTGACCGACTCAGCGCGCTGGCACGCCTTCCCGATGCCAAGCGCGGGGCACTGATTGTCAGCATTAATACCCTGCTGCACCGCATTGCTCCAACCTCATTTGTGCAGGGGCAAGCGTTACAAATTGAAAAAGGCCAGCAGCTCGACAGTCTGAAGCTACGCCAGCAACTTGAAAATGCCGGTTACCGTCATGTTAATCAGGTAATGGAACATGGCGAGTTCAGCGCCCGCGGCTCTATCTTAGACTTATACCCTATGGGCAGTCAGACACCCTACCGGCTCGACTTTTTTGACGACGAAGTCGATACCATTCGGCCGTTTGACCCTGAGACTCAACTATCAAAAGACCCAATAGACGGCATTAATTTGCTGCCCGCACACGAGTTTCCACTGACAAAAACGGCGATTGAACGCTTTCGCGCAAATTACCGTGAGCACTTTGAGGCGAGCACTGAGCGTGAATCGGTGTATCAGCAAGTCAGTAAAGGCCAGTTACCTGGTGGTATAGAGTACTATCTGCCGTTATTTTTTGAAGAAACGGCCAGCTTGTTTGATTACCTTCCGGACGACACGGTATTGGTTACTTTCGGCAACATTCAGGCGAGCCTGGAACGATTGTGGCAGGATATTAATCACCGCTACGATCAACGTCAGTTTGACCCTTTACGGCCGTTACTGCACCCCAATGAGTTGTTTCTTCCGGTCGATAATATTCATGCCGGTTTCAAACAGTATCGCCGGGTGCGTGCCAATGTACCTGCAGAAATGGCCCAACCCGGTCCGACGCCGTTTCTGACAGAGTCAGTAACGGAAATTGCAGCTGACCATCAGCAAAAGCAACCCTTTGCCAAGTTAAAGGCGAAACTGGAACAGGCTTTGGCAAAGGGTGACAAAGTTCTGCTCTCAGCCGAAAGCGCAGGCCGCCGCGAAGCCTTACGGGAAATTGTCAGCAAGCTTGGCTTTCAGGTAAGACTTTGCTCCGGACTGGATGAATGCCCAACCCAACAAATTGGGTTAATCATTAGCCCCATTATTAATTCATTTTATTTACCAGACGCCAAACTTTGGTTTATTACCGAAACCGAATTATTTGGTAACCGCGTGGTGCAAAGCCGTCGACGTCAGCAAAAAGCCACTGTCAGCGCCGATACGCTGATTCGCAATTTAGCAGAACTGCAAGCCGGTCAGCCGGTTGTTCACCTGGACCACGGGGTTGGTCGCTATCAGGGCCTGACGACACTGGATGCCGGGAATGTCACCACCGAATTTGTCACCATTGAATACGCTGGCGGTGCCAAGCTTTATGTTCCGGTCGCTAACCTTAACGTTTTAAGCCGCTACAGTGGCGGTGAAGAGAGCCATGCTCCATTAAACAAACTGGGTAACGACAGCTGGGACAAGGCCAAAAAACGAGCTGCGGAAAAAGTCCGTGATGTTGCCGCTGAACTGCTCGATATTTACGCACGCCGCGAAGCGAAGCCCGGCTACGCATTTAATATCAACGAAGAAGATTACCAGCGTTTTGCCGCCGGATTTCCGTTTGAAGAAACCATTGACCAGCAGGCTGCAATTGATGCGGTTAAGCAGGATATGCAACAACCCCGGGCTATGGACAGGCTGGTCTGCGGCGACGTTGGCTTTGGTAAAACCGAAGTGGCTATGCGTGCTGCCTTTATTGCGGTTAATGAAGGCAAGCAAGTCATGGTATTGGTTCCGACCACCCTGCTTGCCCAGCAACATTATGAAAACTTCAGTGACCGTTTTGCTGAGCAGGCTATTCGGGTTGAAGTGCTGTCGCGCTTTAAAACCGCCAAGCAGTCAAAAGGCATTCTTGAAGACTTATCCAACGGCAAAGTCGATATTGTTATTGGTACGCACAAGTTACTGCAAGACAATGTGAAGTGCCATGACTTAGGTCTGCTCATTGTCGACGAAGAACACCGCTTTGGTGTAAGACAAAAAGATACCATTAAACGCCTGCGCGCTGACGTAGATATTCTGACGCTAACAGCAACACCGATTCCGCGTACCCTTAATATGGCCATGAACAACATTCGTGACCTGTCAATTATAGCCACGCCACCAGCGAAGCGACTGGCAGTAAAAACCTTTGTCCGCGAATACGACGAGCCCACGGTTCGTGAAGCTATATTGCGTGAGATTCTGCGCGGTGGTCAGGTTTATTTCTTACACAACAATGTCGACACCATTGAAAAAACCGCAGCCGATATTGAAGCTCTGGTTCCGGAAGCGCGGGTTGTGGTTGCTCACGGACAAATGCGTGAACGTGATCTTGAACGCATTATGTCGGACTTTTACCATCAGCGCTTTAATGTACTGGTCTGTACCACCATTATTGAAACCGGTATCGACATACCCAGCGCCAACACCATTATTATGGATCGCGCCGATCATCTGGGGCTGGCGCAAATGCACCAGCTGCGAGGCCGGGTTGGACGCTCCCACCATCAGGCTTATGCCTATTTATTAACGCCGCACCCCAAACGCATGACCAAAGACGCACACAAGCGCCTCGAAGCGATCTCTCAGCTTGAAGACCTGGGTGCCGGCTTTATGCTTGCAACTCACGACCTGGAGATTCGTGGTGCCGGCGAGCTGCTGGGCGATGATCAGAGTGGTCAGATTGAAAGCATTGGCTTTACTTTATATATGGACATGCTGGAGCAAGCGGTTAAAGCTTTAAAAGAAGGCAAAGAACCCGCGCTTGCACAGCTGCTGCACGAACGTGCTGAAATTGACTTAAAACTGCCGGCACTTTTACCTGAAGCTTACATACCAGACGTCAATAATCGTTTAAGTTTGTATAAGCGAATAGCCAACTGCGAAACCAGCAAAGAGCTTGATGACCTGCAAGTTGAATTGATTGATCGTTTTGGCCTGTTACCGGACGCCGCGAAAAACCTGATTCGACAGACACAACTTCGCAATAATGCTGAACAGTTAGGTATACGCAAAATTGATATTGGTAATCAGGGCGGTATTATTGAATTTGCCGACGACACGAAAATTAACCCCGAGATAATTATTGGGTTAATTCAAAAAGCACCCAGCTATTATAAGCTGGACGGGCCAAACCGTTTACGTTTGAGTCAACCACTGGAAGATACTCAAAGCCGCTTAAAACTGGTAGAGTCTCTGCTAGACGAGTTTGCAGAGCAATCTCAGGCGGCGTAACACAGGAGTGAATAAATGGCGCTGGTACATCGGGGTGTAAAATCGGTACTGGGTTTAGCAACCGCATTAACGGCTTTAGTGTCTGTAAATGCTATGGCCCAAGCAAATAAAGATTATTGGCGATGGTTTGAAGTTGAAGTTCTGGTCTTCAAACAAACCGCTACCGATCAGTCCGGTGAAAACTTTTCTTTAACCATGCAGCCTATTGCGGTAAATAAAAGCCGGGATTTATTGACGCCTCACTACAGCCAACAAAACCGCTCTCTTCGCAGCGCTCTGCCTGTTTGCGAAGCATTCTCTGAACAAAACTGGCAAATTGATATTGCCTGTCGGTATGACAACGAAGACCAATGGGTACCCATTGCCGGTAACCCATTCGCACCGGAACATAGGCTATCTGAAATGGCCTCTACTGAGGTTGTTATTGATGGTCCTGGTGGCAACATAGAGCAAGCCTCTCAGCCGTTCCTGATGCCTGCGGACGCCCTCGAACTCTCTCCAATCAGAACCGAACTCGAGCGCAAAGGCCAGGCTAAATCGTTGTTGCATCTAGCCTGGAGACAACCAGTTTTTACCCGGGGTGTCGGTCGTAAAATGCGCTTATTTGGCGGCAAAAATTATGGTAACGACTTCTTCTATAATGGTTTTCCCAAAGAGCAGGAGCAACTCGATACACCGCTGTCCAGTGCAGGCCAGGAGCAGCGCATGGATAATATCCAACGCCTGTTCAGCGTTATTGAATCGGGCACTGCCCCTTTTATCAGCCCGGAAGATAATACCCCAGTTCGCCCGCCTCTGACGGCGGCCGGAAATCCTCAGCTTGCCTGGGAATTTGACGGCTTAATGCATATTTTTCTAGTCGGCAACTATCTGCATATTGACGGTGAGTTCAACTTACGCGAACAAGATGAAATCAAGCGTATTGCCAACGACTTAGAATCTCAGGCGACTTATGCTCTTAATGGCGCGAGTAAACAAACACCTTATTTACGTAGCTATTATTTTTCTCAGTTACGGCGCGTTATCAGTCACGAAACACATTACTTCGATCACCCTAAACTCGGGGTTGTCGTTCAAATTCGCCGTACTGACTTATCGGCTCCAAGATACTAATAAGTTACGAGGCAATTATGGAAAAGTACGAAGAACTGCTGCTGGCCTTAAGAAAAGTTATTCGCGCTATCGACTTATACTCTAAGCAGCTAAATAAGTATTCCGGATTAACCGCGCCTCAGTTATTAATTTTGCGTGAAATAAATGCTGCAAACGGTATAACCGCCAGTAAGGTTGCACAAAATATCAATCTAAGCCCGGCAACCGTCTCTAATGTCATCGAACGCCTTGAACATCGGCAGTTAATCCACAGGCACCGTAGTGAGCAGGATAAACGCCGTGTATCTCTTTATTTGACTGAACAGGGCCTTAATCTTCTGCAAAAGGCACCACAGCCATTGCAGGAAGATTTCATAGAAAAGTTTCAGGCACTGGATGAGTGGGAGCAGTCGCTGCTGCTCTCGTCAATGCAAAGAATTGCCAATATGATGGATGCGGAACGTCTCGACGCCGCGCCCGTACTTGAAGTTGGAAGCTACCACAAACTGGACCACTAACATGCACAAACGACTACTTAGCTTATTACCAGCTCTGCTTTTATCTGGAGCTGCAATTGCAGAAACCTGTGGGAGTGATAAAGAGATTATTCCTATTTCACAGGTGCAGGGAGACAATGAACAGTCTCCAAAGGTTGGTAAGCAAGTAACCGTCCGCGGTATTGTTACCGCAAGCTGGCAGCCGTCTGAACAACTTGGCGGCTTTTTTATTCACAGTTTGCCTGAGGATATGGATGAAAACTCTGCCACTTCAGAAGGTTTATTTATAGTTACCAATAAGCAGCATTCACAAGTTAATAACGGTGAATGGGTAAGAGTTACAGGTGAAGTTGAAGAGCGTTCGGAATTAACCTCGTTAATAGAGGTATCCAATATAACAACCTGTGGCGAAGCAAAAACACTTCCTGAAACAACTGAGTTGAAACTCCCGGTTGAGTCACTTGACGAGCTTGAAGCCTTAGAAGGCATGCCTGTCATTTTATTCGCGACTAAAGGCGAGAGCCTGACAGTTTCCGGCAATTACAATTACCCTCGCTACGGTTTTTTCGATATTTCTGCAGGGCGCTTATGGACGCCGACTCAAATCGTTATGCCGGGAAAAGATGCAAAACTTCAGGCACAGGAAAACGAATTGAACCGCTTGCAGGTTGATGACAACAGCAATGTTATCGAGCCACGTCCGCTGCCATTTTCTGAGCTTCAGCATGGTGAGCAAAGTAGCCTACGCTCGGGTTCAACCCTGAAAAGTTTCTCCGGTATTATCAGCCAGTTTAATAACCGTTACCGAATTCAGCCAACCGACGACTTAGAACTAGAAACACCGTCTGTGCAACCGCAACTGGCAGAGAAGCCAGATAATGCCTTGCGCATCGCCAGTTTCAATGTGCTGAATTTCTTTAATGGAAACGGCGCCGGACAAGGTTTCCCGACTCCCAGAGGAGCTGATACTCCTGAGCAAATGCAACGACAACAGAAAAAAATTGTTGCTGCACTAACGGCTATAGATGCTGATGTCATTGGCTTAATGGAAATTGAAAATGACGGATTTGGTGAGCGCAGCGCAATAATGCAACTGGTCAAGGCACTGGAGAAAGCATCAGGAAAAGATTACGCAATAGCTGAGCCGCGTGCAGAAAAAATTGGAACAGACCAAATTACTGTCGGTATTATTTATCAACCACAGCGTGTAAAACCAAGTTCTCACGCGATATTTACACGTCAGGGCCCTTTCTCCTGGGGAAGCCGCCCTCCTCTTGCGCAAAGCTTTATCGATGCCAACACCGATCAAGAATTCAGTGTTGTGGTAAACCACTTCAAGTCGAAGGGCAGTTGTCCGGAAGACTCTGAAAGCCCAAACAGTAACCAAAATGATGGCCAGGCCTGCTGGAATGACTTAAGACTTCAGTCCTCGCAAGAATTAACGCAATGGATTCAGAGCGAGTCTTTAGCAAACCCGGTATTACTGGGTGATTTTAATGCTTACTATCAGGAAGACCCGGTGCGTTATTTTGCGGACAATGGTTTTTATAACCCTTCAGGCGCAAAAGACTATTCTTACGTTTATGACAGTCAGGCCGGGGCTTTAGATCACGTTTTTGTTGCAGATTCACTTAAAGACGCGATTCAGGAAGTGTATCACCTACCCTTTAATGCTGACGAACCCCAGGTATATGATTACCGCGATGAGGCGTATTTTGCAGAAGGTCCTTTCCGCTCTTCTGACCATGACCCACTAGTACTGGACTTAGATTTTTCCGGCTCGGGCATGTAGGCATTATCGGTTCCGAAGTGAACCTCGAACTCGACACCAATTAACCACTGGCCGCTACGCTGCTCTGTCATAAGATTGCGAGGCCAGTGGTACCCAACCCAGGTTTCCACAAAAAACCAGTCCCGTAAGTATCGCTGACGATTAAGAAAGCGTAATCCATAATCCTGAACAGGCACCTCGTGGTCAGTATTGCCCTCTATCCAGGTCTCTGTCGCCCAGGCTTTTTCCTGCCCATACAAATGATATAAACGCGCAGTACTGTTCCAGCGAACACCATCTGTTTCTTCTGCAAAAGTACCTTTAGAAGCCCACCTTAATAACCATGTATCAGTTAATGTGGCTTCATAATCCACTCTCTGCGCAACACCAAAGCCATCGCTGTCGCGCCAGAAAGCCGAAGACTGCATACGAATCTGCTGATTACCTGCAAAAACAAAACCGGTCATATAGCGGGCTCTTGCATAGGTATCAAACCGTAACCCACCACGGATACCTACACTGTAGGACACTCGGTGCGCTTCGTTAATTTCAGGATCAAAACCTAAACCCACTAACCACTCTTCGTCTGACCTTGGAGAGCGAATAACTGAGGGACGACCGGTAGAGTCATCATCCAGAAACTCATTTTCATCAACCCGGCCAATGAAAGCTGAAACGTTTTCTTTTAGCTTAGGTAAGGTTACCCGGGCTCTGAATCGCGACTTAACTTCAAAACCATCGTACTGGTCCCATTGCGGCGCAACCGAAAGCCGCCCATAAGAGCGTTCATATTGATTAATGCTTTCATCTCCGAACAAGCCGTCAAACCAGCGCGCGGTTGCGTCTACCGAGGTTCCAAGCCCGCTGCGGAAACTGTCCAGCCACATATCATCTTCTTCATCAGCCTGTTGAGCTGCTGTAGCTGACTGGCAACCAAGACTAAAAATAAAAGCTAGCCAAGTAATCTTTTTCATATTGAACGGTCTATAACTAAACACCACCTTTGGTTGGAGAACACTATGTCGTTTCGCCTTATAATTGTTATTGTCGGTTTGTTAGTATCTTGTTTCAGCATGGCACAGAATAGCGAGCCAACAAAGCAAAAAAATGAAAAAGTCGCGACTTTTGCCGGCGGCTGTTTCTGGTGTGTTGAAGAAGCCTTCGAGAAGATGCCTGGCGTCCGGGAAGTCATTTCGGGATACAGCGGCGGCGATGAAGCTAATCCAACCTATGAGCAGGTTTCAGCAGGCAGAACCGGGCATACGGAAGCAGCCCAGATATACTACAACCCCGATGTCGTAAGCTACGCAGCATTACTTCAGAAGTTATGGCGTATCAGTGACCCGACCGACAACGACGGACAGTTTGTTGACCGCGGTAAACAGTATCGCCCCGCGGTTTTTTATCACAATGATGAACAAAAGCGCATAGCTATGGAGTCGCGCGAGTGGCTGGATAAAAATGGCCCCTTCCCTGACCCGGTGGTTATTGAAATAACACCCTTTAAGAGCTTCTACAAAGCGGAAGAATACCACCAGGACTATTACGACAAGAACCCCGTTCGCTACCGTATTTATACCTACAACTCGGGGCGTTATGACTTCGTTGAGAAGCATTGGGGGGATACCTCGGACGTTGACTATCAGCAATTTACGAATGACAACCCCACAGGTACATCTGATCAGCAAAGCTTCGTTAAACCTAGTGACAGTGAACTGAAACAACGCCTAACGGATATTCAGTATGCGGTGACTCAGGAAGACCAAACGGAACCCGCCTTCGATAACCGCTACTGGGACAATGATCGCAAGGGTATTTATGTAGATGTAGTAAGTGGTGAGCCACTTTTCTCTTCAGCAGATAAATACGAATCGGGTACCGGTTGGCCAAGTTTTACTAAGCCCATAAGCCCAGACGCGGTAGTAGAAAAAGATGACAGCAGCTGGTTCTACACCCGTACTGAAATTCGCAGCCGCAAAGCAGACTCTCATGTAGGCCACGTTTTTAATGATGGTCCACCACCTACGGGTTTAAGATACTGCATGAATTCAGCGGCACTGCGCTTTATTCCTTTAGAAGAAATGGAGGAAGAAGGGTACGGTGACTACATTCCTGCAGTCACCGATGATTAGTTAAGCGGTAATAATCAGGCCGTCCAGCCCAGCTCAGTAGCGCGCTGCTGAGCTTGCTTGGGCACATCAGTTGCCACAAAGTGATGATGCAGCACCTGAACACCAAGCATATGGTTGATGACGGCATCAAGCTGCACACGCTCTTCATTCGGAACATTCTCATCCTGATGCCGTTCAAAGGTCCGCACCACTTCGTCGTAGTCAAGCAAACCGGCTGACTTAACTGCCTCAGCATTCAGGAATTGCTCCGCCAGCTTCTCAACAGCTTTCCACTTCTCCGGGTCGGTGTGCGCCGGCGGTGCCATAAAAGCGAACTTTTCCCGTTTATACAGCGTTTCCGGCAACAAGCCTTTCATGGCTTCACGCAACACATATTTTTCTTTATTGCCTTTAATACGCAGGTGCGGCGGCACAGTGAAAGCGTATTCCGCCAAGTGATGATCTAAAAATGCCGGGCGCGCCTCCATTGAATTAGCCATATCCACCCGGTCGCCGCCCCAGGTCAGAATTTGCCCTTCCAGCATGGTTTTAATCCAGACATACTGAGCTCTGTCCAGCGGATGCCGACCATCCAGCATGTCTTTATCAAGCGTGTTGGCAATAGCCAGGCTGGGGTCATAGCCTTCAACCTGTTTTCGCTTGTTCTCCGACATAAGCGGCAGCGCAACCGATGAGCAGGAAAGCCACGGCTGCACACAACTTGGAGTAAAACCCATTTTCTGGTTAAAAGCGTCGCTGACAAACTCTTCGCGAGCCAACATCGCGCCTTTAAAGAGTTTATTGTTTTTCTCCAACAGCTCCTGCCACTCAACCCGCTCTACTTCCGGTAAATGGTCGAGTCCATGCAGGAACATGTCCTTTCTAAAAGCCGGGTAACCGGCAAAGAGTTCATCGGAACCCTCTCCGGTCATCACGACTTTATAGCCGGCTTCATGCACCTCTTTACTCATCAGGTACTTGGCTACGCCCAGCGTGTTATATATGGTTCGTTCTGTATGCCACAAAGTTTTTACGAAATGGTCGTAAAGGTCATCGGCTTTAAGCCGCATAATGTGGTGATCAGCCTTAGTAGCTTCAGCCATTTCTTCTGCAATAGGTGTTTCATCATAGTCAGCAGAATCGAAACCTATGGTAAAAGCTTTTACCGAGGTTTGGGTTGAGGCGGACGCAAGTCCCAGAATGGCACATGAATCAATGCCACCGGACAAATAGCAACCGACAGGTACGTCAGCTGTCATTCGGTGCTGAACGGCTTCCAGTAGCTTAGCGCGGACCCCTTCAATATAACTCTCTTCGTCAACATCCGCTCCCGGATAGCTCTCTTCCGGCGGAAAATCGACATCCCAGTATTTATGTTCCGTTGCAACCACTTTGCCATTTTTACGCTGCAACTTAACCACATAACCCGGCTGAACCTGATTAATCCCTTCAAAAGCCGTAGAGCCCGGCACCATCACTTGAATCAGTTGGTGGTATAAGCCCTCTGCCGAAAACTCCCGTTTAACGTCCGGGTGAGCAAACAACACTTTCAGCTCAGAGCCAAACACCACGCCATGCTCCGTTTCCGTCCAGTATAAAGGCTTAATTCCAAACCTGTCGCGCACCAGGTACAGGCTTTCATCTTTTGCATCGAATAAGCCGAAAGCGAACTCTCCACGAAGCTCCTTTAGGGTGTCCTCCAGTCCGTAACGCTCAAACAGGTGAAGAACAATTTCAGAGTCGCTTTTACTGTTAAAGCGTGCGCCACGAGCGGTTAAATCCGCGCGTATGCGTTTAAAGTCGTAAAACTCACCGTTGTGAGTCAGCATCAGTCGTTTATCGGCTGATATAAAAGGTTGCCGACCTCGCTTTTCATCCAGGTCGATAATGGATAAACGGGCGTGACTAAATCCTACGCCGTAGTCTTGTTGTACTTCATAACCAAACCCGTCGGGACCACGATGATGCATTATCGCAGCCATATTAACTAAGGTTTGGGGGTCAATCGCTCTTTCCGTTTGATGATGAAAAACGCCAGCAATTCCGCACATTCTTTGCTTTTCCTCGTATCAGACGACATCAATGACGCGTTCAGCTCGCTGTACCATACAGGTCAGCAGCGCCATACGTAAAAACACCGCACCCCGTGCCTGGCTGAAATACCAGTTATGAGGCGTATGGTCGAGATCGGCGGATAATTCTTCACCGCGCGCTAAAGGGTGTAAAATAATCGCGCTGTCTTTTAGCGGAGACTGCGCCGTTAAGTGAAACTCACTGCCATAAGTACTAAAGGTATCACCTTCCCACGAAATCGCGTTGATATAAACCACGTCGAGCTCTGGTAGTACCTGCTCTAAATCCCGGGTCGTACGAATCTTTATTCCAGCTTGCTCAATCTGTTCTCGTTGCTCACTTCCAAACAGCTGAGTCGACGATTCCTCGTCATGAATAATGACAATTTCATCAATTGCTTTTGGAAACTTTACTAAACATTTAATAAAGCTGCGCACGGTACGCATTTTATTTGGCACACCAATAATGCCAATTTTTATCGGCGCTTTATCGGCTTCGTCCGTCACTAAATCGGGACGCCATTTAAACAGTGCGTACATATCCGTAAGCGCCTGAGTCGGGTGTTCATCTGAACCATTACCCGCATTAATAATAGGAATGCGCAGCGAATCGATCATCTCTTCCAGTGAGGTTTCATTATTGTCCCTCAACACCACGCAGTCACCATAGTTATTAAACATTTCAGCCACATCGGCTAAACGTTCACCTTTGGCTATGCCGGTAGTAGAACGGTCAGTAATTGACATAATATCGCCGCCCAGACGGTGCCAGGCGCTTTCAAATGACAGACGAGTACGAGTACTTGGCTCGTAAAACGCGCTGATTAAAATTTTGCCCTGTAATGAGGTACTAAAACGACGAGGGTTAGCCTCGTACTTTGCGGCAAGTCGAAATAACTGCAACATACCCAGCTGAGAAAACTGGTCAGCGGATACCACGTGCTGGTTTGATAACTTCAGCAGGTAATCACCATCTTCCTGAATTACTTTCAATAACGCCTTTGGGTGGGCATCGCCACACACATCGGGGCGGTCACGTTCAAAGGAGACATCCTTTATAGTCATACAATTACCATATGGTTTTAGAAATAAAATCTTTTATAAAAAGCCCAAGTAACAATACTGGCGCTAAACATGTCATGACCAGCGCCAGGAGAATCAGCCATTCAAAAGCCAGATTATTTATCAGCATCGATAGGCTCCTTCTCATCCAGTTGGTTCCAGTCAAATTCCGTATCGCTACGCACAATCCCGACAAGACAAATCAATCCAGAAACCGCGCAGGACACAAGTGCTGCTACATAAAAGCCAACCACAAAATAGCCCAGCATGCCAAATGCCGTACCGAACGCCATAGCACAGGCAGCGTACCCACCGGTAAGACGACGCTGATACAGCCCCAGCAGTATCGGCCAGATAGTACTAGCGACAAAGGCGCCGGCAAAGTTCAACAAGGCCCCTAACGTAGCAATACGCGGTAGGCACAACAACCAGGTCATGATGCCCAGCCCAAGAATGCAGCTACGATTAAAACGCATCAGGGTTTTGTCACTTGCTTTAGGTTTAAGCTTTTTATGATAAATGTCTCGCGTAACCAGGTCAGAAGTTGCAGCAAGCAACGAATCCAAACTGGAGGCCAGAGCCGAAAAAATCACGATAAAGACAACAATTGCACCAACCTTACCCAGCACCGCTGCTGCAACCGTCGGACCAATCATGTCCGGACTTGGCGGAAAAATACCTAATTGTGGCGCAGCCAGTGCAATAAATCCGGTAACAACAGGAATTGGCAGCCACAACAGGCCACCGGTTAAATAGGCTTTGTAAGCCACATTTTTCTTGAAAGAAAGTGCGCGTGACCACCACACATTGGAATGGAAAATCTCGCCCAGGCCGAAGAAGATATTATTAAACAAGAACATGATGGCTGCGGGAAATAAGAGATCCAGAAGTTGTGGATGCTCAGCGGTCAAATTGCTGTGGATGCTTTGCAGGCCAACATTGTCAATTAACCAATAAGCAATAAAGCTCACGCCGACAATAATGATCAACGCCTGGATAAAATCTGTGGCAATGACGGCTCGCATGCCACCAAACAGTGTATACCCAACGCAAATCACCAGTATGGTTGTCATTCCAATGTGATAGTCGAGACCACTTAACGATTCCAATAAAATGCCTCCGGCCATACCTAAGCTGATCAGCCAGCCGAACGCATAAACAACAGAAATAATAATAAAAACAATCCAGGCCCAATTACCGTACCGTAACCGGACAAAGTCACCCGAAGTATAGCCATTGGGTAACAGCTCTTTAATTCGCTTGGCCATGGGAGCAAATAGAATCAATCCCAATGCAGCAAAGGAATACCCTATCATTCCCCATATACCAAATTGGTAAGTCAATTGCGGCGCCACCAACGTCGTGTTACTGGTCACCCAGGTTGCCATAGCGGTTGCCGCCGCAAAGGCAAAGCCGACATTTCGTCCTGCCAGCGCAAAATCTTCATGGTTGCGGTTTTTTCGTCCCAGCCAATAACCAAAGCCGATCCAAAATAAACCGAACAGGATGATAATGGTGATACCAGTACTCGTTTCTAATGCAAACTCAGTCATGATGCTCTTTTTTGGAATGTACCCACCGACGATGCAATAGTAACAAGGTTGCTACCAGAGTAATAAAAATCACCAAACCGATAAAAAACAGTGTGAGGGCTTGCCAAAGTGGGTAATGTTTTACGGTAATTTTAATGGTATTACTGACAAGAGTCTGGCCGTTGCCGGACTCCGCACGGGCACGTAAGTAATAGGTTCCGTTACTAAAACCTGTTAACGAAATATCTTTAAAATTACCTAGCGCCGGAAACTGTCGAGTATTCTCTGTGAACGCTGAATTGCTGGCAACCTCAACTGTAAGTCTGTTAAGCTCAGGCACGTCAGTAGCGCGAACAGAAACGGTAAAATAACCTTCTTTAATGACAGAGCCAGGTCCGCTTAGCGTTAACGAGCCTGCAAGCGTAGGTGTTGGCAATAACATGAAGAAACATAAAGCCAACAAAATATAGCGATAGTTAAAGCAGTTTTTCTTTATTGCCATTAAGACGTCTGCTCACCAGCGTTAGTTGAAATTTCAGGCTATCAGCAGATCCTCGCAATTTCAACTATTTGAAGCTGTCATCTGTTTCGCGCTTTTACCCGTACTTAAGACAACAAATTATTCACGTTTAGCGGTCAAATATTAAATGAAGAAGTATTTATGCAGTCTTGGCTCAAACATTGAACCTCAAATTCACTTTTCGCAAGCTCGGAAAGCTCTAGAGGCATTGTCTGACGACATTACTTTCTCACGCAACATCCCTACATCTCCGGTTGATATCAACACGGAGAAAACCTTCTTAAATTCGTTGTTTATTATTAAAACCCCAATGACCGCAAAGGCGCTTAAAGATGAGTTTAATAAAATAGAGGAGCTGTTGGGGCGTGACCGTTCCGATCCTCAGAGAAGTATTAAAGATCGCACGATAGATATTGATATTCTGGGCGACGTCGAAGAGGAACCCGAAGTGCCTGGTTATTTGGCGTCATTATTACCCGATTTAGGACTCACCTCATGAAAAAAACAGCAGTTATTACTGGTGCCGGACGGCGTTTTGGTTTTGAGTTAGCCAAATCATTACTTGCGGAAGGCTATCAATTATTTGCCCATTACAATAACTCGCGCGAGGGTATTGATGAACTGGAATCACTCGGCGCCAAAGGCATACAAGCTGACTTCACCAACATAGAGAGTATTCAGGGCATGGTCCGCGCTATTAACAGTGCTACCGACTCGCTCGATCTATTGGTTAATAACGCTTCCTGTTTTTTCGACAATGACACCGTTGATAACGATAACAACGCTTTAGCGGCCGTATTTCAGGTGCACGCAATGGCACCTTACCTGCTCATCAGTGGCTTGCAGCAGCAATTAAGTCGTTCAAAGAACGGGCTGGTCGTCAATATTACGGACATCTACGCTGACCGCCCGTCTACCGACTATATTGCTTATTGCGCAGCGAAAGCCGGACTCGCCAACATGACCCAGGCTTTTGCTAAAAGCTTAGCGCCGTCAGTAAGAGTCAATGCCATTCAGCCAGGCCCTATTCTATTTTTACCAGAGCACGATAAAGAACATCGTATGCAGGTTCTGGATGAGACACCATTGCGGGTTGAAGGGGGTTTAGAGCCCATGATAGAAACGGTTCGCTTTTTACGTGACAACCCATTTATTACCGGCGAATCCATTAAAGTCGACGGTGGTCGTGGCTTGATGATATAAAAAAACCCGGCGCAATGGCCGGGTTTCAGTTCACTGTAAAAAAGCTTATTTAAGCATTCCGCGCAATACGTAATGTAAGATACCACCACTTTTGTAGTAGCTCATTTCATTACCGGTATCGATACGGCATTTGACCTCAAACTTAACTTCACTGCCGTCTTTACGTTTCGCCACAACGTTCAGCATTTGTCCGGGTTTCAGGTCATCATTCAAACCAAGAATCGATATCTGCTCTTCGCCGGTCAGCTTGTGTTCCTTAACACCTTCACCTTCAACAAACTGCAGCGGCAGAACGCCCATACCCACCAGGTTAGAACGGTGAATACGCTCGTAACTTTCAGCCAGTACGGCTTTAACACCTAAAAGCGTTGTCCCTTTTGCAGCCCAGTCACGGCTTGAACCGGTACCGTACTCTTTACCGGCTAATACAACCAACGGCGTATCATTTTCCATGTACTTCATGGCGGCATCGTAAATGGCCATTTGCTCGCCAGTTGGGATGTACTTGGTGTAACCGCCTTCGACATCATCCAGCATCTGGTTCTTAATACGAATATTGGCGAAGGTACCGCGCATCATCACTTCGTGGTTACCGCGACGCGAACCATAAGAGTTAAAGTCTTTAACTTCTACGCCATTTTCCTGCAGGTACTTACCTGCTGGCGAATCAGGCTTAATAGAACCTGCCGGTGAAATGTGGTCCGTGGTAATTGAGTCAGCAAATACCGCCAGCACGTTAGCGTCTTTAATGTCGCTCGGTGCCTGCAGTGGCTTATCAATACCTTCAAAGAACGGCGGATTCTTGACGTAGGTGGAATCATCCTGCCAGTTATACGTATTGCCTTCAGCAACGCTAATTGACTGCCACTCTTCGTCACCTTCAAAGACTTCGCCATATTCTTTGCCGAACATCTCGTTATCAACCATTTTCACCGCTTCAGCTATTTCTGCGCTACTTGGCCAAATGTCCTTCAAGAATACGTCATTGCCGTCTGAGTCTTTACCTAACGGATCTTTGCTTAAATCGGTACGTGTTGTACCCGACAGCGCGTAGGCAACCACTAACGGTGGTGACGCCAGCCAGTTCGCCTTAACTTCTGGGTGAACGCGACCTTCAAAGTTACGGTTGCCCGATAACACAGAAGACACGGTCAGGTCACCTTCATTAATGGCCTGCGTTATTTCATCATCCAACGGTCCGGAGTTACCAATACAAGTGGTGCAACCATAGCCCACTAAGTTAAAGCCAAGCTTATCAAGATACTCGTCTAAACCGGCTTTTTCAAAGTAGTCGGTAACCACTTTAGAGCCCGGTGCCAGCGAGGATTTAACCCAGGGTTTACGTGTCAGGCCTTTCTCTACGGCCTTTTTAGCAACCAAACCAGCCGCCATCATGACGCTTGGGTTTGACGTATTGGTACAAGAGGTTATAGCAGCGATGACAACATCACCGTGCGATAAGGAATAATCCTTACCTTTCACTTGGACTTCTTTGTCTTTCTCACCCGATTTACCGTTCGTTTCCAGTATCAGGTCGAAGTTACTGCCAAGCTGCTCCATATCCACTCGGTCCTGTGGACGTTTCGGGCCAGCCAGTGAAGCCGTAACGCTACTTAAGTCTAACTCCAGCGTGTCAGTGTACTCGGGTTCGTTATCGTTATCGCGCCACAAACCCTGTGCTTTAGAGTATTTCTCAACCAGCTCAATGGTTTCTTCGTCACGACCTGACAGGCGGAAATAACGCAGGGTTTCATCATCAACCGGGAAGAAACCACAAGTTGCGCCATATTCCGGTGACATGTTTGAAATCGTTGCACGGTCGGCTAAAGGTAAGTTGTCCAAACCTGGGCCATAGAACTCAACAAACTTACCTACTACGCCTTTTTCACGCAGCATTTGAGTAACAGTTAAGACTAAATCCGTTGCAGTAACACCTTCTTTCAGCGCTCCGGTCATACGGAAGCCGACAACTTCCGGTATCAACATAGACACAGGCTGACCTAACATTGCGGCTTCAGCTTCGATACCGCCGACACCCCAGCCTAAAACACCGATACCGTTGATCATGGTGGTGTGCGAGTCTGTGCCCACCAAAGTATCAGGGTAGGCAAAGGTTTTGCCATCTTCTTCTTTCGTCCAGACACTCTTGCCTAAATACTCCAAGTTCACCTGGTGGCAAATACCGGTACCCGGTGGTACTACGCGGAAGTTTTCAAAGGCACCCTGGCCCCACTTCAGGAACTCGTAACGTTCTTTATTGCGTTCCATCTCCATGCGGACATTTTCTTTAAAGGCACCCTCGGTAGCGTATTTGTCGACCATAACCGAGTGGTCAATAACCAGGTCGACCGGCGACAACGGATTAATCACTTCAGGGTCGTGCCCTGCTTTCGCCACAGCATCACGCATTGCGGCTAAGTCGACAATACCCGGTACACCGGTAAAATCCTGCATCAGAACCCGCGCCGGGCGATACTGAATTTCGCGGTCAATTTTTTTCTTTTTCGACCAGTCAACCATGGCTTGTAAGTCGTCTTTCGTGACGGTTTCGCCATCTTCATTTCGCAATAGGTTTTCGAGTAACACTTTCATTGAAGCCGGAAGTTTTGAAATGTCTCCTAAGGCTTCCTCTGCTTTAGGCAGGCTGTAGTAATGAAAGGTTTTTCCTTTAACGTCTAACGTACTTAAGGTTTTCAGACTGTCTTTGCCTGACATAGATACTCTCCCATTCGCTTCTAAAAGCGCAGTTTTTAGCTCAACGGTCTTCTAAATATAGACAAACTGAACCGTTTCAGCCATAAAGTTTGTGCTTTGATGAAAACATAAATCAACGATTTGTGCCAACTAACTGGTGGTAAAGTACCCAGTTAAGCGACTATTTTTATTATAAATTGTGTTTATATTACATAGTCTGTAAAAAGCGTTTAAGATCAATCGCACATCGGTCTTACTGCAATCAATAAGGACATATTGAATGAGTCAGGTACTTGACGATTTACTTAACTTACTGACCCTGGAAAGTATTGAAGACGGACTTTACCGCGGGCAGAGCCAGGATTTAGGCTTTGGTGCTGTCTTTGGCGGGCAGGTTATTGGACAAGCCTTGTCAGCGGCAAAAGAAACGTTGCCGCAAGAGCGAGTTTGTCACTCCTTCCACAGTTGTTTTTTACGCCCCGGTGACGCTAAAAAACCGATTGTCTACGACGTAGAAACGATACGCGACGGTAAAAGTTTTTCAGCGAGAAGGGTCAAAGCCATACAATATGGTAAACCCATTTTCTACATGACAGCGTCTTTCCAGCAACAGGAGAAGGGTTATGAGCATCAGGACACTATGCCGGACGTACCTGGCCCCGAAGGCCTAATTTCAGATTTAGACATTTACCGTGAACATGAGGAACTGATACCAGCGCCGCTGAGAAAAAAGTTCATTTGCGACAAACCCATAGAAATGCGCTTTGTTACGCCCTACAACCCGTTCAAACCGGAAAAAGACGAGCCTCGCCGGTACGTTTGGTTCCGTGCAAACGGGAGCATGCCGGATGATCAACGCGTTCATAAATACCTGCTGGCTTATGCGTCGGACTTTAACTTTCTGCCAACCGCTTTGCAGCCGCACGGGGTCAGCTTCGCTCAGCCTAATATGCAGGTTGCTACCGTTGACCACGCCATGTGGTTCCACCGGGATTTCCGCATGGATGACTGGCTGCTTTACGCCATAGACAGCCCTTCTGCCAGCGGTCAGCGTGGTTTAGTTCGTGGGCAGATATTCACACGCGACGGCGTGCTGGTAGCTTCAACAATTCAGGAAGGCGTTATGCGGGACCGCGGTTAATCGCGGCCCCGTATCAATTCAGGTTAAAGACACAAAGAAGCCAGCGATTGCGGCACTCATCATGTTTGCCAAAGTCGCTGCCAACAGTGCGCGCATACCTAAGCGGGCAATATCATGGCGTCGGCTAGGAGCCATGCCACCTAAGCCACCCAGCAAAATAGCAATGGATGAAAAGTTAGCAAATCCACACAGTACAAAAGTAATAATAACCTGCGAGTTCTGGCTTAACTGATCTTTGTAGTTAACAAAATCCAAATAAGCGACGAATTCATTAATCACTAACTTCTGACCGATGAAGCTGCCGGCCAACTGCGCCTCATCCCAGCTCACGCCCAATACATAAGCTACCGGCTGGAAAACATAACCAAACAGTTCCTGAAGGGTTAAATCTGAATAGCCAAACCAACCGCCTACCCAGCCAAAGATTCCGTTGACTAGTGCGATCAGTGCAACGAAGGCTAAGAGCATAGCGCCTACGTTCATTGCCAGCTGAAGACCACTGGAAGCGCCCTGCGCTGCGGCATCAATAACGTTTGCTGAGTTGTCCTCAACCTCTACTTCTTCCAGGTCGTTACGTGGTTTCTCGCATTCGGGAATCATCATCTTTGCCATGAGAAAGCCGCCCGGAGCCGCCATAAAACTGGCCGCAATCAAGTACTTCAACTCTACCCCAACACCGGCATAACCGGCCAACACCGAGCCAGAAACTGACGCCATACCACCAACCATTACGGCGAAAAGCTCCGAGCGCGTCATAGTGCCAATAAACGGCCGAACCATCATCGGTGCCTCAGTCTGCCCGACAAAGATATTGGCTGCTGCAGACATGGACTCCGGACGGCTGGTCCCCAGTAATTTCTGTAAGCCACCACCCAAAATACGAATGACCCATTTCATGATGCCTAAGTAATACAGGACAGAAATAAGAGAAGAGAAGAAAACAATAACGGACAAAACCTGGATGGCGAAAACAAAGCCAAACTCTTCCGAGGCCAGACTACCGAACAGGAAGTCGATACCGGCTTTGGTATAACCGATAACCGCTGAAACCCCTTGCGCAAATCCAAACAACAATTCACGACCAATAGGCACGTAAAGTACAAAACCTGCTAAAACAACTTGAATGCCAAATGCTCCAAGAACAGTGCGCCAGCGAATGGCTTTACGGTTCGTTGAAACTAAATAAGCAACGATAAAAATGACGGCAACGCCGAGAATACTATTCATAGAGGAACCAATTTTATTCCGCCAGTAACTGACGTATTTTTGTTTTTATAATATCAATGGCGATTTCGTTTTGACCACCGCGAGTGACAACGAGATCAGCAAACTGCTTAGATGGGAATATAAAGTCGAAGAATGCAGGGCGAACGTACTGCTCATATTGCTCGGTAACCGACTGCAAAGTCCTGCCACGCTCTTCAATATCGCGTTTAATACGACGCAACAAACAAATGTCCAGAGGCGTATCCATAAACACCGAAATATCAAATTGTTCGCGTAGCTTTTCGTCAGTTAACAGCAAAATACCTTCAACCATGACCACTTTTGCCGGAGCAACCCGAATGGATTCTTCCAGACGAGTATGCGTAGTATGGCTGTATTGCGGCATTTCAACGGCCTCGCCGGCTTTTAGCTGGCGTAAATGTTGCATCAGCAAATCGTGTTCGAAAGCAGCCGGTTGATCGTAATTAGTTAACACCCGCTGTTCCATGGTCATATGGCTCTGGTCACGGTAGTAAGCATCTTCGGCCAGAATAGCAATGCCGTCAGTTCCTAACTCAGCCACCAACTCCTGATACACCGTTGAGGCAAACAGGCTCTTTCCTGACGCTGATGCGCCAGCTATCGCTATAACTGTTATTTTACTCACAAGCTTCCGTTTCTATTTGCTGCAAACCGCGCGCAATTATCCTTGATTGTCTGAGTAATTAAAAGACTTGACTGGCACCTTTATTGCCGCAACATCTGCAGCCCGTCCCTGAAATGTTTAATTTCGTTACAATTTATCCTGAACATAGGCAAGCACAGAAGTCTCTCCTCTCGTATAGTAATCTGGCTTAATAAAAATTAATTCAGGAAACACTATGAAAATGATGAAAACCTTAACGGCTGTCGCAGTCGCAACGGCTCTGTTAGGAGGCTGTCAAACAACTCAGTCAGCCAGTAACGAACAAACTGTCAGCCAGTCTCAATTTCCAGAAGTTAAAGTTAACTACGAAACCTTTACTCTGGATAACGGCTTAACGGTTGTCGTTCACGAAGATCGCAAAGCCCCGATTGTTGCCGTTAACGTTTGGTACGCGGTCGGCTCAAAAGACGAAGAACCCGGCAAAACGGGTTTTGCTCATTTATTTGAGCATCTGATGTTTAACGGTACCGAAAACTACGATGACGAGTACTTTGGCCCGTTTGAACGTGCCGGTGCTACCGAAATGAACGGCACAACCAACAACGATCGCACCAATTATTTTGAGAATGTCCCTACCCCAGCGCTTGACATGGCGTTATGGATGGAATCTGACCGCATGGGTCATTTATTGGGAGCCATTACTCAGGAAAAACTGGATGAGCAACGGGGCGTTGTTCAGAACGAGAAGCGTCAGGGCGAGGCACAACCTTACGGTAAAGCCTGGAGCTATATTGCTGAACAAACCTTCCCTGAAGGCCATCCTTATTCCTGGTCGGTTATCGGCTCAATGGAAGATTTAAACGCGGCATCGCTTGATGACGTGCATCAGTGGTTTGAAGATTACTATGGTGCAGCGAACGCGGTATTGGTTTTAGCCGGTGACATCGATGTCGAAACGGCCAAAGAAAAGGTAACGAAATACTTTGCTGATATCGGTCCGGGTAAACCACTGCAAAAGCAAGAATCCTGGGTTGCAAAACGCGAAGAACAAAAACGAGCAACGATGGAAGACCGGGTACCGGCCGCGCGCGTATACAAAGTCTGGAATACCGCCGAAATGGGAACCGCGGACTCTGAATACCTGAGCCTGCTGGCCGACATCTTGGCCAACGGCAAAAACTCACGTCTCTATGAGCGTTTGGTTTACAACGAGCAAATTGCCAGCTCAGTTGGTTCTTTCCAGTATGGCCGCGAACTGGCCGGACAGTTTTTGATTACCGCCGACGCAAAACCAGGCGTTGAACTTAAAAAGATTGAAGCCATTATTGATGAAGAGGTAGAACGTTTAATTAATGAAGGCCCAACCCCAGCCGAACTGCAACGTACTAAGTTCAGCACCACAGCGAATTTCGTTCGTCGTGCTGAGAAGGTGGGTGGCTTTGGCGGCAAGTCAGATATCCTTGCTTCGGGCGCGGTATACCACGACGATCCGGGCTTTTATCAGCAGCAAATGGAATGGACAAAACAAGCTTCCGTTAGTGACCTGCAAAGCGCTGCCGAGCAATGGTTAAGTTCTGGCGACTTTGTTCTTAATGTTGTTCCTCAGCCGGAATATACCAAGCAGGAAACCAATGCTGACCGTTCTCAATTGCCGAATGTCGGTGACTTGCCAGAGCTGGAGCTACCGGAGGTTAAGCACTTTACCTTATCAAACGGTTTAGACGTGTATCTGGCCCAACGCAGCGACACGCCAACGGTAGAAATGAGTCTGGTTTTCGACAGTGGTTATGCGTCTGATGTTGGCTCAAAACTGGGCACAGCCAGCTACACCATGTCGATGCTAAAAGAAGGCACGGCAAACCTCAGTGCATTAGAGCTGAATAAGCGTCTAGAATCTCTGGGAACCAACCTAAGCGCATCTGCCAGCCTGGACAGCTCCCGTATTAACATGGATACACTAACAGTCAACTTGGCTGAAAGTTTATCGTTAATGAGTGACGTGTTAGAGAATCCGGCCTTTGCAAAAGAAGAAATTGAACGTAAACGCTCAAACTGGTTAGAAGGAATTCGTAAAGAACAGGCTCGCCCTCAAACCCAGGCTTTACGTGTATTACCTCGGTTAATGTTTGGTGAAGGTCATGCCTATAGCCAGCCACTTACTGGATCAGGCACCATTGAGTCAATCAAGTCATTAACTCGCGACGATTTGGTTGAGCACGCACAGACTTGGTTGCGTCCTGATAACGCCAAACTTGTTATTGTTGGTGATACTACGGTTGGGCAGACTCAGGCTTTACTAGAAAAAGAACTGAGCAGCTGGAAGGCTCCAGCATCTGACAAACCAGAAAAAACCTTTGACTCCGCTATGGCATCGGACAGCAGCCGAGTCTTTTTGATTGATAAACCGGGCAACCCGCAGTCGTTAATCATTGCCGGGCAGTTAGCTCCTTCAGGTCAGGTTGATAACGCAGACACCGTCGATGTCATGAACACGATTCTTGGTGGCAGCTTTACCAGTCGTCTGAACATGAACTTACGCGAAGACAAAGGCTGGTCTTATGGTGCTCGCTCAATTTGGCTGGATAATGAAGGCCCTGGTTTATTAGTTGCTCTGGCGCCAGTGCAAACCGATAAAACCAAAGAGTCCATTGAGGAAATCATTAAAGAATTTACTCAATACGAAGGCGAAAACCCTGCGACTCAAGATGAGCTGGCAAAAGTAAAAGCCAATAAAACGGCTAAATTACCTGGTGCATATGAAACAAAAGGCAGCCTGCTCAGCGGGTTAGTCAGTACCTTTAACAAAGGCAAAGATGTGGAGTACCTTGAAGATTATGGACAGCGCATTAACGCCATCACACTTGAAGATATAAGGGAAAATGCAGACAAGGTATTAAAACCGGAAGCAATGACCTGGGTTATCGTTGGTGACTTAGCCGAAATAGAAGAGAAAGTTCGTTCACTAAATTTAGGTGAAGTGACCATTCTTAAAGAAAACGAAGTAAAATAACGTTACTGACACCCCAGTCTCTTCGGCTGGGGTGTTTTTACTACAACTAACCAAATAATTGCTCCGCCCTGCTGTGTAATATCCAGCTCGTCAATATGTATTTATCATTCGATACCGGTGTTCGCCCCCTGTGGGTGTGGGTAAAGTACGCTGGCGCTATAACCATCTGTCCCGCTTTGGGTTTTAAAGACCGATTCTGATAATAAAAGTCCGTTTCGCCTCCCTCCTCAACATCGTTTAAGTAATACATGAACAGTAAAGCCCGATGCAAAGGTTCAGTCGATCCCTTCTGAGGATAAGTTTCACAATGCCAGTAATTATAATTTCCTTCGCCTTTTCGGTAACGTTGCATTTGTATAGCGCCAACTCGAAACAGCTTTTGCATAATTGCCATTTCGTTACCCTTAGCAATTTCATCAAAATTATCATGAGTCAAAGGCGCTGGCTGCTTGGTCTGCGGGTGTTGCAGTGTGAGAGCCACCGGTGCAATTAAGGCAAAATGGTATTTTTTAAAATACTTCAGGGCGTGATGGGCTGTCGTTTGTTGTATCTGTAACAGCAAATTTTGGTATTCAGCATGATTATTCAAAGCCAGATCGGTACTGGATTTCTTACTGACATCGACACCACCACCGGTACGTCCCTGAAAAGTATGCGATGACTCCTCAAAGGTGTTAATTAGCTGCTGGCACAGCTCGGAAGATAAGGCGTTGTCATAAGTTTCAATAAAATCATTCATAGCGACGACTCTTTCCAGTAACGAGGGGTAAATAAAGTGCTAATTTAACAAGCGGTTCATTTCCGGAGCGGGTTTACCAATATAATAACCTTGCAGATACTCAATTTGCTGATCGCGCAGGTAACCATTAACGTCTTCGTTCTCAACGAATTCAGCGACAATAGGAATGCTCAGCTCTTTACAAATACTGATTAGGCCATTAAGAATACTGGCGCTGGTCGGGTCATGTAATACGTTCTGAACAATACTACCATCTATTTTCAGGTAATCTGGTCGCAAACTTATCAGTCGGGAAAAGTTTGAATAACCGACACCAAAATCATCTATTGCAATTTGGCCACCTAAACGCCGTACGTCATTAGCAAAAGCCTGGACTTTGGTGAAGTCCTCTGTTGATTCCGTTTCCGTAATTTCGAAAATTAATTGAGCTCTTTTATGTTCCGCCAGAACATAATGAATAAAATTGACGGTCTCATCATTCAGAATATCTTCAATCGATACGTTCACTGATATAGCGACCTGATACTGCTCGGAGGCCAACACCGCCTGCTCAATGACAGAGCGCGTAATTTCGCAGTAATAACGGGTTGTTTTTGCTTTATCCAGAAACAGCCCGGGAGCCAGGTCCTTATTGTTATCTCTTAGCCTGACCAGCGCCTCGTAGTAGCTTGGCTTATCTTTTTTTGTGCTTTTTATTGGCTGGTAGTAATTGATAAAACGATGATCAACAAGGGCTGACTGAATTTTAGGGAGCCAATTCACTTTGTTCTCATGAAGAAACTCACGTTCATAAACCACTTCAATTTTATAGCCCGAGTAGATAGCTTTTGCCTTAGATAAAGCACTTTCGGCTAGCTGCAGCTGCTTATTGCGACCCACCCCCATGCCAATAGCGACATCCAATGCCACATCGTTGTTTCCTACCGCAAGCCGCTTCGATAATAACGCCTGATAAAAATTTAACAGATGATCTTCAAATAAATTGGGAATCATTCTGAAATCGGGAATTAACGCGAACTTATCACTGTACAGACGATACAGGTTGATATGTTTTGTCTTTAAATAGGCAGATGCCCAGGTACTGAATTCACGTAACAGTTCATCACCAAATTCCAGACCGTGAAAGTCTGCATAGCTGCGAAACTGACGAATATCCAAAACTGCGAGACTCTGTGCCCCTACTCGCTTTAAATCGCTGAGCAAGTCAACTCGCGTCGGCAGTCCGGTCACCTGATCAAATCGGGCTTCCTCGAGTAACTCATCGAGATAAATTTCACGGGAAATATCCTGGAACAGTAAGACTTGCTCAACTAACTCACCATTGGTTCCGTATAAAGGGATTGCCATACAACGGCACCAACGACTGCGGCTATTACTCTGCAAGCACAAAGTCCCATTCCAGCTTTCACCGGTATCAGAAGCTTGCTTTATACCCTCAGCCACATGAGGCCGACTATCAATATGGAGAAACGCAGTAAAAGCGGTGGTTTGCCTTAAATAGTGAATTTCCAGCAGTTTATGAAGAGATTCACTCATCCAGCGAATGTTGCCTTCAGGCGACAGCCGCGCACACAAAGCTGCAGATTCAAGCGTATTAATGTACTGCTTTAGCAAAAATGTATCACGCATGCAGGCTTGCTCGGCTCAAATAGAAAATAAATGTTACTTTTATGTAATGTACCGAATTCGCTAAGATATTAACAGAGCACAACAGGAGATATTTGCTTAACCCGGGCCCTTTACTCCCGTATAATCCGCTTAAATTTTAACGCATTCACTACCGATCAGGTAAGTTCTCATGAAAAATCTACTATTAACACTCACCTTATTCAGCTTGCTCCCTTTCGCTGCCAGCGCAGAAAAGTACTGGTCAGATACCAGCTTAACTTACTTAAATGGCAGTCGTTATGAAGTGGGCGATACTGACCGCCAAGTGCTGACTTTTGAATATGTCGGAGGCTACAGTTGGGGCAAAATATTCAGTTTTGCCGATAGACTGGAGTCTTATAACGGCGATACGGAAACTTATATCGAGTTTTCACCTGAACTTTACCTGTTCGAATTTAAGGACAACCTGGTTCAAAACATTAGCTTGACCACAACCTCCGAAATCGGAGATGGTTTTACCCACTATTTATATGGTATCGGTGCCGCATTTGAAGTGCCTGGTTTTCAATATTTTGAGCTGGATGCCTATAAACGCAATAACGATAGTTTACCTGACAACTATCAATTAACCGCAACCTGGGGCTTGCCATTTTCTATCGGCGACACAAAATGGTTATACGATGGTTTTATCGATTACGCTTCAGGTATCAGCACTATTGGGCCGGCTAACCTTAATTTTACTTCTCAGCTGAAGTGGAATATTGCACCTTACTTCGATTTATCGGCACCACTTTACGTTGGCATTGAATACGTTTACTGGCGTAATAAGTTTTATATTGACGGTCTGACTGAGAAAAACCCCAACCTTTTGGTCAAATGGCATTTCTAAAAAGGGGGCTTTAGAGCCCCCTTTCTCCAAAACGCCTCAAAATCTATAGGTTACGCCAATATTTAACCCTTTAATCGTATATTCATCTTTATCAATTAATTTTATCCACTCAATAAAGTAAGTGGTTCTTGGATTACGGTCATATTGGATACCACCGCCATAACTCAAGCTGTTAAGCGTTGTATCCCCACCGCCCACTCTGAATTTGCCTCGGGAAAAGCCCCCTGTTGCATACAGTGCAACTTCAGGCGACAAGTACAGCCGAGGCTTAGCCAAAATGCTGGCCACATAGTCAGTTTCGAATTTGATGCCATTTTCACTGCTACTATGTACTCCGAAACCATAACGAGCCTCTACCGAAAGGCTATTGCTGTAGCGATAGCCTAACATTAGATTCATTGTATGGGGGGTGAATGACGGAGCTCCACCCAGTTCTGTATCAACATTAAGCTGAGCCAAAGATGCGGATCCGAAGTAACCGCTGTCTTGCGCCTGGGCAAAAACACTGAAAAGTAAAAATACGCTGCCAAACGAAGTGGCTCTCAAAAACCTCATACGACTTCCCTATTAACCTAGCTATTTTATTCGGACCCGGCTATTTTAGCAGACTCCGTTACAGGTTATACACCCCATAGTAATCAGCAACTTCCACATTATAAGACGTATTCTTCATTAGATGATCACGGAAGGTTTCAAGTGCCTCTGGTTCGCCATGCACTAGCTGAATTGGTGTGTTCGGCTTTAATTCTGAATGCCGGAGCCAGTCAGTTATCTCCTGATAATCGGCATGTCCAGACAACCCTTCCAGCGATCGTATTCGTGCTTTCACAGGAAGCCACTGGCCATGCAGCTTAATCGACTCTACACCCTGCAACATTTTTGCTCCGCGAGTCCCCCCTGCTTGATGCCCGCTAAACAGGACGGTTGACCGGTGATCGCTTAGCCAACGCTTAAAATGATGGAGAATCCGACCACCTGTTGCCATACCACTGCCCGCAATAATAATGTGTGGACCAGATTGAGATGCAATGGCTTTAGACTCATCAACAGAACGCGTATATTCAACTGCACCAAAGGTTCTGGAACAGTCAGAGTCTGACAGCCGATGCAGTTGATGGAACCGTTGATAAAGACCGGATACATTAATTGCCATAGGGGAATCTAAATAAATAGGTTGTCTGGGTATTCGACCTTCTTCCATAAGCTTGACTAACAGGTACTGCAATAGCTGTGCCCTGCCCACTGAAAAGCTTGGAATTAATAAAACGCCTCCGGCCTCAGAGGTTTCTTTAACCACTTCAGCAAGTTGGTCTTCTGCATCTTCAGTTTCCTTGTGCACTCTATCACCATAAGTCGACTCAAGTAGCAGCAGGTCGAGTTCAGGTAAAGGCTCGGGTGGGTACATCATGATATCTTGCGGCCGCCCAACATCTCCGGAAAAGCCAACTTTTTTTCCTTCGGCTTCAATAATGACACTTGATGCCCCTAAAATATGACCCGCTGGCTGCAAAGTAACCTTGATATCACCTATTTCAAACTGTTCATGGAACTCAACGCCCTGAAATAGCCTCATAGCCGACTTTGCTGTCGCTTCATCGTACAAAGGTTCGGGCTTTTCATGTCGACTCAACTTATGCTTACCCAGATATTTCGCATCTTCCTCCTGAATACGTCCACTATCGGTCAGGAGAATGTCACATAGGCCGGATGTTGCATGATGCGCAAAAACGGGCCCGCGAAAGCCCGCTTTATAAAGCACAGGAACAAATCCAGAATGATCAAGATGCGCGTGCGTCAAAACCACACCATCCACTTGGTTTATTCCCATAGGTAGCGGCTGCCAGTTACGTCGACGAAGCCATTTATAGCCCTGAAAAAGTCCACAGTCGATAAGAATCCGGGTCGATCCGGTTTCCACTAAATACTTCGACCCAGTGACGGTTTCCGCCCCACCTAAAAATACAATGCGCATCATTTCTCCCTGGCTATGCGGTTTTTACCCTGCCGCTTCGCTGCTAGCAGCGCTTTATCGGCACGGTCGATGGTTGCCATAATATGCTCATCCGGTACAACTTCAGCCACCCCAAAGCTACATGAAATTGTCTGGTTAGTTCCTTCCGGTCTCGCCTCGTTTATTCTCGATCGTAGTCTTTCAGCCGTTTCTTCAGCGAACTCAAGCGAGCTCTCTGGCAATAGAATCATAAATTCGTCACCACCAAAACGCCCAAGCAAATCACTATTTCTTAAAACCGAAGAAACAATGTTTGTCACCTGAACCAAAGCACGATCACCGGCTATGTGCCCGTAATTATCATTGATCTTTTTAAACTCATCCACATCGAACATGATCAATGAAACAGGTTTATTCTGACGCTTATTAAGGTTGATCAGAGAGTCTGCGCTCTGCATAAAGTGTTCACGGGAAGCCGCTTTCGTCAAGCCATCTTCAGAAATCTGACGGGTAAGCAGCTCATTATGAGCTATGAGTGTTGGAACCGTTAATCCGAACCAGGCACTAGCCGCAATGATGATAACGGCAAATTGATAAACTATTGCGTAATCCATCAACCCTAATATACCGACAGAAAATGCCGTAAAAGTGCTGAATAACGCCAACGATATGGCCGTGTTTAAAGGAGATTCAGTATAGGAAACCCACAATAAGGGAAGAATCAGGAAAAATATCGAGAAAGCTGCTTCATCTTTATTTGCGGTTGCCGTCAATAGTAAGCTTAAAAGCAACAATAGCAGAATAAGCAGTAGCTTCGGCAAAAAAGAACGGTGGCCCCCAGTTTTAACTGCAAAGCTTAAGCCCCCCAACCAACGCTCCAATTGGGGGTAACGCCAACTCATCATGGCAATAAAAAGAGGAGAGAGAACAATAACGCCACTCATATCCCCTATCCACCAAGGCAACCACGTATACCAAATAGCATCAGCTTCCAGCAGCTTACCTGAAATCATGGCTTCAGTACCCAGCCAGGCCGCACAAAATGATGAAGCAGCGGCAACGCCAAGAAACATCATTATAGTACTGGCAAGACCATAACTGCCCAGCCTCGTAAGTTTTGACCGCAACAGCCAGGCCCCTAAAAAATAAGGTAACGTATGAGCAAAGCCAAAAATAATACCGGTAGTTAACAGCGCACTTGCGGCGGTATCATCTGCGTATAACTGAGAAACCCAGAATGTGGTTACAACTCCGGCAACAAGAATAGCCGGAAAAGCCCGCCAACTCATAACCAGGAAGGCAGCAAATGTCAGCCCGGCCGGAGGAAACCAGATGCTGGCGTGTGGGCCGTACTCCATTACGGCCGCTACGCGCCATAGAAAGATCCAGGTAACAGCAAGTATTAAGTTTCGAATAATAGTTTGAAGCAAGGTAATAACTGCATTTATTTTTAGTGGTTACTCTTACTGTTATCAAAAAACGTTCAAAAGGCAACCATTAGTCTATTGACGAATAAACCTTCTCTTGCTTCACTCAAGCATAACAAGGAGTAAGAAATGACTCAGAACTACCCACAAGCCAAGCAATTTATGGCTAGCACGCACGAAGTCGAGAACCAGCCAAAGCCGCTAGAAAATTATAATCTCTATCTGGCCGATAAAGCACTGCAGAAGGCCTTGATACGCGAAGGTGCCGATTGGGCTGATTCTGACCTTACTGCTTTTGGTGAACTGGCGGGTAAAAAGGAAAACATTGAGTTGGGGTTCCAGGCCAACAAGTACCAGCCTGAGTTACGTACTCATGACCGTTACGGACACCGTATTGATCAGGTCGACTTCCATCCTAGCTATCATCAATTAATGACAACAGCCATTGAACATGGGCTGCACGCAAGTCCGTGGAGCGACCCGACACCAGGGGCCCATGTCGCCCGGGCAGCCAAGTATTATCTTCACACACAGGTAGAAGCGTCGCACGGCTGCCCTATTACCATGACCTTTGCTTCTATACCGGCACTAAGGCATCAGCCTGACTTGCTAAAGGAATGGGGTCCGAAAATTACCGCGCGGCATTACGATTCAAGAAATATTCCGCACACCGAAAAAAGTGCTGTCACCATTGGTATGGCAATGACAGAAAAACAAGGTGGTTCAGATGTCAGACGCAACAGCACACGGGCTTATCCAGTCTCCAAAGAAGGTGCCGGTCAGGCGTACGAACTGATTGGTCATAAATGGTTTGTCTCCGCTCCCATGTGTGACGCCTTTTTAGTGCTTGCACAAACGAACAGTGGACTGTCTTGCTTTTTAGTTCCGAGATGGCGTCCTGATGGCTCCAAAAACCCCATCCAAATCCAGCAACTGAAACAGAAAATGGGCAATGCCGCGAACGCTTCAAGTGAAACTGAACTTCGCGGGGCTTTGGGCTGGATGGTGGGCGAAGAAGGCCGAGGCGTTCGAACCATCATCGAGATGGTCGCAACCACACGTTATGACTGCATGATTGGGTCCTCTGCCGGTATGCGGCAGGCCGTGGTTCAGGCTATTCATCATGCCAGCCATCGCGAAGCTTTCGGCGCTAAATTAAGTGAACAGCCGCTGATGCAGAACCTACTGGCTGATCTGGCTCTGGAAAGTGAAGCCGCCATGACTTACATGATGCGAATGGCACGGGCAATGGATAACCAGGATAACGAGCATGAAAAATTATTATCGCGCATTGCCACGCCGGTTGGAAAGTACTGGATCTGTAAACGAACGCCTAATCATGCCTATGAAGCTATGGAGGTCATTGGTGGAAGCGGTGTTATGGAAAATCACATTATGCCAAGGCTCTTTCGCGAATCACCCGTCAACGCCATATGGGAAGGCAGTGGTAATGTTCAGTGCCTCGATATTCTGAGAGCCATAGAGAAACAGCCTGACGTTCTGGATGCTTATTTCGCAGAATTGCAACGTGCAAAAGGCGCTGACAAACGATTAGACCAGTTTATCAGCAAATTAAAGGAGCAGTTTACTCATACCAAGACACTACAATATCGAGCTCGCACCATTGCTGATTCTATGGCCGTTGGCCTCCAGGCTGCGTTATTGATTCAACATGCCAGCCCAGAGATGGCGGGCGCCTTTTGCGCGGGTCGGCTTGATGTTAATGGCGGGTTTAATTACGGCACACTACCCAGCGGGCTTAACTGCGCTGCGATTGTCGAAAGGGCCTCGCCAGCAGACGGACAATAAGTTCGCCCAATACAGCCAAAATTAAACCCGAAACCAGGCCAAACAAAATAGCACCGGGGTTCAGTCTTACGGTGTAAGAAAAGTCGCTTCTAACCTCTTGCTGAATATCTTCCACAGGCGTGAAAAACGCCTGTTGATATGCACTCCAAACATTTCGGTTAAAATTCTGATGCGCTTTATTTAGCTGCTGGTAACGCTGAAAAATCGCGCTGATACTCCGTCCGCCATCCTGAAACACTCTGTCGTTACTGGCTTGATAATGGGCAATAAGTTCTTCAATGCTGCCATCAAAAAACGTTTCTGCTTCATCGCGGAATTCATTGAGACTTCGCTCAGATTCAATCAAATGTGCCTGCAAGCTCTTCCCATACTGATCGACAAACCCAGGCAGCTGTATTCCTGCCAATACGCCTATAATCAGTAAAATCATTCGTAGATAGGATGTGAAGATTCCCATGGTCTCTCCTTAAAAGTCCTTAAACCACTTTAGAGTAGACCTTTAGCAACAATCAAACTTAATTACGTTTTATTACAGTTAATTGGTAAGCACGACCGCATTTTTACCCTCTTTCTTTGCCTGGTACATAGCCTTGTCTGCCCTCGCCATAATATCTTCTATGGTGTAATGCTCTGAAGGTCTATCACACTGGCACAATCCAATCGACAAAGTTACCGGCAGTTCAGCATGGTCAATGCCACTAACTAATTCACTGCGCATTCGCTGCATCATCTGCTGTGCATCATTAGCAGAAATCATGGGGTGTATGGTCGCAAACTCGTCGCCGCCAATGCGGGCAACATAGTCGGTATGGCGACTGTGCAAGCGAATCAGTTGAGCAATTTTCTGCAGAACCTCATCCCCAAAATGATGCCCATGCTCATCGTTAACGTCTTTAAAGTCATCCAAATCGATAAAGCTAACCGCGAAGGGTGTTCCATGTTCTGCCAGCTGCTCAATTTCACCTTGTAACTGTGCGGTAAACGCTCGTCGGTTCATAATGCCGGTTAAGTGGTCAGTCAGCGCTTGACGCTTTTCAAATTCCAGTTCCAGACGAATTTTATCTTCAGCTTTCTTTTGCAAAGTGTAGTCGCGTACTATGGCAATACCATACAGCTCACCTTCCAATTCGAGCTGATTAAGCATGATATCAACATGAAAAGTTGAACCGTCTCTGCGAATGGCTGAAAAGATTAACCCGTTTCCCATAGAGCGTCGCCCCGGGTGTTTGAAAAACGTCGCTAAATGCTGGTCATGTCTTTCACGAACCTCTTCGGGAAGTAACTGGTTAAGGTGCAGCTCCAGCATAGAAGACGAGGAATAGCGAAACATGGACGCTGCGGCCTGATTAACAGCAATAATTAAGCCCTTTCGATTAATAACAATAGCCCCGTCCGGAATCACTTCCAGAAACTCTATAAAGGTTTGTCTTGCTTCCATTTTACTGGCTCCGCTCTCTGACCAAATTAAACGCTGCAATAGCACCCTTTTGCAACGGTATTAATCCATTCGGGAGCCTTCTCTTCCATTGAAACTAAAGGAATTAATGCTTCCACAAAACTACTTTCAGTTGTACAAAATGCACCATCGGCGTAGGGCCCAAGGTAAATTAATTCTGATGACTTATTAAACATAATAATGGCTGGGGTTGCAGGAACGAACCTTTTTAGCTCATTGAATTGATCTATATCAATGTTGTGGTTCCTGCCACCTGACTCCGTTACTTGCCGCTTTACGCTACTGGTATGTCCGGCACTGCGCCAATTACAGTTACAACTTTCTGAGCTAATATGAAAAACGCTCCCGCTTAACGAGAACCCTCGATTTCTCAGCTCAGTTATCAACGGCTGCGCTAGTTCACCGTTATTGCCCAGCTCAAGTAATTGACTCTTTTCATCAAACCAGACCAAGCGTTGTTCCAGTAAGTAACTCAAGCCCCAGAGAACTAATGCAAACCAGGCAAAAATGGTCATAATGAGCCAACGAGTTCGGGTTTTCCCTGATAGCTTAGTCAACGATAAAGCGCCCCACTTCTGAGTCAAGTTTGGTTGAGACAGCTTTTAGCGTCGTTCCGTTTTCCTGCCCGTTGAGCAACAAGTGAGTTTCTGCTTCGGACAGTTCTCTCATTGTCTGCGCTGAACGTGAAATATCTTCACTTGCGTTTCTCTGTTCTTCAGTAGCTGCGGCAACTGAAATGACTTTTTGAGTCACGTCATTAATGCGCCCCGCAACAGTTTTCATCGCGACGCCAGAGTCTTCTGAATAGGTTACCGCTTCATCAATCTGCTGAACACAGGCTTCCATTGAGTTGACCGCTTCAGCCACTTCAGTAAGTATATTTTGGCTAATTTGACTAATTTGTTCAGCATTTTTTCCTGTAGTGGCGGCTAACGATCTTACTTCGTCAGCTACCACTGCAAAACCTCGTCCTTCTTCACCCGCCCTGGCAGCCTCGATAGCCGCATTCAGAGCCAATAAATTGGTTTGCTTGGTGATGTCATTAATGGCTCCGATAACATCGGATATTTGATGGCACTGCTTGTTTAAAGACGTCAACTTTTCGTTAGCTGCCAGAACATCATTTTTTAGTGAGTTTATGGAATGAGCAGCTGTCACAGATACACCTGCCGCCTGTTCTGAAAGGTCAATTGACTCTTCCGCCGACACTTTGGCGGAATTCGCCTGCTCTGAAATACTGCTAATTGTAACCGCCATCTGCTCAATTGCACTGGCAATGCTGTCAACTTCCTGTGAGCTGACCTGCCGACTTTTGATAAGTTCGGAGCTCTCACGAGACAATGTGCTCGAAACATCCTGTACCTGTTTTGATAAGCTGCGGGTGTGTTGAATATTAGTCTGGAACTGAAGCAATAAGTTTTTAAAGGCCTCAACTTCCTTCGTCTCACCGCTGACATCGACCATCAAATTGAGTTGTTCTGGTTGCTTGACGATATCGGCAATGCTGTTACGTAATGTCTGTGCACTCATTGCTTCGGTATCACTTTGCTTAGCTATAACGCAAAGTACACCCGCCTCAGCTACCGCAAAGCCTGCATGAATGGCTAGGATCCCTAAGGTGACGTAACCCTCAGCAAAAATATAAACATCGGCACCACTGGACTGCAGGATAAAGAACAGAATGTGATGTACTGCGACCACCGCGACACTGGTGACAACAATTGTCCAATCTCGGTAATAAATGAGGAACGCCATCACCACAAAAATTTCAAAATGCATTTCTACCAGACCCATGGTCTGATCAATATGCACTGCTGTAATCAACTGAACAGCTGCAGCAATCACATGTCTTGTCAGTTTACTTTGACCTGCAACTCTAATAAGTAGTAAAGGTAAAGAAACAATGAGTAATGACAGTAAAACGGGAACAAACCAGTCGTCAGTAAGAAACGCAATGAAAAAAGTGATGAGTAACTGAACCAGCAGCACCCCGTTAAAAACTCGATTGGCTGAATAAACCCAAGGGCGGTACAACATAAAATATCCTCAAAACACCCTCAGTGAGGGAGGCAAGCGGCGCGAATGATGCGCTCACTTTTTCATCAAATCAAGAAAAAGTTACCCTAATACGCTTGTTTCTAAATAAAGGTTTACCCGTATTTATGATATACTGCCGAAAAGCCGCATTCGTGTGGTGTCTACTACCATAACTCCCGGAGTTTCATGTCCACAGAACAAAACCAAAACTCATTCCAGTCACTAGGATTGAGCGACGATATTTTACGAGCCGTTACTGAATGCGGTTATACCACCCCCACCCCAATTCAACAGCAAGCCATTCCAACCGTCATGGCTGGTCACGATTTATTAGCTGCTGCGCAAACGGGGACCGGAAAAACCGCAGGTTTTACTCTTCCACTGCTGCATAAATTATCCAGTGCGAAGACTGAAGGTAAACCAATCATTAAAGCGTTGATTTTAACGCCAACTCGTGAGCTTGCGGCACAGGTTGAAGACAACCTGAATACTTATGCCAAATATACAGGCCTCAAATCTCTGGTTATTTTTGGTGGTGTCGGTATTAACCCTCAAATTAATGCTTTACGCCGCGGGGTCGATATTCTGGTGGCAACGCCTGGTCGCTTGCTGGACCACAGCCGTCAGGGAACCGTAGATCTGAGTCAAATAGACGTACTGATTCTGGATGAGGCCGACCGGATGTTAGATATGGGCTTTATTCATGACATAAAAAAAGTCATGAAACTGATTCCGGAAAAACGGCAGACACTCCTGTTCTCTGCTACTTTCTCAACCGAGATAAAAGCGTTAGCTCAGCAGTTTATGCAACAGCCGAAACTGGTTGAAGTAGCACGCCAAAATGCAGCGGCAGATACCATACAACAGCGGGTTTACCCCGTGGATAAAAAGCGTAAAAGAGAGTTACTTAGTTACTTAATTGGTAGCCGGAATTGGCGACAGGTGCTGGTCTTTACTCGCACAAAGCATGGCGCTAACCGACTGGCAACCCAGCTAACTGATGATGGCCTCCCGGCTATGGCAATCCACGGCAATAAAAGTCAGGGAGCCAGAACCAAAGCTTTGGCACAATTTAAAGCAGGCAAACTGCGAGTGCTGGTGGCAACCGATATCGCAGCACGTGGTATTGATATTGATGAACTACCGCACGTTATTAATTTTGAACTACCCCAGGTAGCTGAAGATTACGTGCACCGAATTGGCCGTACCGGCCGTGCCGGAAGCGAAGGGGAAGCCGCATCTTTAGTTTGTATTGACGAACACAAGCTATTGCGCGATATAGAGAAACTGACAAAGAACGATATACCTAAAGAGGTTATTCCGGGCTTTGAACCCGACCCCAGCATAAAAGCGGAGCCAATTCAGAAGCCTCGAACTGGCCGCCCTCAGAACTCTCGTCGCGCCCCCAGACAAAAGCGGCCGGACGCACGACGTTAATTTAACAGCCTAAAAACAGGTCTGGGCTTTACTTTAAAAAGTCCAGACCTCCCGTGACTGCAGCAACTTGAGCCTCTATACATTGCTCTGGAGTGGCTTTCGGGCTGTCCGGGTAGACTTCTGTTGTGGTTGCATATTCCGCTTTACTGAAACTTATACAAAGCCCCATTTTTGCCGTGGGTAACAGAATAACGCCCCGTTGAGCAATATCTTCGCCTATCAGCTTATCTTCACTATCGGCATCCGCAATATGAGTCACGGTTTCTACAGAATCGAGTACCGCTTTTTGAAACTCCGGGTACGGTTTTTCTGAGTTACCAACCAAGTAGAATCCATCCGGAATATTCCAGTTTGTATTAACGGTTCCATCCATCGCCGCCTTTGCAGGACGGAACTCGCTGTTATCGGTATCCGTGGTTTCATGCAAGTCAATATGTGCCAGAATATCTACGCCCAAACCAGCAACATAATTCATAATATGCGCACACTCACCCGCAGGCGAATCCGCCACAAATGAACGATTAGGATCGATAGCAGACGGATTCCAACGATTAATAGTTTCGTAACCCCACGGACTTAAACAAGGCGCAACGACAACGTTAAAATCTGTTTGGTACTGTCTTGCTTTAGTTTCAATAAAACGCAATGCACCGTGAACACCACTGGTTTCGTAACCGTGAACACCACCCGTTACCAACACAGTAGGCTTTGCCGTATCCCAGTCTTTGCTTCTGACCGCGAATAAAGGATAAGTAGCACTTTCGTAAGCAAGCTCACCGTATTGCTCTACATTGAAATCACTTTTAAAGGTTTCAATTTTGCTGACCACATCATCAAAGTATGAGCGCTTTTTACTTTGCTCAGCCAGCCATTGGGCTTTTTCTTCTGCACCCCAGGGCTTATTAGGCGTTCCAATATGATAAATTGTCTGTTGCGTCATATTCTGATCCTATTCATTAAAACAAGATAAGCATGTTACCAAAAACGGTGTATGCACTAAATGTTATTGGTGCAAATTAAGCGGCTTTTGATGATTCCTTATCACTTGTTTTTGTTGGCTCAGGCTTATCCACCGGCGCTTTTTCAGCTTTTGGTTTCTTCGGCTTTTTCGCGCCTAAAGCAATAAGTATGTTTTCCCGTTCTTTTGCTAAAAACAAAGCCATGTCTTCACGCTGCTGTTCGTCCGTAAAAAGCCCACTATCTTTGATCAACGGGTTTAGCGCTTCTGCCATATCCAGAACTTTATCGTGCGCATCGGCTTCGGCTTTTGAGGTAAATGTCATTTTCTCGGCTCCGTCACGAATAACTACATATTGGGTTACTACAGCCATGGTGTGGTCCTTTGCTGAGGTGTAAATATACTGTTTATTTGTACAGTAAAGTAACATAGATTGCAATACCCGCTGCATTCGCTAAACTGCGCAATCCCAATCGGCCTTACTAATACAGGAAGCAAATCTGACCCATGACTCAGTTCTCTAAAGCACAGGTTCAACTGGCTATCTTTGCCATGGCAATTGGCAGTTTTGCTATTGGTATTGGTGAATTTGTCATTATGGGCTTACTACCTGACGTAGCTGCCGACTTTAATACCGATACCAGACAGACCGGCCACCTGATCAGTCTTTATGCTCTGGGAGTGGTTATCGGTGCACCACTTATTACTATTTTATTTGCGCGTTTTCCCCGTAAGCCAATGTTGCTTGTTCTGCTAATTGCGTTTGCCTTGGGTAACTTTGCCAGCGCTTCAGCACAAAGTTACTCGCTACTGCAAATATTGCGTTTTCTAACGGGTCTGCCGCACGGTGCTTATTTTGGCATCGCCTGTTTGGTCGCCGCCGACATGGTCCGCAAGAATCAACGCGGAATGGCAGTAACTATGGTCATGATGGGGCTGACCATTGCTATTCTCGTCGGCAATCCACTGGCGACCTGGCTCGGGCAACTAATTGACTGGCGCACTGTTTACCACACCGTGGGCGCCATAGGCTTATTCGCTATGGTCATGATTTTCTTTGTCGTACCGCGACACCCCAAAGAGCAAAAAACCTCTGCCAGGAGCGAAATGAAGGCCTTACAAAATCCTCAAGTCTGGCTGACATTGGCAATAGGCGCTATTGGTTTCGGAGGTATGTTTGCCGTTCTAAGCTATATTGCACCCACACTACTAAATGCGACAGGCTTGGCGCCTCACTGGATACCTGTCGCGTTACTCATTTATGGGATAGGTTCTTTAGCTGGCAGTTTAGTTGGTGGCTGGGCAGCAGACCAAAGCCTGAAACTAACCATTGGCGGTTCTTTAGCCTGGTCAGCGGTGGTGTTGGCAATTTTCCCCTTCACATTGCAAAGCCTGTGGAGCATCATGCCAATGATACTATTACTGGGTAGCGCGGCCGCTTTGGTTCCAGCACTTCAGGTACGTTTGATGGACGTTGCCGGAGAAGCCCAGACGCTGGCCGCTTCACTGAACCATTCAGCATTCAATGCGGCAAACGCTTTAGGAGCCTGGCTAGGCGGTCTAGCCATTATTTCACCCCTTAGCTGGCAAGGCACGGGCTGGGTCGGCTGCGCGCTTTCATTAGCCGGATTATTGTTGTTCTGGATTACTAAAAAACACAGCCGCAAAACACCGGATATTATGAGTCTTTAGGCTGTCCGTCCACATCCAGCTCCTGTAGCTCTTCCCCCGGCTTCGCGTAAGACAAACGCGCTGCCCGCTGCGTTTTATGATAACCATCCAGCCCAGAAATAGTCATAGTACCCAGTGCTTCAATATCAATGAAACCATCCGATTTTACCGCCTCTTCTTTTACCTCAACCCAGCGTACCTCGCCCACAATTAATGCGGTGTCATTATGTTGTATGGGAATAATTTCGACCAGTTGCATACCAATTCTAAGGGCACTCTCGGCCACATAAGGTGCATGAAATCCATCCATAAATTCAGGTGTCAGGCCGCAAGCTTCAAACTCAGACGTTTCCCGCGGATAACGTGCTGAAGTCTGGTGCGCCTTGTGGAAAAACGTTTCACTGACCTGATTTATGGTGTACACCCCGCTTTCCTCAATATTTTCCCACGTGTGCCTGCTTACCGATTGCGGCCGCATAACAAACCCGAAAAAAGGCGGGTTGCTTCCTAAATGCACCACCGAGCTTATCATCGCTAAGTTGTTTTGCTGGTGTCTGTCCCGGGTTCCGACGACGTTTGCACTTTTAAAACCCGATAGGCAGTTAACAAAACGCGTTCTTTCTCCATCTTCCATATTCGCCAAGTCTTGCTGCTTATAGATTTTCATTCAAACTCCACTTTTTCTTTAATAACGTCGTTATACGTTCACTTTTCTCATTACGATCGTTTACAAACAACTTATTGCGAACTATTATCATTTGCGTTAACTTGTTTATTTAGAGCCAGAGTAAAGGATATCGAATGACTGACACCTATAAAAATTACTTTAATAGTCAGGCGCAGCTAAAAACGGCTACGTCGTTAATCGGTCGAAAGAACTACGAATCTGCAACGATTTTTCTCCTACGGGCGCGCGAATCTGCAACTCACGTTTTCAATGAACCGGCACTTGCAGGTAACGCTGTTCAAAATTACACCACTTGCTCAATCTTACTCATTGCCATTCAGATTCGTCGCCACCGACAAAGGCAAGCCTACGAGTTCCAACAAGAGAGCGTTGCGCAACTGAGGCAATGGCAGAACAATGCCGCAACTCAAGCATTAAACGAGTTATGTCGTTACTGCTATCAATTGCTTATCGCTGGTTGTCAGCATTCGCGCTGCCTGGGACATTATATGAAGCAATTAGAGGAGACGGGTTATGCGCAGGAACAAACCTGAACGCTTACAGCTTTCAATGAGCAAAGAACAGCTAAAAAAACTACTGCTTGAGCAAAGACTCGTTGCCAGTGATATACGTTGCTGCGACTATTGCAGTCAATGCGAGCTAAAGCAGCTGATACTAGAATGCGCACGAATCAATTGCAGCAGTGCATTAATGAAGTTTGGCAGTTAAAATTCTTTTTTTCTAAGCGCCTTTTTCTGTCCCAGCTGTTTTTTACTGGTCAGTCGCCTCTCTTTGGCAGAACGGCTGGGCTTTGTCGGAATACGCTTCTTTTGAACCTGGGCAACACTGCGAATTAGTTCAATGAGCTGCTCCAATGCCAGTTCACGATTGCGCGCCTGGCTCCGGGTTTCCTGGCATTTAATAATCACTTTGCCACTTTGAGTAATACGATGATCTGACTTGTTAAGTAGCCGTTGTTTATAAAAGTCGGGCAGAGAAGAAGCCTGAATATCAAAAATCAGCTGAGCGGCGGTGGCCACTTTATTGACGTTTTGCCCTCCCGCCCCACTAGAGCGAATGAACTGCCATTCTATTTCATGATCTGCGAGTTCAACTCGTTGTGAAACTCTGATCATTTTACTCAGCAGGTTCAATAAAGTTATCAATGCCTTCTTCTTTTAAAGCGTCTAAAGCTTCAGCAAGCGCGTCGTCTTCTTTCTCAAATTCATCTTCCCAAAGGGTCGAATTATTATTCTCGTCAACAATTTCCAAAATCCAGCCACTGTCTTCGGTGCGGTAGATATCGATTTCTACGCTTTTCCCATTGGCGGTGTATTGTTGCGTGTGTTTGCTTTGAGTCACTTGCTGTTCTTCGCTCATAATAGGCTCTATTTTTCCGTCGGTATGGAATGCTATTCTATCACTCTTCTACTCTCACCGGAGGGTCTTTTTTCAGCGCTTTCAATACGTCCCGCGCAAAATTGTGCTCATTAAATCCGGGTTCTCCAGCAATATCATATCTGCAGCGGTCATCCGAATGTTAAATTTTATGGTATATTACTGCGCAACTATTTACCGAGCAGGATAATCTAATGGCAGCTTTTGGTACCGTATTTATGCCGCAAATGACGTTGGCAGCTTTCGAGAACTCAAACTGGAGTGCGCCTGAACTCGTCTCTTCTGACTCAATACAACTGCACCCCGGTGCCCATGTTCTGCACTACGCCAGTACGTGCTTTGAAGGTCTCAAAGCCTTTCGTCATGACAACGGTTCCATCAATCTTTTCCGTATGAACCGCAATATAGAACGTATGCAGCAAAGTAGTCAGTTATTGTCACTGCCGGCATTTGATGCCAGTCTGCTGCAAAAAATGATCATTGATGTTGTTGCGCATTACGCTAACGATGTGCCAAAGCCGCCGGGATCAATGTACATACGCCCTACCCATATAGGTACCGAAGCGGCTATCGGTAAAGCCGCCTCCCCCACCAGCTCTTCGATGCTTTATGTATTGTTATCGCCGGTTGGCGATTACTTTTCCGGTGGTGATAAAACTTTGCGTTTACTATTAGAAGAAGACGGCTCTCGATGCGCTGCACATATGGGCATGGTAAAAAGTGGTGGCAACTACGCCAGTGCATTACAGCCCATTCTTCAGGCCCGTGCTTCAGTAAATGCCGATCAGGTATTGTTTTGTCCGAACGGTGACGTTCAGGAGACCGGAGCCGCTAACTTCCTGCTTATTGACGATAATGAAATTATTACCAAGGCATTGGACAGTAGCTTTCTCCATGGGGTAACCCGCGATTCAATACTGACCATTGCACGCGATATGGGAATGACCGTTTCGGAACGTGAACTGAGTGTCGAAGAACTTTTAGAACGAGCAGCGAAACCTCACACCGAAGCCGCGTTATCCGGAACAGCAGCAGTTCTGGCTCCAGTTGGCACTCTAATTCACAATGGGCAGGAATACCCAGTCAGTGACGGAACTCCCGGTGCAACAACATTGAAGCTTCGCAAGGCGCTCAACGATATCCAATGGGGTAAGGCAGAAGATAAGCACGGCTGGCTCACCAAAGTTTAATTTTTGGACGGCAAAACCACCCATTCAGGATCATCAAACTCGCCTATTGGCGTTATTTCACAAAAAGGCGCAGCTCGACGAATAATGTCAGCAACCTCTGGGTTATGCTGACCTTCCATTGCGTCTCTCTGTGCCTTACTATTCCAGGACGCAATGGCTATTAACGTTTTGTCATCGCCTATTTTTCGATGCAACTCGGTACCTCTGGCACCCGGAGCCTGCTGAATAATTTGACTGGCTTTCACCCAGGCCTCGGCATACTCCTCTGCCCTATGACCGTCTTTAATGCGGACTTGGAAAATATATTTCATAACCCCTCGTCAGTTACTCTTTTTGCGTTTTCTTTCCGATTTAATCATTTTTAAATAAAAGAAAATAGCGTAGAAAACACACATACCAATCACAATTGCCAGACCGCTAAAAGAAAAGAATATTACTGGGTCCTTAAAAAACTCTGTCCATAAGCTCATGGTCGTTACCTCTGTTTGAATTCTTCATTGAAGTTTATTCAAACTCGGTAATAACAATATTGATCCCCGTCAAATTATAGAATAACACTGTACTTATTGTGGTTTTAGTTTATCGCTATTAAGAGGAGATTCTTTTCTCTTAATAGCCCGTAAAGCTATGTAAAGAAATTTGCATATATTGCATTTAGCGTCTTTCCTAATAAGTAACTTCCACGTAAAAAACGAGGGTATTATGAGTAACAATCAAGCTAAAACTGAAGAGACAGTCAATAAATCAGCTAATAAAGCTCACGACACCATCGATAAAGTCGCTGATGCAGCTAAGCATGCTTCTGACAACCTCAGTGAAAAAGGACAAAGTTTTAAAGCAGCTGAAGAAAAGTGGGTGTCCAACGCGACTGATTACGTCAAAAAGAATCCATTAAAATCGGTAGGAATCGCTGTTGCAAGTGGTTATCTGTTGAGTAGGTTGTTCAGTGACCGTTCATAATCAAACCGAAACGAAAGATACCGAAAGCCTGCTTCAGCAGGTTCGCGCACTTGAAAACGAAGTGCGCGGAGTGGTTAAAGCACAGCTTCAGTTGGCGGGTTTGGAAACTCGGCGGGCCGGAGAAAGCTTTGTCCGCATGGTCGCCTTCGCTGTTATGGCGAGCTGCTTAATTTTATCAGCTTGGGGAGTGTTAGTTGCAGCCGCTGTAGCCGCTGTTGTAAATAACGGCCTCTTATCTCTGCCAACAGCACTTATCATTATTGCCGTCTGTCATCTGGGCATTGCGTTTTACCTCATTAAACGTATAAAGCAGCGAAGCCGCGATCTACTTTTTTCCAAAACAACCAGCAATTTTTAATGGAGGCTTTATGACATCAAGCCTGGACAATGAAATTGCGCAAATGGAACAAAACCTTCAACACCGTAAGCTGGCTTTAAAAGTTCGCTCACGACAGGTGGTCTCCACAACTTGTGACAAACTATCGTCTCCTGCTGTTCTTTATTTTGCTGCCGGTACTGGCTTTCTGATAGGTAAACTTTCAGACAGGCCAAAAAAGAAAATCTCCTCAAAGCAGAAAAAATCAAAAACGAGTGTTGTGTTTAAAGTATTAAGAATATTCACCAGCGCCCAAACTATCACCAGCTTTGCAAAACATCTGTAAAGATGACCGTAAAGTCCCGAATATACAGCTATAGTGATTGTGGTAACGATTTTTCAATAACAGGAGGTTACCCATGAAGAATTTTAAAATGGCACTACCAGCAAGTTTAATAGCACTTTCAATGCTAACAATTTCCGGTTGCAGTGAAGCAGAAACCGAGAAAGCGGAATCTAAAGCGGAAAATGCAATGCAGGAAACGAAAGATGCCGCTCAGAAAGCACAAAGCTATACTGAAAAGAAAGCTGAAAGCGCTGCTGAATATGTCGACGATGCTGTCATCACAACGAAAGTTAAAGCGGTCATTTTCGAAGATGACAACTTAAGCAGCATGAACATTAACGTTGAAACCAGTAATGGTATTGTTCAGCTGTCCGGTTTTGTGGAAAGTGAAGCAGATATCGATACAGCGGAGAATCTTGCAGCAACGGTTAAAGGTGTGAAAGACATCGAAAATAACCTGCAGGTTCGTGAAGAACAATAAGTAATCCGTAATACTCATTGCATAAAAAGCGGCTTTTTAAGCCGCTTTTTTTATCTCTTTAAACCTAGAACAGCTATCAAATTCCTGCTAACTTTACCGCATAATAACAATTAGATAAAAACGACAATGCCAACCGATAACTTTCAAAATCAAACTATAGCACCCGATAATCTGCCCCAAATTAGTGAGCAACACTACACGCCACTCAGCAGCGTTTATGTCAAAGTCAACTTAATGTGCCGCTTAGTGTTTTGGTTAATTCTTGTCAGCTTACTTTTACTTCTTTACTGGCAACCCTGGTTCCCTCTGCCGCCAGCTCTTGAGCTTTATTTGCCGGAATTACAATTAGCCACGGGTGCCTTTGGTTTATTAACCTCTGGCTACGGTGTTATTGCTGATAAGAAAAAAGGCTATGCCATACGCGAACATGACTTTAGTTACCGTAGTGGCGTTATTTTTAAATCGGTTGTGAGCCAACCCATTTTGCGTATACAGCACGTTGAACTAAAGCATGGCCCTATTGATCGACACTTTGGGTTAGCCAGCCTCGACATTTTTAGTGCCGGAGGATCTATGTATACGTTTTCGATACCAGGCTTACCTGAAGAAAAGGCTCTCGAAATCCGTTCATATGTATTAACTCACAGTGATATTGCGGCAAATGATTAATTACCAAAACCAATGGCTTAAACTATCACCCGTAGCCGTCCTTTACTTTGCCGTTCAGTTTATTAAAAATGTTGGTAGTAACCTAGTTTACCTACTTCCGGGTTTACTCGTTGGCTACAATCAATTTTCCGAGAACCCGTTGGCAATATTTTTGGGTATTGTCGCTCTTCTGGCGTTCATTACCATAACAGCGCTGTTGAAGTTTTATTTCTACCAATACCGGCTAACCGAAGGGCGAGTTCAAATTCATTCAGGCGTGTTTCAAAAAACACACATTGATCTTCCTTTCGAGCGAATACAAAACGTTCGTTTCGAACAACCTATTTTTTATCGCCCCACAAACCATATTTGCATGCTGTTGGACACGGCAGGCTCAAGTAAATTAGAAGCCAAAATTATCGCTTTGCACAAAGACGTCGCTGAATCGTTGAAAAAGGAAATACTCGAATATAAGGCCGAGAGTGTAAGCTCAACAGAACAAGACGCTTCGCAAGTCGAAAAAGAACAACTTTTAAATTCCCGTTCCATTCGCGACCTGGTCCTTCACGGCCTGGCCAGCAACCGTATCTGGATTGTTCTGGGGGCGTTGGCACCTTTCTTTAACTCAATTTCAGACCAGCTGACTAAGAGTCTGGAAGGCCTGGGCGTTGACGTCGATGCTTTAATGAGCTCTTCTCAGTACGCTATTTGGGAGTATGTCTTACTCTTTCTGTCAATTGCTTTCGTTGTTATTGCTCTTATGGCGTTATTCTCAGTTTTAGGCTCCGTTATCACCTTTTATGATTTTAAATTAACCCGTAGCGATGACCGCTACATTCGCCGTAATGGGCTTTTTACACGCCATGAAGTTGTTATGAAGCTGTCTCGTCTACAAATGATCATTTACCAACAAAACTGGCTTGATAGGCTATTACAAAGGGTGAACCTTAAGTTTGAACAAATTAACGCAGGGCAGAACCGTCAGTCAGGTGAAGATTCAGGCGGAAAAATTATTGTCCCCTCAGTTACTTTTGATGAGGCACACGGTTTAGCAAAACATACCTGGCCGAACAGCCAACTAAGCACAATAGATTATCAGCCCGTTAGCAAGCGGCTTGCAGTAAGAAACACACTCATTGCATTTTGGCTATTCATTCCACTTGCGGTCATTCTCACTTACGTTGGAAATACAGATCTCGCTATAGCGTCAGTCGCGCTTTTCATACTCTCCACCGCCTTGATTACATTGCGCTGGAAACGATGGGGTTACGCAATTGACGAGCAGTTTATCTACTTAAGAAAAGGTCTAATTGGAATTAATTACCGATGTTTCCCTATTCATAAAGTTCAACAAACTCGATTTTCCCAAAGCTGGTTTATGCGCCGCTTTCAATTGTGTTCCGTGAAGTTTGTATTAGCCTGCGGCGGACAAACGCTCCCCTTCATAAAAGACAAAACAGGAAAGAGTTTCATTGATATTTGTCTTTATCGAGTGGAAGCGTTAAAAAAATCGTGGATGTAGCAAAAAATTGTCGATTCACTTTTCATTCATTCGCTATTTTAGTCGTTTTTTCTGCGACACTGTTCGACTGAACCAAACAACATAGGCGAGCCTTTATGGAATTACCTTTCTCGCAAGCGTGCGAAAACAATAAAGACCCCATACTCAATGTTCTTAAATCAGCTTTTTCAGACTGTCACCATGTGTTAGAAGTGGGAAGTGGCACCGGTCAACATGCGGTGTATTTTGCCAGACAACTTCCTAATCTTTGTTGGCAAGCCAGCGATCAAAAAGAGTATCTACCAGGAGTCACCGCACGGATAAAACAAGACGGTGTATCCGGTCAGCCGTTGCCGATTAATTTCGATGTATTTGACGCTGCCCCAGAGGGGGAGTTCGACGCCCTGTTTACAGCGAACACTTGCCATATTATGCCTGAAAAGGGTGTTGAAAAGCTTTTTGAGCATCTAGGGGGCGGCCTTCGGTCAGTCAAAAGGTTATGTATTTATGGCCCCTTTAATGACAACGGCCGTTTTACCAGCGAAAGTAACCGGGCTTTTCACACGTCATTAAAATCGCGTGACAATACAATGGGAATACGGGACTGGCAATGGGTCACAAAGTTGGCGGGAAAAGAAGGGTTTGAACTAAAACACACTCACACAATGCCTGCCAATAATAAACTACTGGAGTTTCAGCGTTAGCCCCCACACGAGGGCTAACATTTTCTTACTTGGTATTGGGGATAATACGTAACTCGACTCGGCGGTTTAGCTGGCGTCCGCTTTCGGTATCATTATCGGCCACTGGCATACTCTCTCCGTAACCTTCTGTGGTTATTCGGCGTGAGTCTACGCCACTGCCAACCAAGTGGTTCCTTACGGCTTTAGCACGGTTTAACGACAACTGCTGATTGTACTCAGCGGATCCGGTGCTGTCGGTGTGCCCTTCTATCAGCATAGTGGTTTTCTCATACTCTTGCAGTACTCGTGCAACATCATTCAATACGGGGGAGAAGCTCTGAGAAATATTCGCGCTTCCGGTCGCAAATGTGATGTTACTCGGTAGTTGAAGACGGAGATTATCGCCGTCCCGTATGACTTTCACACCACTGTCAGCCAGTTCCTCTCTGAATTCCTTTTCCTGTTTGTCCATATATGAGCCAATTGCTCCACCGGCCAAAGCACCAACAGCCGCGCCCCAGACATACCGGCTTTTATCGTTATCGCCAGTACCTTTACCCAACAACGCACCCGTTACAGCTCCAATTGCAGCCCCCTTTTGAGTGTTATTCATGTTTGCACACCCAGCCAGTACAAGAGAGGACATCATCATAGTTAAGACAAATTTTTTCATGTTTTTACTCCTTTAAAACAGTCGATGCTCAAGAAATTAGCATGCTTTAGTATAGTCACTCAGAAAATTTGCGGATCTTTACTTAACTGTTTCCTCTTACTACTCAGCAGTGGTAACTTACGATCAGTGTTGTAACTCTCGTTTGTGTTTTCATCGATATGACAATAACAGAACCTACGGAAGCCAGTGATGCTCTTATGCAGTTCCTGCAGGAGAATGCCCCGGTAACGGTTATTACCGGCGCAGGTATTAGCACCGATTTAGGCATACCAGACTACCGGGACAGCAAAGGTGAATGGAAGCGTACGCCTCCAGTTCAGCACCAGGATTATATGCGCAGTGAGAGTGTACGAAAACGCTACTGGGCGCGCAGTTTGTTCGGTTGGCCGGTTCTGTATCACGCTCAGCCTAACCCAGCTCATTACGCTATTGCTGAGTTACAGCAACAAGGCTTAATTGGCAGTATCATTACGCAAAATGTTGACGGTCTGCACCAAAAAGCCGGAGCAACCAATGTCATCAATTTACATGGGTACGCCAACGAAATGGTGTGTATGAGCTGTCGGGAAATTACCCCGCGCCTGGAAATGCACGAACGCAGCCTATCAATGAACCCGGATTTTGCGGCTCTTGAAGCAACCGCAGCACCGGACGGTGATGCTGACTTAGAAGCTAACTTTGAAAACTTTAAAATAGCTGACTGTCGACGTTGTGGCGGTATTTTAAAACCAGACGTAGTTTACTTTGGTGACAATGTCCCCCGGCTCCGTGTTGAAGAAGCCCAGAAGGAATTGCGAAAAAGCAGTGCCCTGCTCGCTATAGGTACTTCACTTATGGTCTTTTCTGGCTACCGTTTCGCGCGACAAGCGCATCAAAACAATCAGCCAGTGGCGTTACTGACACTGGGAAGAACGCGAGCGGATGACTTAGCAGCTTTGAAGCTCAATTGCGCTATAAAAGACGTACTGGTATCAATTATTAGTGGTTTTTGACACGAATAATGCCGCGAATAGTACCGCGAATAGTACCCTAAATTCTTCGCCCGCTGAACGAGCAAGATCAGTCTTTTATAAAATGCTCTTTAGTATTTTTGGTAATATGCGCATTAAATACGGATACAAACCATGAGGACGCAAGCATGAAAGCAGTGATACTGGATGCAAAAACTCTGGGCGATGGCATCGATCTCTCTGCCATTGAGGAGCTAGTCGATGACTTAGTTTTGTATGATTCGACGACACCAGAAGAGGTTGGTAAACGTATAAGAAATGCTGAGATTGTCATAACCAACAAAGTGGTTATCAATAAATCGACCCTTGAAAGCGCGGCACACTTGAAGCTCATTTGCGTATTAGCAACGGGCATGAACAACATTGATACAGCAACCGCCGAAAAATTAAATATTTCGGTTAAAAATGTTGAAGCTTATGGTACCGCCAGCGTTGTACAGCATACCCTAATGATGATGTTAGCCTTGGCTACTAAACTCCCGATTATGCAAAAGCGTGTTGCCGCCGGGGATTGGCAAAACTCATCGATGTTTTGTTTGTTAGAGCCTTCCACCATTCAGCTGGCAGGCAAGAAGTTAGTGATTGTTGGCTCTGGTGAGTTGGGCCAGGCTGTGAAAACGCTGGCGGAAGCCTTTGGCATGGCTGTTGAATTTTCCGCAAGACCCGGTAAAACCGATGACTCACGCCCGTCATTGAACGAATTGCTCCCCGGCGCTGATATTATTTCGTTCCACTGCCCGCTAACCGATAACACTAAAAACTTGCTTAACGCTGACAACCTAAAACGTTGTAAGCAAGACGCACTTGTCATCAATAATGCCCGCGGAGGAGTCATCAATGAACAGGACGTTGCTGACGCACTCCGAGCCGGTAAAATTGGCGGTGTTGCGGCCGACGTACTGCCTCAGGAGCCGCCAAAAGACGGTAACCCATTACTGGACGCGATGAACGAAGGACTAAACCTTATTGTAACGCCGCATAATGCGTGGACGACTCCTGAAGCACGGCAGCGAATTGTGGAGCTTACCGCAGAAAATATAAAAAGCATTTAAAGTCCCACGTCACTCAACAACTGGCAACAATGGCTACAGTTTTTAAGGCCGTAACAAAACCCTAAAATTCGTAGCTTAATTCGAAGCGCACGGTTCTTGGCTCCATAACATGGTAATGCACGTCCTCTACGCCAGATGCGGGTTCACCAGGCAGTCGCGAGGCATAGAAATAATCAATGTCGTGGTCATTACTGTCAAACACATTGAGTACTTGTACATTCATCGCCCACGCGTTCCACCGTTTGCCAAGCAAGAAATTGACCACAGTCGAGCTTTGCGAACGTATCGAGTTATCTTCAACTAAGGGACGTTCTCCAAGATATCTCATGCGTACAGTAGAAAACCAGTTGCCGCTGAAGCGTTTGGTCACGCCCAACTGGAGAATATTTTCCATCGATCCCGGAATTTCCTGAGCAAGAATGTTGCCATCATCAAACTCAGCATCAGTGTAAGCGTACTCAAGGTCAAAGCTTAACTGCTCGCTAACATTGTAGTAGGCGGCCAGTTCAATCCCCTGCCTTTTTGATGGGCGGCTGGCTTCTGTATTACCAGCGTCGCCCACAAACAGTAATTCGCTGTCCTGGTCCAGAGCCCATAAAACCAACGAGCTATTGAATTTTGCGTTAGGTCGCCAACGCAGGCCTAACTCGTAACCGAAGGTTCTGACCAGAGGGTCGACAGTATTAACCGCATCGCCGCTCTTTGGATCAACACGTGATACTGTCCCCCGGGCATCATTGGAGTGAAAACCCTGTCCGGCTGATAGATAAATTTCGGTCTCGTTAGTTAACAGATAGGTTGCACTTCCCTTGGCAGACCAAAGGCTGTCCGAGGTTTCACCGTTATTTGGGGTGAGGTCGACCCCATAACTGTTGGTATCAATTAATGAATTAACATCAAAATTAAAGTAGTCGTAACGCAACGAAAAATTGGTGCGCAGTCTATCCGTCCATTGATAGTCGTGACTGATATAAAGCCCTGCATTCCACTCATTTACCGCATCGCTTCTAACGCTTCCCAACCGCTCTCTTTGCTGCGAACGGTGCAAACCCACTTCGTTTATATCATCGTAGCGCGTTGAAAAACCAAGAGTAATATTGTCATCCAAATGCCAGTTTCCCGAAGCCCCGTACACTTTTCTGTCATCAACTTGCTCAAACTGATCGCCCGTTAAGGGGTTATCCAGATAATAAGTAAAGTTTGAAAATAACGACAGTTGATAGTCAATAACATAAGCCGTCAAGGCATAATCTGCAGTGGTGTAAATGGCATTGAGGCTGTATCGATGCGTCTTTCCACCCAAGGTTTTGTCTATAGAGCCCAACTCGTCAATAATGCCCTGACTTACCGCTCTGGATGGGATTTGATCCGCGCTGTTCCACTCGTTTTCGTAGCCCATCGCGCCAAAAGTAAGAACACCGTCGGAGGTTCGGATGCTATGCCGCACTACCGCATTGAGCTTATTAACGTCTTCGTTAATGTCCGTCCAGGGGCCATTGTAGGTTTGGTACTCAAGTGCATATAGCGTACCGCTGCGGCTGCTCTGCGATACACTATCGGCTAATAACAACCTTTGGTAAGCATCCTCTCCCACGCTGACTTTAGCCAGCCCTTTTTTGCGGCTCATCTGCGTACTGAAACCGACGCTTCCGGCGCCGGAAAAGTCGCCGACATCGCCATAATAAGAGCCTTTTTGATAGACAACCTGGTCGATAATCTCCGGAATCAAAAAGTTGATGTCGGTATAGCCATGACCGTGACCATGGGTTGGCATATTAACTGGCATACCATCAACATAGGTGGCAAAGTCCGTACCGTGATCAAGATTAAAACCCCGCAAAAAATACTGATTCGCCTTCCCACTCCCGCTGTGCTGAGTCGCACTCATACCAGGGATCAATTCCATTAACTCGCCTGTACGCAACATCGGCCGAATGCTAATTTCTGGTTGGCCCAGCACACCTTCAGAAGCAGACATCGCCTGCCCCAGTAAATTCGCCTGATGACCTGAAACTAAAATTCGCTCGATACCATCATGTGCAGAGACTTCAGCACAGTTCAATAAAACACCAGACACAACAACCGAGACAAGCGTGCGTTTAAAAGCCTTCATTAATCGAATCTTCCCTGTAAAAAATTTCGCGGTAGTTTACCTTAAAGACAAACCTCCATGTTGAAATTTGAGAGAGAAAAGCGAATTTCAGCGATAAGCCTAAAAGCTGGATCCCGGCTGTTTAAGAAACGCTTCTTCCTGCGGAGTCGATGGACGCCCTAAAATAGTATTCCGGTGGGGATAACGACCGAATTGGTCGATAATTTCTTTATGTTTCACTTCAAATTTATAATTATTTTCAAGACCAGACTGGTCAAAGAGCCGCATAGCCTGCTCATGAATAAGCTTTGATTCACTGTGCATATAGGGCATGTACAAAAACGCTTTTTCGACTGCCTCTAACGAATTGTCAGCACCGGCTTTTATCGCCTCTTGCGCTAACACCAGTGCCATTGCATCCTGTGAAAAAGCGCACGGTGTATCACGGTAAATATTGCGTGAAAACTGATCTAACACGATAATTTCAGCCAGCCGTCCATGCGCTGTCTCTCTCCATTGCCAGCATTCTCCTGCCGCGGCAGCGCTTAGTGTACCGGAAAACCGCTCCTTGATGTTCTCATCGAGTTTGTCACTTTTTGCAAACCATTGCTGCTGCTTGAGTTCTTTGAACCAAAAATCGATAACGTCTTCTGCTTTAGCAACCATATTAAGGATCTCTATCAGAAACTTACTTGAACTAATTAAAATGAAAACACGATTCAGAGACCGCATGCACTGGCTTCACTCAATTACAGCCCGGTAACGCAGAACTACCAAACCGGAGTGAGGTATCCGAATGATAACTGCTAAAAAGCTACTCCCAGTATTTTCTAAACCAGGACATCATCTCTTCTCTAATTTCTTTTTGTCTCGGAAAAGAGCTATGTCCCAGACCGTCGTATATCGAAAGCTTATGAGTAAAACCTTCTTTCTCAAGGACTTTATCCAGGCCAATGCTGGAATTGACTAAAACGCGTTTGTCTCTATCTCCGTGTATCAACAGAATAGGAATGTCATTATCAATTTCGTCCATCCAAAACACAGCTGAACGTTTCTTTAGTTCTTCATCTTTGTTTTGCTCATAGCCTGGAATGCGCGCTTTATGCACACGTTCCATTTCAGGACGATGTTTTTGCCCCTCAAATAAATCGTACTGACCCGCATGCAGAACTATCGAATCAACACTTAATCCATGCTTTACGGCTAAAAGCGACTGCATTGCCCCGCGACTAAAGCCGAATAGTCCAACGTTCTCTGGGTTTACATTAGGGAAATGCTCAAATAGCTGAGGCAGAGCCACAACATCATTTACATCAGCTCCGCCAAACTCGTCTTTACCTGGCAGTTTAGGAGCCGCTCCTCTGTAGTTAGATGCAAAAATTGCCACATTCTTTTCATCAGCTAGTTCAAAAAGCTTGTTATAAACCCGTGGAAATATCCAGCTACTGAAGCTACCGTTACCGCCTCTGTTATAAATAATGACAGGTAAGTCTGACTGACCTTTGGGCGCGATATAATAACCGTGAACCATGGCCTCATTGACTTTATAAATGAAATTCTTGCACTCAAGGTTTTCCTGAAAGTTTTTAAAGTCTTCTTTTTTATAAAAAGCTTTCACCTTCTTTAAGATTTTTTCAGTATTAGGCTTATCTCGATTCATCTGAGCAATTTTCTTCATCCAGCTCTCATAACTGGCGAAGGCACCACTAAAACAGTCACTTTTACCTACTAATTTAACCTCGGGCTCCGCCTGCACGGAAGTAGCTGTCAAACCAGTTACAGTGAAAAGGCTAAGAATAAGGGTTTGCTTTATTGTTTTTATCATCTTCCCTCCCTGGACTTTAATTACCGAAATTTAATCAACACATTTAGTAACTTACTTTATGATGATTCAAATAACAAACGTGGATGCAGAAACTACGGCAACGGTTGGTAGCCTTTCCAGTCTGGCACCAACGCCTGTTGCTGGCCATCAAACTCTAAGGTCACAAAGTGATTATCGATAAGGTCGAGGCAAAGGCAGTCATCTACTGCAAGTAGATCGTCTTTATGAATTAGCTCAGCACCCGCTAAACCCGCTTGGGATACCTTTGCCCGAGCCTGCTGTTTAGCGGCCGCAGGTGAGTCAGCCACCACCAGGATAAAATCGTGATACTCAGCGAGTTGGTTGGTAAAGTAGCCGCCGAAATTCACAAAATACAATTGCTTATTTGAGCGTTGCTCTGGTTGTTCTGACACTAGATGAATACGGTAACCATCGACATGATGCAAATGAACAAAACTGTCGAGATGCAGACCTTTCTGAGTGCCAAACCACTGCCGGCGGATAATGTCGTAGGTGTCTTCCATTTCCTTACCAACAACAAAGCGGATATCGTGCAGCTCGATGTTAGCGCCGGGTGCTGTACCGCCAATGTAGGCTAAAAACAGTTTGTTATCTATTTCGCTCATCAAGCTACCTCACTCATTGCCAATAAAGCGAAATCGTGGCAAGTCTTTACCGTCAACAAAAACGGTTTCAACAAACATATCAAACGGACGCACCCAAAGCCCTTGCTCGCCATACATAGGCTGATAGAGCACTAACCAGTCTTCCGTTTCACTGTGACGTACAGTATCGATAACACGATACCGCCCGCCTTTATAATGTTCATAAATACCTGGGTTTATGGTCATATCTCAGGTTCCCGAAAGTCTCTTTTTCAACATATCAATTGTTCTGCCAGAATAACTTAAAACTCTACGCAAATCTTGCCAAAGTGCTTGCCTGATTCCTCATAACGAAAAGCATCCGCCAAATCTTCCAGCGCAAAAGTTTTATCAATGACCGGCTTAATGCCGTTGGCTTCTAAGGCACGTACAAAGTCTTTCTGGTTATCTCGACTACCAACAATTAGCCCCTGCAAGCGTGCCTGTTTCGCCATTAGCCTAGCGGTTGGAACTTCCCCTTCGCTTCCGGTCAGCACACCAATTAACGCAATATGCCCTGCAATAGCGACCGCGTTAATAGACTGTGGCAAGGTACCCGGCCCGCCAACTTCAATCACATGATCAACACCACGGCCATTGGTTAATTTACGAACCGTTTTGCCCCATTCCGGGTCTTCTTTGTAGTTAATCAGATGATCCGCTCCAAGCTCTTTATAGTGCTTGAGTTTGTCATTAGAGGACGACGTAGCGAATACCGTTGCGCCCAGGCTCTTCGCTAACTGGCAGGCAAATACGGACACACCGCCACTCCCCAGTACCAGCACCGAGTTACCCGGCTTAATACCGCCATCTACCACCAAAGCGCGCCAGGCAGTTAGGCCAGCCGTGGTCAGGGTGGCTGATTCCGCATGACTATAACCTTTCGGCTGATGAGTGAAGAACTGGGTTGGACGCACCACAACTTCGCGGGCGTAGCCATCAATTCCATCGCCCGGGGTATTACGGAAGTCGCCTACTGGCGCGGGTCCGCTTTGCCAGTAAGGGAAAAAAGTAGAAACAACATTATCCCCTACCTCAAACTCTTCCACACCATCGCCAACGGCTTCTACTACACCGGCTCCGTCAGACATAGGAATGCGCCCGTCCTCTGTTGGAATAAAGCCGGCCGCAACCCCGTAATCATGGAAATTAAGCGAGCTGGCTTTAACTTTAACGCGAATTTCTCCCGGCCCCGGCTGACCCGGATCGTCCATTTCGGTGACCTGAATATTATCCAGCCCAAACGGCTCTTTCAGTCTTAACGCTTTAATTTTATCCGTCATGTTCACAGTCCTCTAACTGAAGTGTGTGTTAAATAGTAGTTTTTAGTAGGGGGTATTGGATCAGAGTAAATCGCCATTCATTTAGTATATGTCTTATTTTGACGCAACAACCTATGTTGGTTTATAGCAACGAATGGCGAGGTTTAGCTGGCAAGTTTAAGGACGATAACGCCGGCGACTATCAGGGCTACCCCTGCGTAACGGGCTATGGAGGATGGATCTCCGAAGTAAAGTACACCAACCAGAAAGGTGCCGGCCGCACCTATGCCTGTCCATACAGCATAAGCTGTGCCTATGGGTATTTCGCGTTGGGCTAACCAGAGCATCACGCCGCTAAAAAGCATGAAAATAATAGCAATGCCAATGCCAAGCCAGCGAGTCTCCGGCTCCTGCGATACTTTTAAGCCAACAGGCCAGCCTATTTCAAGCAGTCCGGCTATTATTAGGTATATCCAGGCCATGTTCATGGCTCCTCTTTTGTGTCGCGAGTTTCGGCTGTGATAATAGCAGGCACAAAAAAACCGCTCAAATGAGCGGCTTTTTATATGGAATTGGTGGAGCTGGCGGGAGTTTTATTAAGACTATAAGTTTTTGTTTTTAAACTACACTAATTAAAATAAAATCACACAGGAATACAACCAGGAATACATCAAACCTTACATAGTAACCTTCCCCCCTTAGACAGTGCCCATGCCCAACTTAACATCTTAAAACCTGTTTATCGCCGTATCCGACTCAAATTAAAATCGCTTATCTTAAATTTCCCCTATGTATCTCTGTTATTCTTTTTTAATTACTAGACTCCCTATAGCCATTGCTTCGGATAATCATGCCCGGAAATTAATCGGTGATATATGACTCCGAAAACAACAATCAGAACGGCTCCAGCTGTGACTGGCATAAATAAAAAATCCCATTGCTCGCCGGCTAGCATAACAACAAGCGGGTTAGCTCCTGCGGGTGGATGAGTAGTATCGGTCAGCAGCATCAAACCTACCGCCAAACCTACTGCTAACCCCATAGACCAAGGGCTAACACTTACGACAGAAGCGACAGACAAACCAATTGCCGTAGTTAATACATGCCCCATGATGATGTTTCGGGGCTGTGCCAGAGGGCTTTCCGGTAAGCCAAACAGAATGACCATGGTGGCCCCGAAAGGTGCCATTAACCATGCAAAAGACTCGACAGTTGTGCCCAGGCCGCTTAAGGCGGTAATACACAACATCGCTCCCAAGCCCGCTATCAATGGAACAGAAAATCGAGAAGTAGTAAGACGTTTATACATAAGTAAAACCCCAAGTAGACAGATTGGTCTACTTAGAATAGACAGATTTGTCTACTTGTGTCAAGATAAGGGGATGTGATGAAACAAGGTGTAGACATGGACAAGCATGAATTGCTGATTCGTACGGCCTTTAAACTGTTTTATACTAAGGGCATCCACGCGGTGGGAGTGAATCTCGTGTTAGCGGAATCTGGTGTGGCCAAGAAAACGCTTTATCATCATTTTCCCAGCAAGGAGCACCTGGTCGAAGCAACCATCCGATATCGCGACAGCTGTTACCGGGACTGGCTTATATCGAGATTAGAGCATGTGCCTGCGGGCAAGAACGCTTTATTCGAACTTTTTAATGCCCTGGATGATTGGTTTCATAACCGTGTACCAGATATCGATAACTTCCATGGCTGCTTCTTCGTCAATGCCAGCGCTGAGTTTGGGGACCAGAAAAGCGCCATTCACAGAGCTTGTGCTGAGCATAAGGCCTGCGTTACGGCATTAATTCGCAAGCATGTAAATCTGCTGTCTCTTTCGGAAAAGAAAGCTGATGAAATCACACAATTAATTGTTCTATTAAAGGAAGGCGCTATCTCTCTGGCATACGTTCAGGGCAACCTTAATGCCGCTAAGGAAGCCCAGACAATAATAGAAGGTGCCCTGGGAGATTAAATAGTTATACCTAGATCAGAGTTGGCAACCTTACCCTTCGTCAATGACCCCGGAGTTGAAATACTAAGTTCCGATGCAAGACATTCTGCCCGGTCTTTTGCATTGGCTACCGACATACGGTGTCTGTCGTCACCAAACTCTTGGTATTCAGAGGCTATTTCATACATTGTGTCCACGCCTAAATATTTGCTCAGTGTTCGTAGGTGTGGTGTCAGGTGGCCAGAGTCTTCTCTTACTCCCCCCTTTTCAAAACCAAACTCACCGCTGGAAGTCACTGTTATCAATGTCTTACCTGAAAGTATAGGCTGCAAAGGAAAATCCCCTCGTGAAAGATCAAAATCAAAGGTTTTGTTTATCCGCACAATTTGATCAAACCAAGCTTTTAGCTGAGCCGGCATTCCGTAGTTATACATGGGTGATGAAATCACGATAACGTCGGCTGCTGACACTTCATCTATCAGTTTATCTGATAACGTCAGTCTCTCTTTCTGCTCTAAAGTCCTTTTCTCATAGGGGGTAAACACCGCACCAACCCAATCCTGAGTAATAAAATCCGGCGGGTTCACTCCAACATCACGATAAATATACTCATCTTTAGGCCGATTCTTCCTCCATTTCTCAATAAATCGTAGAGCTATATTCTTCGATATAGAATTGTGGTCTGGATTCGTGTTACTTACAGCTCTAACACTCGAATCTATGTGTAATAACCTGCTCATATTCATTACCTTAGTTGCTGAATAGCAGGAGCTATTTTCTGAGTCTGAGCAGAATAATACAAACGAGAAAAATACATTTATAGATGAGTTAAACTCATCTATATTGAACGCTTTTTTTCCGGCTAGGGGATGACAATGCAGGTATCACTACAAGCACTTAAGGCCTTCGAGGCGGCCGCACGTCGGGGGAGTTTCAAGCTGGCTGCGGAAGAGCTTTCGCTGACGCCAACAGCCATTTCGCACCACATTAGCAACCTGGAAGGCCGGTTAAATGCAAACTTGTTTCACCGGCAAGGAAGGCGAATAGCGTTAACCCGGGCTGGTGAAAGGTTAGCTGAAGCGACCTCCGCCGGATTCCGGGAAATTGAAAACTCTCTGGAAGAGCTGGTGGCCTCTGGCAGCAAGGTTAGAGTAACAACAACGTCATCACTAGCAGCTATGGTGCTTATCCCTTCCCAGAACGAATTTGAGAAAATCAATCCTGGTATTTGTGTCGAAATATCTACCGGTGAGTCGGTCGACAATCAGTCCTACATTATTCCAATTCGTTTTGGTGATTCTACAGTTATTGAGCCTTCGGATGTCATTAGGTCCGAATCCTTCAACGTTTTCGGTGCTTCTGAAGTGAAGCCCCCTTCCTGGTCAAATAAGCCCGTTACCCTTTTTACCACTGAATGGAAAAATAAAGCGTTACCAGATGCGCCATTAGAGGCCTGGTTAGCGATGAATGGACTGGAAGGGTCAAATATTAAACTCAAAAAATTTGATCAAGAGCTGTTCGGGATCCAGCAGGCTATGGCAGAAAATGGACTTGTATTCTGCTCTACGACACTTACAAAACGGTTGTTAGAAGCTAATCTTCTCCAGCAATTTGGAACTCAACCGGTAGAATCTGATTTGTGCTATTACGTGCCAAATAAAAGAAGCTTCGAAACCAGAAGTGCAACCCAGTTTCTAGATTGGGTTGAGGGACTTTTAAGACCGTAACTCATGTTAACGCTAAAATGAGCAGACACATGGCAAATGTCTGCTCAGATATAATATCTTTTCAGATTAAAACAGCACTTAAATTAACTTCTACTAAGTGATATTACGTCACCAAAATGATGAACAACCTGTGAGAAAAAGAAGCTTTGTTGCTCTTGGTTGAATGCTGCAACAGCATCTTTGGCAACATAAGTATCATAGCCTTTGTCATGAGCTTCTCTTAACGTTGATTCAACGCAAACATGAGTTGCAAACCCACAGAGTATCATCGTCGATATACGATTATTCCTCAGATAAGCATCAAGATTCGAGCCAGCAAAAGCACTGGCTCCAACTCGTTCCCTGATAACATGCTCCCTTGGCAAAGGTCTAAAATCTGGGTGGATATCTGCCATCTGCTGTTTCCAACTGCCAACAGCAGGAATAGCTGCACGCAATCCCAAGTGAGCTTCGCCAAATATTTGGTAATTTTCATCTGGTCTCATTAAAACATGAACGACATGCATTCCCTCTTTTCTGGCTCTTGCCAACCATTGTTTTCCCCCTCTATGCGCAGCGCTTAACTGGCTTTTATCGGTAACCAGCTTCTGGTGTAAGATACCCTGCTCACTTAACCATTCATTTTGGAACTCGATAAGCACCAACGCAGTTTTTTCATTTGTAGTTTTCATAGCCCAAATTACACCTCATACATTTTATCGACACGCACCGGACTAGCTAACGCTTCTTCGTAAAAACTAAAAACATCTTTTGTGTAGTCTTTTGCATAATGTGAATCTAACGCTGCAGTATTAGTAAAACGTTCAATCAGGAAGATATTCTGAGAGTCTTTATCGCAATAGACTTCGAAACGAAGGCAGCCCGGTTCTTCTCGCGTATCAGGCACTATTGCTTGAATCCTCTCAAGGCAGTTGTCGAATTGGTCTGTTTTTGGTGAGATTTTTGCAACAATGTTTAACATGTCAAAACTCCTTAGTCAGTATCTTCGAAGTAAGCACTTCTACGGGCTTCATTAAAAGAAAGGTGGTAACAAATGCAGCAGGCCAAGCTAAGAGAAAAGCCGTAAGCCAGTCATGAATAAAACTATGAGTAAACCCGAGGTTTACCCAGGTAATCCAAAACGACATTAAGAACGACATCAAAAGAGTTAGGAGACCTACCCGGGTTACTTGATATTTCATAGCAGCCTTTCCAATCAACAGTGTGATGTCACTATAGAGTTATTGTATGCTTTAACGAATACTTATATTTGAAACCTTAGTTTGCAAAAATGATGATGCTAAATGAGCTTTATACATTTATTGAAGTTGTCCGCGCAGGCAGTATTAACGCTGTCGCGCGTTCAATGAATACAAGCCCCGCAAGAATATCTCGACAACTGACAGCTCTGGAAGATTATTTTGAGCAGCCTCTATTACAGCGAACGCCGCGAGGAATAATCGTAACCAATTACGGAAAAGTTGTGTTCGATGAAGCGGCATTGCCAGTTGACCAGGCGCTCTCAGCGCTTCGCAAGAAACACGAACTCTCACAACGATTTCAGCTAATAGCCCCTAATAATTTGTTGTACAGCGCTTTGTTTTCGGCGATCAAAGAGATTATTTCCAAGCTCGATAACATCACTCTGGACATACACGCAAACAATAAGAACCAGTTGCTCAGCCAGACCAATTTTGACCTAGCTCTTCGAGTCGGAGAGCAAAAGGACTCGTCTTATTATCAAAGGCGCTTAGGTACTATTGCCACCGCTCTGGTAGCTAAAAAGGATACTCAACCCAACGACATTCTTTTCTTACCGTTTGGAGAACATCAAATCGGTTCAATTGAGCCTTCTCTCAGCGCTTCCTTTAAAAAGGTTTCGCATATTGACGATATTTCAATAGTAAGAAGACTGGTTGAAGCCGGTTTAGGGGTTGGTATGTTGCCAATGACAGAAATCTGTCAACTTAGTAACCATTCACTCTATAAGTACATCGAGACAGATGCCATCATGCCCAAACGACCACTTTATGTACTGTGGCACGGAAGCAGGAAGCCTACAAAGAACGGCAAGCTGGTTATTGACATAATTCATTCAGTTACAGGTGACCGGCCTGAATTTTGCGGAGAACGTTTACTCTTATAAATTTGTGGTTAAGACAAAAAAGGCGCTACTGGAAACCGGCAATGGCGCAGTTCGAGATTATGTATCAAGATCGGATTTAACAGTGCAATCAGCCATTTACACAAAATCTTTTACAGTCTCCGAACCGTCGACGATACCGACTAAAAGTTCATGTAAACGCTCCGACCAAATAGTACTAAAACATTGCTATTCGAACTTCTCAGTATCGTCATTCTTTGTCGAGGAACTGTTTTCGGCTGCAATCCGCTTATGCCCTTCCTCCAACGCCTTTAGTTGTCTATGATGTTTAAGATATTCATCCACAGATATACCAAAGCTAGCATCGAGCAACATATCGAGAGCCTCTTCAAGCCTCTCTATACGTCTACGGTTTTCCGCCTTTGTTAACTTACTCTCGTATGCCTTCTTTAGTTTCTCGTTTTGCTCCAAGAGCTTCTTATACTGTTCTCGCACGCGCTTTTTCACTTTAGGCTCAAAGCTCTCGCTCAAATTAAGTAATTCAATCAGGGCGTCCTTATTAGTAGCTTCGTAATCAAGGCCATGCTTGAAGTCTTCGAACCTGTCTTTGTCTCGTCGACTCACTGAAATAGGTATGACGACTTTTCTGTCCCTTTCCGCCTTATTTTCCTCTTTAACTCTATCTCTAATCGCTCTGCTTCCTCTCTTCCAATAAGAATTTAAGTCTAAACTTCTTTCGGGGATGCTTAATAAAGCAGCAACTTTTTCAGATGTAAGCAATTGGTCACTTTTTACTGAGCCATGTAAATCGACATGCGATCGGGTCGGATATTTGTCGAGAAAGAGCTCGAGCCATCGATAAAAAAGGACACGATTTTTAGCACTTACAAAGCTGAATTCTTCGGCAACGTGCTGGTCGATTAAATCGAACTTTTCATCGTCGCGATCAAAATTTAGATCTATTTCCTCTGCCGCAACTCGCTCGAGTGATTTCGGTTTTCGACTCATGTATCTCTCCCGATTTCTTCTATTAGCCATCCAACGACGACTCAAAAAAACATATGTGACTATATAGGTCGACAAAACAACATTAAAATGACATTTGACGTAATACGGTTTAAGGTATACCCAATAGCAACAACATTAAATGTCGTTTATGAATCATCACAAGTCAGTAACCGTATTAACGGACGAGTATCCCATATCTCTAAAGACAAAACACCTACTTATAAATTTAATCGAGTGGACCAACAAAAATAACCACCGCCGCTTTGTTTTGACGACGGAAAAGCGCGAAGAAAACCTGCAGTTACAGAGTAGCGACATTGGCGTATATGTAAAAAATAACTACCATGCGGAATTAACTGAGTTAGTGACGAAAGAGTACCTAGTCACGTCAAACTTATCGAAAGGAGATGGTAGAGTTAGTTTTTCTGTTACCGACTTTGAAACCGACGCATCCAATCACAAACCGCCATTTTCGGAGATGGCGATAAAACTGATAACCTCTAATCGAGGCGACACAGCCGACCTTCTGAATGTCAGCCAAGATAAGCTCGATGATACAGAGAACTTTAAAGTCGTAAGCAAAGGACAAGCACAGAAAAGTAATGCGATTGGTGCGGTTCGGTTCATGCGTCCGCAACAAATAACTTTTGGAACCCTTCTTTGCCGAGCCAATGAAGATGGAATAATCAAGACTGAGCATGGTGAACTCGCTTCATTGTTAGGTATTACAACCAAGACACTGAGAAGCCATCTTTCACAATTTCAGAAGCTAGGCCTACTATCGGAGCAAGTCGGAGGGTTTGTTGGAAGCAGCTTAATAGACAAAGCGAAATCGACCTTGATTTTAAAACCTGACATCGTGGTTAAAAACTATGAGCTAAACGGCCTGTATACTAAAACCATCCTGTTCGACAACCCTGTAAGGCCAACCATATCATTACTGCTTGATCTCGCAGCACTTAGTAGCAGTAGCCACATACTGGCCGCTCTTAAAGGCCTACCCAAACAACAAGGAATTAAGCACTCTATACCGGAGGAGTTAACGAATAATGGTTTTTCCATGCTCCGCAAGCTGTTTAAGACCGAGCCTCCCATTGGGGACCGACCCTACAAACATTTCTGTTTCTTAATTGAGGAAGTCGTCATAAGTGAATTAAGACGTTCTGGCTTTCCCCATTCAGACTCGGCAGAACCAAAAGATAACGCCTCTAATGCGACATTAGATGATCAACACGCTTTGTTCTTCGATGCTATCTCCAAAATGATAACTGGCCCACTAACTAAAAGCATGGAATATCACCAGGCCAATAAAATAAGTGAGGCGGTCAGCTATTTTATGGCTAATGCAGCAATTGACCTATTCAATAAAATCCAAAGTGCAGTTCGAAATAGCCAACAATTTTCAGGCACGCCTAGTGACGAACTAAGACAAAAAAAATTCATGCTATACCCGGCGAGTAAGAACTTCTTTTCTTCATCTCAAAATTTGTTGGTTGTCGATTGAGTACCCCTTGCCGTTGCAATTAAAGCTATTGATATTTAATCAGAATCACAATATACGCGGAACGCGCATGGCCTCACACGCTATACCGGGAAAAATTACTCTGCGGGATGTATGTAATAATTAATATACATATAGAGTAACTGTATAGGCCACTAGAGCAGCATCAAAGCTGCTCATTAAGCAATACCAATAAAGTTTTACATGGCTGACTACTTGTATGACACATAACCAATCATACAAGGAGTCGTCATGAACAGAAGAACCCCTGATAATACAAACCTTAGGTTGACCTACGAGAGTTTCTACAACGGTTTAAGGGTCTACAACTACAAAGGCCCTTTAGCTATCAATTACCTTCAATCAATTGAGCAAGTTCTAGCAAAAGCGATGGATGATCACGCAAGGGTCCTTGTAGTACGCTTTGACTTAAGGTTCCCGGTAACTGCTGAGTATGCATCTGAATCAAACTCCATTACTCGGTTTTTCGAAGCATTAAAATACCAATTTGCAACAGACAGCAAACGACGTTTAAGTAGCTATAACCGTGTCCATCCTTGTACCATTCGATATGTTTGGTGCCTAGAGCAAGAAGGTTCTGAGAAGCCGCATTACCACGTTGCCTTGGTTCTCAACGAAAGTTACTTTGGAAGACTCGGTAAGTACAGCGGTAGCGAAACTAGTTTGGCTTGTTTTATCAAGAGAGCCTGGGCAAGTGCGTTAAAGCTAAATATTTCCGAATTGGCTGGCGGTGTGCACTTCGTAAATAACGCCAGCTACCACTTGCTGCGAAATGAGGGACGAGCTTCAGTGTCTTACCAGGATGCGTTTTATCGCCTCAGTTATTTTGCAAAACTTAAGAGCAAACATTACGGAGATAGCAGAAAATCATTCAATTGCAGTAGAAACTAACAGGGGCATTACTGCCCCTTAAATTTCCAGCTCAACAAAGTCCCTATCAACGTCCTCCTGAGTAATACCAATGTAACGCAAGGTAACCGCCTCATTACTGTGCCTAAGCATCTTCATAACCCGTGCAAGGTCATTGGTGTTTTTGTAGAGGTGGTAACCTCGCGTTTTACGCATTGAGTGCGTTCCCAGGTCTAACCCTACCTCTTCACCGATCATTGAGATTGCACGATTCACATACCGGCTGCTCAATGGCCTGGGTGACTGGTTAATCGACCAGCGATTACGATAGGACTGAAACAAGTAAGTATGGTCAGGGTGCTCCGAGCGTATCCGTTCAATGATCGTTCTAGCTTTATCGTTGAGCTTGATACTTGCTACCTTACCGGTTTTACTCTCCCTGAGAACTAGTCTATCCCCTTGGATATCGCTGAACCGAATTGACAGTAAGTCAGAAATGCGTAAAGCTAAGTTTAAGCCAACGTTCCAGATATCAGCTATCTGCTGACCGTAGGTTTTTAGAAGAAGATGGCCGATAAGCTTCACCTGGTCCAAATCCTTCACTGCTTGTACTTCAGCCATGATTAAGTTTCCTTATTTTTCTATGCTTTTAAAATTACGACATTCCGTTTTAAAGCCCTCGTTATACAAGGGCTGTAGTGTCGTTAATAGACTAGAAACGGAACAGCTTTTTAAGGTCCCGTTCTAGACGAAAAGCTTTGGTTAAATAATCGTACACCAGCCTCTTCCAAAGCCGCTCTAACGCTCTCAACAACGTCAGGCTCTATCGACAGGCCATTGGCATAGACACCTTTGTCGAACGTTAAAACAGCTCCGTACGCTTTCGCTTTGGACGCTGCCCGCTTTATGCCGTCACTATCAACCGCAGAGTCATCACTGATGTGGTGACGGATTTGGTAGGACGTGATGACATAGCCCCGCTCATCGAGCAGGATCAGGCCCAGTGGGCTTGCTGACATAGCGTTAGGAAAGTCTGACTCTGACCGTAAGCATCCAGTGTTTTGCTGGCGCTCTCGCAATTGCGGTAAAAGTGCCAGTGCTGTTATTGCTGCCTTAATTCCCAGCACTACCCACTTTCTAGATGCCGGTGTCTTAAATATTGCCGCCATAAAGCTTTACTCCAGTATTTGGTTACACAAGTGAACTAGCGCTAAAGAAGACCGCGCTCAGAGAATGACACGCACTCTTTGCCGACAACGATGTGGTCTTTCACGTCAACGTCGATAATAGCCAGGGCCTTTTTCAGGCGCTCCGTCAAACGGATATCCGCATTGGAAGGCTCCGGCTCTCCTGAGGGGTGGTTATGTGACAGGACGAGTGAAGACGCCTTGGTTTCCAGTGCGGCTCGAACCACTTCCCGTGGGTACACACTGGCCGCATTGATGGTGCCGTAGAACAGCTCGCGGTACTCGATGAAGTGTCCCGTTTCATCCAGGAAGATGATGCTGAATACCTCACGCTCGTAGTGCGCCAGCTTATACGTCAGGAAGTCCTTAATGACGTTCGGGTTGTAAGGCTCTTGGCCTCGTAAGTGACGCTCTTCCAGGATCTGACTGGCGCGATGAAAAACGTCTCGCTCAGCTTCATTGTTGGCTGATGAGTAACAGCCTTTATCAAGTGTGTGCATTGTTAACCTCCTAATTTGGTAAATGCACAGCAGTGATATAGGTCTGAAATCTGATGGGCTCTTAACTATCGCAATAAAACATTACGGCTCCGACCGATGCTTTGAAAGCAAGCACGATCAATCAACACAACAGAAACTTGGAGTCATCATGTATAACCCTTTTACCTTTGACGCAAAGCATATCGAACTCATCCACAATCACTTTCACGACGACCCTTACTACATTAAAAGGGATGCGTTGGAGTCTGCAGTAAAACAAGCGTCCAACGAAATTTGGAATAACCCGACATATGGAGCTTTTGAAGCGGCTGGCGTTTACGCGTACCAGCTCATTCGCTCAAACGCTTTTGGTAGACAAAGCGGTGATACGGCTTTGGTCTGCGCCCTGCTTTTCCTTAGGCTCTACGGTCACGGTTTTGTCTGTACACAGCAGTATCTTTACAATTTCATCGAGCGACACGCAGACCCTGAAACGATGGCTATCTGCCTCTCCGGTGCTTATGCCGGAGCTGAAAGCTATGTTGAATCTCTCCATCTTCAACGACCTCATGTGCCTATGGACATTGCTGAGATAGCTCTCGATGAAGACATGACTGTGTCGCTTACTGCCACTATAAAAATGGCTTATGACGTGAACGGAGACTACGGGGCTTGCCAAAAAATAAAGAAGCCGTGGTTAGGTGGTCGTAGACGTTGGATTAGATTGGCCGATTTATAAAACTCAGGATGCAAACCGGCTGTACCCTAGCAGTACAGCCGCCCAATCATAATAGTCCCCGCTCAGCAAGCGAGACGACCTCATCAGTTACCAACATACAGTCCAGTAGGGATACGTCAATCAGGTTCAGGGCCGACTTAAGTGCTGATAACTCATGCTCTTTGTCAGAGTGACTCAGCTCTTTCGAAGGTGAAAAATAACTGACAATAACCGCTGCAGCGTTAACCTTAAGTACCTCACGGTACACTCTAGATGCAGCCAGCTCTTTACCCTCTTCAAACTCAACGTTATCTATGAGTCGGTGTTGACTATCGAGTAGCAGTAAACCTGCAACTTCTTTTGAGCACTGCTGATAGCTTCCCTGGACGAACTCTTTAACCATTGCCGGCTCTGTAAAACCCTCTCCCTGTAAAAATCGGGACTGGATTAGGAGATACGCTTTGTCCAACAACTCTCGCTCTGATCTTGACTCAGCGCTCTTATCATTTTTTATTTGCTTGTGCATATCGATTCCTTAAGTATTAATGTATCAATGCACAGCGGTAATATAGGTTTCAAATGTAACCGAATAGGGGCTTTGCAAGCTTAAAAGTTCAGCTGCTCCTGTATTGATTTTTAGAAGACCGCCCCAACCTCTTAGTTGAACCTACTTATAATTCAACAATAAAGAGGAAGAATAATGAGCGATAATAATTTTGGTGACAACGGGCATGATTCGAAATTCGATACTTGTGTGGAACACTACCTTCGTGAGCTTGGCTGCCACTCAAGCTGGGCTGATGCTCCAGAAAACCTTCTTGAGCAAGCAACTCAGCTAGCTGAAAAGGAGCTAGGTAGAGAACGTCGTGGTTAAACCCTGAATAAAGCTCAGCGCTCTGAGGATCACATTACTGATCCCTGAGCGCTTCAAATTGAATTCCCTTCTCAAGCCAAGTATTAATAAGCTTATCGCAAACAGTCATACTCTAAAGCCAAGCCTTGCAAAGTCAGATCTAAAAAATTAGCTTAATGTAGGCCTCGCTTAACGACACTATTTGCACAGGAATAAGTAAAATGAAAAACCAGTACTTTGGTGACATTAACGATTACAGAAAGTACGGTTTGCTCAGGTGCATTAGTAAAGCAACAAACTTAACTATCTCTGTTGCGTGGATGCTCACACCCGATGACAAATCTACTGACGGTCAACTTCTAAGCTATTTAAACGCTCCAGCGAAATGGAGGCCCAGCGATCCTGAATTATTTGATCAATTAAGCTACGTTCTTGGGAATGAGAGGAAGCGGCATGTAGGGTTGGCTCAAAAGTATAACTTTATACCAACTACCAAGTATTTCGATAAAGTCATTCCTGACGATGCAACCCAACGAAAGGCCTGGTTTAAAAAGTTACTCGCGTTCACAGAACAGTCTGATCTCGTATTTCTCGACCCCGACAACGGTCTCGAAGTGAAAACCAAACCATATGGCAAAGCAAAATCGTCGAAATATTTATACTGGCATGAGCTAGACGCGCTGTGGAATGCCGGCAAATCAATATTGTTCTATCAACACTTCGCTAGAGAGAAACGTTCTACTTTCATACAACGGATGCTTTCGACACTTCAAGAGAGAACTCAAGGAAGCATGGTTTGCGCGTTTTCGACTGCAAATGTTGTTTTCCTCTTAGCACTGCAGCCACATCATCAAAAATATTACCAAGCCATCCAACAAGGCGTTGAACAGCATTGGGGAAGTCAGATTAGGCTATGGGAGCTTAATGTTTACTCCATTGAGGTACCGGAGGTAGCAACCGAGAGAAAGCAGTCGGAAACCAATAAAGGCCTTTCAGATAAACTCATTAACAAGTTCCGAGATAAAGTAAACGAATACGGCTTCGTTTACCTCTATTACAGCAGTAAAAACGGGAAAAACTACTGGAACCCAATATGCTCGTGTATGGACTGGATTAGCGTTGCTATCCGATCCATTACCAATGCAGATCCACTTTCACGAGATATTGATGTGCGGTCCATGCAACTATACTCGCTCATTTCATCTATTGACCTCGTTTCAGAAGCCATCATGAGCCTCAATTCTATTCTTAACGAGAGTGCCGCACGAATAAGCCCTTTCAAGGGCGACTGCTCTATTTTCCGAGGGCAAGAAGGGATGGACGATGATAAGTACTTTAAACATATTCGCTCATGCTTTGGAGCACACCCAGTCAATATAAATTTAAATGGTGGCAAGAAACGATATTTCGCATCTTGGCCCCACCAACCTAGCATGGACAACGCAGACTTAAAGGTAATTCTTTACAGCAACGAAGTCGGTCAACCTGATAGTTCCCTCCTACTAAAGACAAGCGAACTCATGAAATACTTAGAGAAGCGATACAATGTTTTAGATGAACTGATAGAACGAGTTGAATTCCAAAGGAGGACTTTCGAAAGCGAACTCTCTAAGCAGCCAATACAGAGAGATAAAACTCCTCTCGCTCAACTGGAAATTTTAGAGCGTGAATCTGCTCGTCGCATGAATAACGATTACCTTAACCAACACATCAGAGAGCTTAAGTATCTATTTTCTGTATCACTGGCTGACACAGAACATAGCGAGTTTGAGCGTAGTTTTAAGCAAGAGCTGAAACCACTTATTTCAGAAATTTACGATGTGCTTCAAAACTGTCAGTTTGATTTTCAACTATCATACGACTTCCTTTTAGAGCTGGACTGCCTATACAGCCGATATAGCTACGAAATGCCGAAATTATCGTCATGTCTATATTCAAGCCAGGCAGATCCATTAATCGATTACTATTTCGAGCGACTAAATAAATCTGATAAATGGGGCTTTAATTTACGTAAGCTCGACGAGCCTGCACTCAACATTTTGAAGCTTCATTTACTTAATAAAGCGCTTAAAAACGATGAGTTTAACAAATAAACTATTCGCGGGTATGAAGCTAAAAAAAATTTCTAGCCAGGGCTCGTCTATGACCCTGAGCTAACCGCACTAAGGAAACAAAAGCACTCCCAGTGTGCGGCGTAAAGTTAGGCTAATAATTAACTACTGTAGAGCCACTATCAGTTACCACTTCAATCTCAGTCAGCGAGCAGTCATCGTAGATTTTAAGCTCAATAGATTCACCGTACTTCAGATCGGTTGGTAGGTATGGCTTTCTTGAGTAAGGCGTTTTATCACTGTAGTCGCAGTTCCCGCGATTAACCAACATATCTTCCACCGTTACCTGCTCTTCAATTGATGTAATCTCAATTACGAAGTACGTGCCACCTGTATGCCGGTTGGTATGCTCCCAAGCCTCAATACTTACTTGAGGATCCGGATCGCTACACGCAGCTAAAAGTCCAGCAAACAATGCAATAGATAATGCCCTTTTCATGACTAGCTCCTTTCAGTCATTGGAATAAACGTTAGCCCAGATTTCCACATGCCTAATTAGTGCAGGGTTATTTATGATCAGACGGACAAAATGAAGGGCGAATGCGTGCTTAAAGACAATGAACTAATTAATGCTCGAGCTTAAGGCTAGCCGTAAACCAGTCTCAAATAATTTCTTACAGGGTCAACCAATCCCATGAGACAAACTCAGATAGGAGAAAACTCATGAGATTCATTCGCTTAGAAGAAGTCATTAACAAAGTTGGCCTTAGTCGCTCATCCATTTACCGCCGTATAGAAAACGACGGATTCCCCAAACCAGTATTACTTGGCGGCCGAGCTAGTGGCTGGCTAGAAAGTGAAGTCGACGAATGGCTAATGCAATGCCTCAGAAAATCACGTGGTGAGGACACTCACTCAATCACAAACCGTTATTAACAAGCGAATTTCAAAAACGAAATTTAAGAATGGATAGAGCAACGTATTGCTGAACGCGATAACGAACTTGAGTAGACAAAAAATAAAGAGGGCTCCTAGAGCCCTCAGTCGTCCTTTTTCTTGTAGGTAACGGTTAAGGTACCAGTTACTCGGTTCTTAGCAATTTCATAGTCCGGGTCCCACGTTGCTACATTATGTGCGCCCATAAACGCCGCAGAAGCGACACCCCAAATTGCCGTCGGACCAAAGAAAGAACCTGCCATTAATGTCTTACGCCCCTTCGAGAAAACTCGGCACTTCATATCAAGTGTCTCAATATGCTTTTCCAGCGTATTGATAACCTCTTTGAAATGTTTGCGCGGCACCTTCTCGATGACAAAAGACTCGTGGTCACGTAATAACTTTTTCAACTTAACATCGGGTAACTCACGTACCCCATAAACCCGAACATCCATTTAATTAATCCTCGCTGAATAAACACAAATAGGCTCAGACTAGAGGGTTACACACGCCGCAGTAATTGATGGTAATTTGTGACGAACACTAACGAATAATGGAGTAAACGGTAGATATTGGTGGTGAATATGGAGAGTTAATCGTCTGATTGGAGACCTAGCTTCATCATTAACAGCGATCGGAATTGGGGGCCAATGGGAACCTGCTGCCCATCTGACATAACACACTCGGTATAACGCCCTAACTCGCTCTGTATGTACTTCAAGTGTTTTAAATTCACAGCGTAGCTTCGGTGAATTTGGACGAAATATTCAGGCATTTTCCCAAGCATAGACTGCAATGTTGCCCGGTGGAGCAAACGTCCATCCCCAAAGAACAGCTCGACATAATTTCCAGCAGCACGCAATAAAATAACGCTTGGATTCTCAATGATCGTGATTTTGCCAGGCTCTGTTTTAATAGCTAACAATCCATGCTCATTAATCATGACCAGAGCCCTGCAAACAACAGTTTTCCATACATAAGCATCTGTGCATAGCTTTTCTCCTTAATTCTTGGCAATGCACAGCCGTGATATAGGTTTGAAGTTTTGCCGAGTGAAATAGCCGTTAGCGTTCAGAATTTGGTATGTCAAAAAATACTGGATATCCATATCACCCTGTTAATTAGTCCAGTTATGTTGCCCGTATTTTGTCAAACCAAAATTAGAATAGGCTCAAAAGCCGCGAAGGCATCATTTTGCGTGATGAAAGGTCAAATCAAGGTGTCAGGCTGCTGAGTTTTAACTACGCAATTCAAAGTTGGTTCGCGCTTTTAAAGGCAATTGGTCTTATCGCGCCTTTCGATGGCTCGTTCTAGTTTTAACTTCGTGCGTACCACCGTTACATTCGACATTTTGCTCCTTGTTGACAGTTGATAGGTTGCAGGGTTAACTGCCAATAGTTTTTACTCATTTTGATGTAGACAATGAAAACGAGCGAGTACAGGCGCGGGTAGCACATAATTTTCAACGCACTTCGGAGGCACTTGCTGGAGGATGTTCTCGGCTGGGTTGCTGTACTTATCGTTGGTATTGTTTTGTTGTTCGTAGACTGGCCAATTCTCGACCCTATATTGTCGATTGGCTTTACTCTATTTATTTTAGTGAATGTGCTGCGCAACCTGTGGGCAACGCTGAAACTCTTCATACAAGCAACTCCGGACAAAAAAACCTACAGACAAGTCGCTGACACTTTACTGGAGCTACCTCATGTTGCTGACCTACACCATCTGCATTTTTGGTCACTAGATGGCGAGGAGCATGTATTAACCGTTCATTTGGTGTTAACTGAAAATCTTGATATCGAGGCCCGTAGCGACTTAAAACAGCACATCGATAACGTCCTTGCGCCCTATGCTTTAAGCCATACAACGGTAGAACTAGAAGATCCTGATGAAGCGTGTAGGGACAACTGATAATGAGTGCATTATTTTTATTGAAAACGCTCGGGTTATTTATTGCAACCGCAATTGCCGAAATTGTCGGTTGCTATTTACCCTACCTATGGCTCAAAGAGGGCCATTCCGTTTGGTTGCTCATTCCGGCAGCAATAAGCTTAGCTTTATTTGCTTACTTATTAACACTTCATCCAGCGGAAAGCGGGCGGGTCTACGCAGCTTATGGTGGTATTTACGTGTTAACTGCCATAGTCTGGCTGCGAATTGTCGATAAATCGCCACTATCCAATTTCGACCTGATTGGCACGACGTTTGTGCTAACCGGTATGGGGATTCTTGTGTATGGCTGGCGTTAGCTATAAAGCAATTCAGTTAAAGAACTCCACTCAAAAGTTTTACACAGACTAGCGCACCTTATGTTTGTCCGTCGTAGCGTCCTCAACCCCATCATTAAGCGACGCCATCAGTGGACAATAGACATCTCCGTGTCCGGCGCTGCATTTTTGCACCAACTCATTCAGCGCTTGTTCAATTTGCTGTAAGTGCGATATCTTTCGACGAACACTGGTGAGCTTTTGCTCTCCAAGCTCCCGTGCTTCATCGCAATGAGCGCCATCTTGCAGAGTTAATAGCTCACCAATTTCATCCAGACTAAATCCAAGCCATTGAGACGCGCGAATAAAATGAAGCCGAGCAAGCGCTTGTTCGTCGTAATGTCGAATTCCCCCATACGGCTTCTCCGGCTCGCTCATTAGCCCTCGGCGCTGATAATAGCGCACCGTTTCCACGCCCACGCCGGCTGTTTTGGCCAGCGTGCCAATTGTCATTACGTTGCGTTTTTTTAACATAGCTATTGCTTCCGTAGTGAGGTACGGGTCTAAGATTAACACATTAAAGCAAAATGCCCGAAAGAGTTACTATTATGTCAAATTCAAAATCTGGTCGGGGCTCTCTTCTCGCGGGAGGGATCGCAGCGACTCTGGCATCTGCGTGTTGTCTGGGTCCCCTCATATTACTTGCACTCGGTGTATCCGGGGCCTGGATTGGGAGCCTCACAGCACTTGAGCCTTATCGACCCATTTTTATTGCCATTGCATTGATTGCCATATTCTTTGCCTGGCGTCGAATATACCGGCGTGCTGATGACTGCAACCCTGATGACACCTGCGCAACGCCAAATGCTCGTAAGAGCTACAAAGTGATGTTTTGGCTCGTTGCGGTACTTACTTTAACAGCACTGGCTTACCCCTATGTTGTTCCTTTCTTTTACTAGGAGGCAATACACGATGAAAAAAACAATGATAACAACCATTTTATTTTTACTGTTTAGCATGCCCGCATTGGCGGTTGAGAAAACGG